>CAYZRZ010000092.1:0-8911 GCA_964480995.1 uncultured Christensenella sp.
AGCAATATGGCCGCCCGGCGTCCGGCGCCGGACAGGGAGGCTTCGGCCGTCCTGCCCCCGGCGCGCAGCAATATGGCCGCCCGGCGTCCGGCGCCGGACAGGGAGGCTTCGGCCGTCCTGCTCCCGGAGCGCAAGGCGGATTTGGTCGTCCGGCGCCCGGCGGTGTCCGCCCGAGTATGCGTCCGGGTATGGCCAAGCCTTTGTCTGAGGACGCGCCGCTGCCGCTTGGCAAGGAACGCGTCAGCAACTATGACCCCAATAAGAAGAATTATACCCGCCAGCATGATCCCGAGCGTGTGACCCGCAACAAGCGCCAACAGGTCCGCAATAGCTTCGTTTCACAGGATGATGAATCTGTACGCGGCGGCAAGCGCAGGTCGAAGAAGCCTTCGGTCCAGCAGTTAATGGCTCCGATCAAGATCGAAAAAGCCTATATGACTGCCGGAACCATTACGGTCAAGGATCTGACGGAGCGCATTGGCCGTCCCGCCGGTGAGATCCTCAAGAAGCTTTTGCTGCTTGGCAACCTTGCCACCATCAACAGCGAACTGGATTATGATACTGCCTCACTGGTGACGGCCGAATTCGGCATCGAGCTGGAGATGAAGCTTGCCCAGACGGCTGAAGACGTGCTGAGCGAATCTGCCGCGATTGAAGACGAGGAGAAGGACCTGCAGCCGCGTCCCCCGGTTATTACCATCATGGGACACGTTGACCACGGCAAGACCTCGCTGCTTGACTATATCCGCAGCGCTCACGTCACCAGGTCCGAGGCAGGCGGCATCACCCAGCACATCGGCGCGTATTCGGTGAACGTTAGGGGTGAAGTGATCACCTTCCTTGATACGCCCGGTCATGAGGCGTTTACCGCCATGCGTGCCCGCGGCGCGCAGGCGACCGATATCGCTGTGCTGGTTGTCGCGGCCGATGACGGTGTGATGCCCCAGACTGTGGAGGCTATCAACCATGCCAAGGCGGCAGGCGTTCCGATCATTGTGGCGATCAATAAGATGGATAAGGATACAGCCAACCCCGGCCGCATCATGCAGGATTTGACCAACTTTAACCTGGTCGCGGAGGAATGGGGCGGCGACGTGATCATGGTACCCGTCAGCGCTCTCACGGGCGAAGGCGTGGACAAGCTGCTTGATATGATCATTCTTCAGGCGGAAGTGATGCAGCTGCAGGCCAACCCGGACCGCAAAGCCCAGGGCGTCATCATTGAAGCCAAGCTTGATAAGAGCCGCGGCCCGCTGGCAACTGTGCTGCTGCAAAACGGTACCTTGCACATAGGTGACAGCATCATCGCCGGCATGGCCTCAGGCCGTGTGCGCGCTATGCAAAACGACAAGGGCGAACGCGTGACTGAGGCCGGTCCTTCCATGCCTGTTGAGATCTCCGGCTTTACCGATGTTCCCTCGGCAGGTGATGAGATGGTCGCTGTTGACGATGACCGCCTGACCCGCCAGGTGGCTGAGGAGCGCAGGGACAAGGAGCGCGAACAGCGTGTGCTTGCTTCCTCCAAGGTCACGCTGGACAATCTGTTTGAAAACATTGCCGAGGGCAAGGTTGAAACGCTCAACCTGATCGTTAAGGCTGATGTTCAGGGCTCGGTGGAAGCCGTACGCCAGGCGCTTGAAAAACTGTCCAGCGATAAGGTCAAGATCCGTGTGCTGCATGCGGGTGTCGGCGCGATCACCAAGGATGATGTGAACCTGGCGACTGCTTTCAGCGCCATCATCATCGGCTTCAACATCCGTCCTGATAATAATGCCCGTGATATCGCCGAGAAGGAGGAGGTGGATATCCGCCTCTACCGCGTGATCTATCAGGCTATCGAGGATATCGAAAAGGCCATGAAGGGCATGCTGGAACCGGTATTTAAGGAAAACATTCTCGGTCACGCGGAGATACGCAGCGTATTCCGTATCACGGGTGCCGGCACCATTGCAGGCTGCTATGTGACTGACGGCAAGCTGCAGCGCAACGCCTCCGTGCGTTTGCTGCGTGATCATGTTGTTGTATTTGAAGGCAAGCTTTCCTCGCTCAAGCGCTTTAAGGATGACGCCAAGGAAGTAGCTGCTGGTTACGAGTGCGGCGCAGGCCTGGACGGATATAACGATATCAAGGAACGCGACGTGATCGAGTGCTTTGTCATGGAAGAAGTGGAGGAAGCTCGTGCCTAGTTTTCGCAACGACCGCATACAGGAGGAGATGAAGCGCGAGGTATACCGTGTTATCCGCGATGAACTCTCTGATCCACGGCTTAAGCTGGGCACCATCTCCATCACCCATGTGGATGTGACGCGTGACTTGAGCTATGCCAAGGTTTATGTCAGCGTGCTGGAAGACGACCTTAAAAAGGACGTAATCAAGGCGCTTAAATCAGCGGCCGGTTTTATACGCCGTGAGCTGATGCGCGGCATGAACCTGCGATACACGCCTGAGCTTCAGTTCTATGAAGACAACAACATTGCCTATGGTGTCAGGATCAATGAACTGTTAAAGAAAGTTAACGCGGGAGAGGGGCAAGAGCTTGAACAAACAGAAGAATAGAGAGGATTTTGCCCCGATCCTCAGCCTGATCACCAGTTCAAAAGATGTGCTGCTCTGTACTCATCTGGCTCCGGACGGTGACGCGCTTGGCTCCATGCTGGCTCTGGGTTCCCTGGTCAGAAGGATGGGTAAACAGGTCACGATGATCTGTCATGACACTGTGCCGGGATACCTCGCTTTCCTGCCGGGCAGGGAGGATATTCTGCTTCCCGCCCAGGTCGAGGGGAGACAATTTGACTTGGCTTTGTCAATTGACGCGTCTGACCTTAAGCGTCTTGGAGAGAGTGCCGCAGCCTTCAGGCAGGCCCGTGTCTGCGCTCAAATGGATCACCACAAGACCAATGATGGCTTTGCGGATCATAACCTGGTGCTGGAAGATTTACCCGCCTCAGGCAGCATTGTATTGCGGATGATGGAAGCGGCTGATTTAGCCGTCACTCGGGAAGAGGCTGTTTGCCTTTATACAGCCATCACTACAGATACGGGCAACCTCTGTTTTGGCAGCGTAAGCGATGAAACCTTTGAGCAGATCGCTTCCCTGATGCGCGCAGGCCTTCCTTTGGCGGATACAGCCAGACGCCTGCACCTGATGCGGGATAAGGAATATGTACTCATGCTGGGCTGCGCGCTCAGATCGCTTGAGTTCCTTCTGGATGGGCGCCTGACCATAATGACGCTTACCAAGGAGGATTATCTTCAAAGCGGCGCAGACATCAGCCATACAGATAAGATCGTCAACTACGGGCTGTACATGCCAGGGGTTGAAATGGCATGCCTTGCTCATGAAATGGACGATGGGATAAAATTCAGCCTCCGCAGCATTGAGCCGCGGCAGGTATCAGGGCTTGCCGCCAGGTTTGGCGGCGGCGGTCATGCGCAGGCTTCTGGTTGCACTGTTTACGCGCCGCTGAATGAAGCTGTGCGTCTCATACGCGAAGCTGCGCTGGAAGAGCTCTCCAGGTGAACGGAATCATCAACCTGCTAAAGCCGCCCTGCCTGTCATCGGCACAGGCGGTTTCTTTTATCAAGCGCTTAACAGGGCAAAAGACAGGCCATGCCGGCACGCTTGACCCAGAGGCCTGCGGAGTTCTGCCCATTATGATCGGCAAAGCGACTTCACTGTTTGATTATATAGCCGAACATCAGAAGGTCTATGTTACCCAGATTGCCTTTGGTACAGCGACTGATACACAGGACGCGACCGGGATTGTCATGCGCAAGGGGCGCAATTACCCTGACATCGACGCGCTCAGGAGTGTCCTTGATGATTTTAAGGGTACCCTGATGCAGGCGCCTCCTTCCTTTTCCGCGATCAAGCGGGATGGCAAGGCGCTGTATACGCTGGCGCGCGCGGGGGAAATGGTCGAAGTGCCAGCCCGCCCTGTGCAGATACAGGATATAGAACTGCTGAGCCAGACAGCAGATCATGGATTCCTGCTGCGCGTATCCTGCGGAAAGGGAACATATATCCGTACTTTGTGTCACGACATCGGCCTGCGCTTGGGGTGTCCTGCGCACATGCGGATGCTGATCAGGGAAAGGACCGGTCCTTTTTGCATTGATGAGGCAATCACGATGGAAGAGTTTGAGGCTTGCGTGCAAAACGGTACAGAGAGCGGCCCCTGGCTTTTGAGCATGGAGGAGACCATCGCTCACTTGCCGCAGCTAAACGTAAGGGATGATCTGTGGAAGCTCTGCGTCAACGGCGTGGCGATTAGTCCGGCAGAGGCTCCCGGCGCGCGGGAATTGGAGGAAGGAAGCGTGGCAGCGCTGCGATGCCGTGATATATTGATCGGCCTGTACGAAAAACGCGGCGGTATGCTTTGCCTCAAGACGATGCTGATCGACAGGGAAAACATCGTTTCTTGACAGCGCAGACCTTTGATTGTACTATTATTGTATTGTGGAAGGGGCGATGAACATGCAAGTGATCAACACGCAGGATATCAGCAAACCGATACGCGATATAGCTTATGAAATACTCAAGCAGGCCATTATCACAGGTGAGCTGCCAGCCGGCTACCGCATTGTGGAAACGGTATATGCCAATAAGCTGCATATCAGCCGCACACCGCTTCGCGAAGCCTTCAGAAAGCTGGAGCTGGATGGCCTGGTTTCCTGCGAGGTACGCCGCGGCGTCATCGTCCGCGCGTTTACCATTGAGGATATTGAGGAAATCTACGGTATCCGCAATGCGCTGATGACGCTGATCACCCCATCCATTATTGAAAACATTACGGAAGAGGACCTCAAGGAACTGGAGGATATCCTGTCGGTTATGGATATCAGCGAGCGGGAGGCGGATTCAAGCGCTCTGGCTGTGCAAAACCGGCAGTTCCACCGTAAAATTGAGCATATATCCAATAAGAAACGTATCCTGCGTGTCATTGACAGCCAGGAAGAGTATATTATCCGTTTTTCTGCGCTGGCGATTGCCAGTATTGTGCGCCGCACCAGCGCGCACCAGGAACATCGCCTGATGCTCACCTATTTGAGAGAGCGCAATGAGGAAAAGTTCGCTGACCTCATGGCGCGGCACCTGGAACAAAGCAAAAGAGTCTGCCTCAAGGCAGTTGACGGGCATGTCGGCAATATCCAAAAAAAGCGCGCTTAATTTGATAAGGATCCCCGTAGGGATAAGGATAGAAATCTCTTCAATCATTCAAGGAGGCAGCCATGACTGATATACAGATAGCCCATGCGGCAAAGATGATGCCCATTGAGGACCTGGCAAAAAACATCGGCCTTCATCCTGACTCGCTTTCGCCTTATGGCCGTTATATCGCGAAGGTGGATCCCGCTTATTATCGTGATCTGCCCTGCCGCGCAAAGCTTGTTTTAGTAACTGCCATAACGCCTACACCCGCGGGCGAGGGGAAGACCACCATCAGTATCAGCCTGGCGGATGGCCTGCACTATAACGGAAAGTCTGCGATGCTTGCCCTGCGGGAGCCTTCTTTAGGCCCCGTTTTTGGTATGAAGGGCGGCGCGACCGGGGGCGGCCATGTGCAGGTGCTGCCGATGGAAAATATCAACCTGCATTTCACGGGCGACCTGCACGCGATCACGACGGCGAATAATCTTCTGGCGTCAATGATTGATAATCATATCCAGCAGGGAAACGCGCTCAATATTGATCCCAGGCGAATCACCTTTCGCCGCTGCATGGATCTAAATGACCGTCAGCTGCGCAGCGTGATCAGCGGCCTTGGCGGCAATGCCAACGGCATGCCGCGGGAAGATGGCTTTGATATCACAGCCGCCAGCGAAGTGATGGCCACCTTCTGCATGGCGCAGAATCTTCAGGATCTCAAGAACAGGCTTGCCTGCATTGTTGTGGCGCGCGATTATGAGGGGAAGGCAGTTACCTGCGGCCAAATAGGCGCGCAAGGCGCCATGGCGGCCTTGTTGCGTGACGCGGCAATGCCCAACCTCGTGCAGACCATTGACCACACCCCTTGCTTGATTCATGGCGGACCCTTCGCGAATATTGCTCATGGATGCAACAGCGTGATCGCCACCAAGCTGGCGCTGAAACTGTCTGATTATGTGATTACTGAGGCGGGTTTTGGCGGTGATCTGGGCGCTGAAAAGTTCCTTGACATCAAGTGCCGGCAGAGCGGCCTGTGGCCTGATTGCGTGGTCCTGGTGGCTACTATCCGCGCGCTGAAGCACCACGGCGGTGTCGCCAAATCCGATTTGAGCGCTGAAAATGTTCCGGCGCTCGAAAAGGGGCTTTGCAATCTTCGCCAGCATATTAAAAACATACGCGAGATCTGGCGTCTTCCGGTCGTTGTCGCGTTGAATCATTTTGCCACCGATACTCAGGCCGAAATTGATACCGTGCTACGCGCGGCGGAGGACGAAGGCGCCCCCTGCCGTTTCAGCGACGGCTGGGCGCAGGGCGGCAGAGGCGCGTCGGAGCTTGCAAGCTGTGTGTCTGATCTGTTGGAAGGGAAGCAGAAGCCTGCCCCCTCCTACACCTATCCCGAAGATCTCGGGCTGGCTGAAAAGATCGAAGCGGTTGCCACGCGCGTATATCACGCCGGCAGCGTTGCTTTCTCTCCAAAGGTTCGCGGTATCATCAGGCAGCTGGAAGAAGACGGATGGGCCAAGGCTCCTGTATGCATTGCCAAGACACAGTATTCCTTTAGTGATAATCCCAAGGTTTTAGGCGCGCCGGAGGGTTTTGAACTGACCATCCGTGATGTGCGCCTGTCAGCCGGAGCTGGCTTCGTAGTAGCCTTCGCGGGCGATATCATTGCCATGCCCGGTCTGCCCAAGCAGCCGGCCGCTTTGCAAGTGGATGTGGATGAAGCGGGCAGGATCGACGGCATATTCTAATGCCAAATTATCCCGGAAATTTCTGAGGAGCGATTCATGAAAAGGTTTTTATCCTGTTTTTTGTTGTTATCTGTACTTTTAATGCCCCTCATGGCGCCGGCTGAAGAAGAGGATGTTTCCCTGTTCGCGAAGCCAACAGCCACTCCTACGGTCGATTCCGTTCAGCCTGAATCTGAGGGGCAGGAGACGATCCCTTCAAATCCCGAGGAGCCGGTCACTTTGCTGCCTGACGGCAGCATACTGATCACTATAAGCGCCGGCGGAGACCTCACCTTTGGCGGTGATGTACGTGAACAGCGGGAGTCGCTCTTTGACAGAGAACTGAAAAGGCAAGGCGGCGATCTCAGCTTTGTGGCCCGTAATGTACGCGAAATTTTGGAGAAGGACGATATGACCCTGGTCAACTTCGAAACCACGCTGACCACGGCTCCCGTTTACAAAAAAAACAACAGCTTTGTTTTTTCAGCACCCCTTGAGTATGTGGAGATACTGGAACACTTCAGCATCGAAGCTGTCTCTTTTGAAAACAACCATGCCATGGATCATGGAGAGACAGGCATAGAAGAGACACAGCGTGTCTTAACGCAGGCAGGTATCGTCTGGAGCACTGAGGCATATCCGGCAATCTATGAGACCAAGGGCGTTCGTATCGGTATGCTTGCTTATCAAACTTTCAATGGCAACTATCCGCGGCTGATGGAAAAGGTTCCGCAGGATATAGCCATGATGCGT
Organism: uncultured Christensenella sp.; assembly: GCA_964480995.1. Classification (GTDB taxonomy): domain Bacteria; phylum Bacillota; class Clostridia; order Christensenellales; family Aristaeellaceae; genus UBA1038. Next base: position 7,633 of record CAYZRZ010000092.1, read on the forward strand.
CAAAAGAGCGATATTGTCATTGTAAGCTATCACTGGGGCGATGAACTGGACTATATGCCCAACAGCAACCAGCAGGATCTGGGCCGCTTGACCATTGATTCGGGTGCTGATCTGGTGCTGGGTCACCACAGCCACCGCGTCAACCCGATCGAACAGTACAATGGCAAGTATATAGTTTATTCGCTGGCAAATTTCAGCTTTGCGGGCAACAATAAACCCAGCGATATGTCCTCATTTATTTTTCAGACCCGTTTCAGCTTCAAGGAAGGTCAAGCCGCGCCTCAGGGCTTCAGGATCGTGCCGATGCGCATATCCTCAAAGACTGATTATAATGATTTCATTCCCACGCCCTACACGGATCAGCGGCAGATAGATACAGTCATCAATACCATGCTGTCCAACAGCAGAAAACTTCCCTATGCCGTAACCAACTACCCTCTTGACTGGGAATAAAGGATACAAACAGATGCGCGCGAAGATGATGATATTCAGCGGAAGCACAGAGGCATCAAGCCTCTCTCTTCGCGTACAGCAGATATTGACTGATCTGGCGGTTGCTTTCGGCCATTCCTTTATTATGGTAGAGGATAAGATATCTGAGTTTTCCATACAGGAGTATGGCAGCGCCATGACTGAAGAAGCGATCGAAGCTGCTATGCAGTGTGACGGTATACTTTGCGTTGCGCCGGACGAGGAAGGCATGCCGGAGCTCGCGGATGGGTTCGATTGCATCTTGCGGTGCCGCGTTTACATGATGCCGGAAGCTTTGAACGCGCATTCTCCCTTAAAAACAGGCAAGCTGCCCCGCGGCGTGCTTGCCTGTCCGATCAAGCTGGAAGAGCAAGCGCTGAAAAACGCTGCTGATCATGTATATAGCATGGCAAAAGACTCCGGTTTGCTCATCAGTGAAATTCCCTACACCGGCAAGTATCTCCAAATGTGGGAGGAGGCTGTCCGGCCTGCCGCCGCAAGGTATTATCTAAATCAGAGGATGATGACCGATGCGCCGGGGTTCATCAGGGACTTGATCAGGACACCGGACGGCATGGGGGTGCTGCTGGCAACAGCGTCAGCCTGTGCCAGCGTACAGGCCGCGGCATCCGCCTTGTGCGGCATAGAGTCTTTTGTCTATGATTCCTACTGGGATGAGCAGGGCCCCAGGCTTTTCGCCGCCCGTTTGCAGAAGAACGCGGCAGGCGACAGCATCAATCCCTTTGGCCTCCTGTATGCCGCTGCCGATATGCTTAAATTCCGTTTCGGACTCAGCGGGGAGGCGGAT
>CAYZRZ010000093.1:0-8900 GCA_964480995.1 uncultured Christensenella sp.
GCCGTTTTCGCATGACGAGGTGGTGCACGGCAAAAGGTCGCTGCTGGACAAGATGCACGGCAGCTATGACGATAAGTTTGCATCGCTGCGTGCGCTGCTGGGGTTCATGTACGCACATCCCGGCAAAAAGCTGCTGTTCATGGGCAGCGAGTTTGGTCACTTCATCGAGTGGAAGTACGACGACCAGCTGGATTGGTTCCTGCTGGCGTACGAACGCCACCCGCAAATGCAGGAGTTTACGCGTCAGCTCAACAGGCTGTACCTGGAGCAGCCCCCCCTGTATGAGGTGGAGGATGGATGGGCAGGCTTCGAGTGGCTGCAGGCGGATGACAGGGATAACAGCATCGTGGTTTTTCTCCGCCGCAGCCTGCAGGACAAAGCGCTGATCTGCATGACCAACCTTACCCCCCGGTTTCATCAAAGATACCGTTTTGGCCTGCCCGTGCCCGGCACTGTAAGGGAAATACTCAATTCCGACCTGGAGCGCTTTGGCGGTTCCAACCAGTATAACGCGCAGCCCCTTGACGCGGAGAATATACCGCAGGGCGCATTCGCCCAATCCGTCGAAGTATGCGTACCGCCTCTGTCCAGCGTTTATTTTGAATATATCACGCAAGAAAAGCAAAACACACTTGAGGAGGACTAATACATGGTCAACAAAAAAAGCTGTGTCGCCATGCTCCTTGCGGGCGGCCAGGGAAGCCGCCTGGGGGTCCTGACACATCAAACAGCCAAGCCCGCCATTCCCTTTGGCGGAAAATACCGGATCATCGACTTCCCGCTGAGTAACTGCGCCAACTCCGGTATCGACGTGGTCGGCGTGCTTACACAGTGGGAACCGCTGGAGCTGAATGCCTACATCGGTTCCGGAAGTCCTTGGGACCTTGACCTCTCAAGCGGCGGCGTATTTGTCCTGCCCCCCTATATGAAGCAGGCGGCCTCTGAGTGGTATACGGGTACTGCCAATGCCATATACCAAAACATGGCTTTTATTGAGCAATACGATCCGGACTATATCCTCATCCTCTCGGGCGACCATATCTACAAGATGGATTATGCCGACATGCTGGCCGAGCACATCAAGCAGGAGGCTGCCGCTACGATCGCCGTGCGCCCGGTACCCTGGGAGGAAGCCAGCCGCTTTGGCATTATGAACACGGACGAAGAGGGCCGGATCATCGAGTTTGAGGAAAAACCCAAGAACCCCAAATCCAACAAAGCCTCGATGGGCGTGTATGTGTTTACCTGGCCGAAGCTGCGCGAATACCTGCGCTCGGATGAGCTGGACCCCGAAAGTTCTAAGGATTTCGGCAAGAATATCATCCCCATGATGCTTAGAAGGGGCGAGCGGCTGGGCGCCTACAGCTTCAGCGGCTACTGGAAGGATGTCGGTACCATTGAGAGCCTGTGGGACGCCAACATGGACCTGCTGCAGCGTCCGGTCCCCATTAATCTGCATGACCGCAGCTGGCGGATCTACGCCCGCAACGTCGGTATGCCGCCGCATTATGTCTTCCCGACCGGCTCAGTTGAAAACAGCCTGATCACCGAAGGCTGTGAGATCGCGGGCGAGGTCAGAGGGAGCGTACTCTCGGCCGGCGTGACGGTAGAAGAAGGCGCTCAGGTGATCGACAGCGTGATCATGCCTTTCGCGAGGATCAAAAAGAATGCCGTGGTGCACCGCAGCATCGTGGCTGAAAACGCTGTCATCGGAGAGAATGCCCGCGTGGGCGGAGAGACAGGCGAAATTGCCGTAGTCGGAACCAATGTCCAGCTTCCGGAGGGTGCAGTTCTTCCCGCCGGCGAGCAGGCAGGCAACTGAGGGAGGCGATAGTATGAAAAAGAAAATGGTAGGCCTCATTTATACCGGAGAGCGCATCAACCAGCTGCGCGATTTGACCCGCACCCGCGCGGTGGCAGCGCTGCCCATGATCGGCCGTTACAGGATGATCGACTTTCCTTTGGCCAGCATGATCCATTCGGGCATCGAAAATATCGGTTTCATTATGCAGAAAAACTATCACTCCCTGATGGATCACCTGGGCAGCGGCCGCGAGTGGGACCTGCATGGCAAGCGCTCGGGCATGACCATCCTGCCGCCCTATATGACGTATGACAATGTTGGCGTATACGAGGGATTGCTCGACGCGCTGCGCAGCAACATCACCTTCCTGCGCCGCAGCCGGGAGAGATACATCGTCGTCACCGATTCGAGCATTGTATACAACGTGCCTTTTGACGATGTCCTGGAGGAGCATATCGCAAAAGGCGCCGACATGACGCTGCTCTTCTCAAAAGACAGGGCGGCCCGCCGCCACGGCAGCGGAAGATACCTGGATATTGATGAAAACGGCATCGTCAGGCAAATTGAGTGCGACCCGGCCCTCCCCCACTATGAGAACACCTATCTCTCCTGCTTTTTGGTACGCCGCGAGCTGTTGATCGACCTGGTGGACCGGGCGGTATCGGGCGGAATGCACCACTTTACAAGAGATCTGCTGACCCAGATGCTGCGCGAAAAGCGCTATCGCGTGGTTGGCTACGAATGCCCAGGCAGGGTGTGGGTGATCGACTCCATCGCCAGCTACTTTGAGGCAAACATGGATTTCCTGTGCTCGGAAAACCGCTCCCTCATCTTCAACCGCGAGCGTCCTGTTTGGACCAAGCTTCGCGATGAAATGCCTGCCCTGTACGCGAAGGGCGCGAAGGTATCGAACTCCCTGATCGCCGACGGCTGCGTCATCGAGGGCGAGGTGGAGAATTCCATCCTCTTCCGCGGCGTCATGGTTCGTCCCGGTGCCGTAGTCAAAAACTGCGTCGTCATGCAGGACTCGGTGATTCAGCGCCACGCGCAGATCGAAAACGTGATCCTTGATAAGCAGGTCAATGTGCAGGAAAACTCCCGCCTGATCAGCTCACCCTCCTATCCTCTGGTCGTTCCCAAGGATTTAAGTATCTGATCCCCCTCATTCATCTGAAAGGAGCAGAACCGATATGAAGATCTTGTTTGCAGCCAGCGAGTGTGTCCCCTTCGTCAAGACAGGCGGTCTGGCGGATGTGGTTGGCTCCCTGGCCCCGGTGCTGGCCCAGAAGGGGCACGATGTGCGGGTGATCCTGCCCAAGTACGCCGCTATCCCCGAGAAGTATGAATCGCAAATGCGTCACGCGGTCGATTTCGAGGTGCAGCTGGGCTGGCGCCGCCAGTACTGCGGCATAGAGGAACTGGTGCAGGACGGCGTCGTCTTTTACTTTGTGGACAACCGCTACTACTTCGGCCGCAACTACATCTACGGCATGGGCGGGGATGAATATGAGCGATTTGCCTTCTTCAGCCGCGCGGCGCTCAACTTCCTGCCGCTGGTGGGCTTTGAGCCTGACCTGATCCACGCTCATGACTGGCAGACCGGCATGATCCCGGCGCTGCTGCGCACGCAGTACAGCCATCTTGAAAACTACGGCCATATCAAGACCCTGATGACCATCCACAATCTTCAGTACCAGGGCATCTTCGGTATCAAGGAGGTGCAGGATGTGCTCAGCCTGCCCGACAGCCTGTTCACGGACGACAAGCTGGAGCACTACGGCGCCGCTAACTATTTAAAGGCCGGTCTCGTCTACGCGGATGAGATCACCACCGTCAGCCCCAGCTACGCCGAAGAAATTCAAACAGGCTTTTATGGCGAGCGGCTGGACGGCCTGCTCCGCTCCAAGAGCAACCACTTGACGGGCATCCTCAACGGCATCAACACCGCGGAGTTTGATCCCTCCCGCGACGGCCTGATCGAAGCCGCCTATTCCGTCGACAATATGGCGGCAAAGGCTGTCAACAAACGCGCTCTGCAGGAGCAGCTGGGCCTGGATATCCGGCCCGACGCGCCCGTCATCGGCATTGTCAGCCGCCTGTCAAGCCAGAAGGGGCTTGACCTGGTGGATCACGTGATCGCCGATATCATGCGCGAAGACGTGCAGCTGGCGGTCCTGGGCATGGGCGACAGCCGCTACATCAACCTGTTCAGCTGGGCGGAACAAAACTACCCCGGCCGTGTCGCCGCCCGTTATTCAATGGACCACAGCCTGGCTCACCGCATCTACGCGGGCAGCGATATCTTCCTGATGCCCTCCCAGTTTGAGCCCTGCGGCCTGAGCCAGATGATCAGCATGCTGTACGGCACCGTGCCGATCGTGCGTGAAACCGGCGGCCTGCGCGATACAGTGCTCAGCTACAACGAATATACGGGTGCCGGCAACGGCTTCAGCTTCTTTAACTACAACGCGCACGACATGCTCAACACCATCAAGCGCGCCCTGGCTATCTACAGGGATAAGCCCGATGTATGGAATCTGCTGATGCGCCGCGGCATGGGCGGCGATTACAGCTGGAAGCACTCGGCAGAGATGTATGTGTCGCTCTACCAATGCATGCTGTCCCCCGAACCCCCGAAGGATCAGCAGGATGGGCCAATCGAGGAACCTCGGGAGGAAACCCCGCCGGAAAGCGGGGATGAACAATCAGCGCGCAAGGCAGAAAGCAAGCCCCAGACCGGTGAAGTTCCCGTTGTCAAGGCGAAGGCTTCCGATAAAGAAAAGCCCGAGAAAGACAAGGGATCAAAAAAGGGGAAGGCTAAGAAATAAGACTCCCCTTATGTTGAACAAAGCAGCCCGGCCGTTATGGCCGGGCTGCTTTGCAAGACTTCGGATATCCTGCGATGATATATTAGTATGTATAGTCGTTTTGAAATTCCGCGACGCACTCGATCTCCACCAGCGCCCCTTTAGGCAGCGCTTTGACCGCAATGGTTGACCTGGCGGGTTTATGCTGCGAAAAGCATTTGCCGTACGCGGCATTGAAGGCGGCAAAATCCGCCATGTCGGTCAGAAAGCAGGTCGTCTTGATCACCTTATCCAGGCCGGACCCGGCGGCTTCCAATACCGCGCTGAGATTCTTCAGGGACTGCTCCGTCTGCTCGGCGATGCCGCCCGGGGCAAGCTCACCTGTGGCCGGATCCGCCGGGATCTGTCCGGATGTAAAGATCAGCTCTCCCACCTTGATCGCCGCGCTGTAGGGCCCCAGCGCCGCCGGCGCTTTGGGGGCAATGATAGTCTCCATCTTTTGATCCTCCTCATTCCTTGACCTGTATGATGACTGCCTGATCTGCCAAAGCCGAACAGACAGCTGATACCAAAGGGATGATCAGCACCCGCAAGGTTCATTGCTTCTGCTGAGTTAACCGGATGCTTTCCCCGTCAGTCAGGGCAGTCACAGTACCTTCGCGCGTTAAAAACACCTCAGTGCCAAGCTGCCGCAGCAGTGCCGGGACCACCTCATCCTCCGGGTTCTTCTCATCACTGGTGATCACGGCATAGCTTGGTCCGACGGCCCGGAAGAAGGCGGCGCTCAGATTCTCGGCTTTTCCGTGATGAGGTACCTTGAGCACATGGTGGCTCAAGCCACCTTCTTTAAGCAGCTCAGCCAGACGGGCATTTTCCGCGTCCCCCGCAAACAGAAAGCTGACCTGCCCAAAACTCAGGCTGGTCACCAGGGAGAAATCATTCTCCTCATCCGGCCCGTAATCGCTTTCATTCGCGACATCAATGCTAAAGCTTGCGCCGTCCAGTTCAAAGGACACGTTCCCGCTCAGTCTCTCCAGTCTTGTCCGCGTCTTCTCCAGCGCCTGCATGTAATCATCTCTCCCCTTGCTCTCTTTTTGATAAGCAGGCTCTATGACGAGGTCAACGGGCATCGCTTCCAGCACTTTATCCACCCCGCCCACATGGTCCTTATCAAAATGGGTGATGATCATCACGTCGACCCGCTCAACCTGTCGCGCTTTCAGGAAGGCAACGATCTCTTTTCCCATGCTGTTCTTTCCCGCGTCGATCAAAACAGTGCCGGAATCCGTCAAAATGATGATGGCATCCGACTTGCCCGCGTCCAAAAAAACACTTCGAGCTGCCGGGATTGGGCAGATCCCGCCAAAGGCAGCATCAGCAAAGCGGACAGCAGGCAAGCAATCAGTTTATACATCCATCACCTTTACTCCCCATCAGGGGTTCTTCACATCCGCGTCTTATCCGTCCGGCTCATTCATCAGCTGCCCGGATCATTCCGGTATCCCAGGACGGCTGTACCCGCCTTGCCGGCAGCGGCGCCGGGGGATCAGGCTCAAGAGACTGATCAACGTGTCCACAACAACTATACCAGAGGTCAGTACAAAACAAAAGCGCAAATATGCGCAGAGAAAATCACACGGTCTGCTGCTGACTTCCCATCAAAGCAGCGGCCAGTCCGTCAGGTGGAGAATACAGAAAATGCCGATACTTATGGATAGGCTGTCGGACAATGAAAACACGTCCCTGAGAATCAGCCGGAATTCTAAGGTACTGTGATCCCCCAGATGACCGCCAAAGCCTCTCCTTACCCTTGGCGCGTCAGACCCTTGCCGGTTGCATGCAATAAAAAAGAGCCGCAAAATCATAGCGGCCCTCATTTTGGTGCCGAAGGCCGGACTCGAACCGGCACGGTATCGCTACCGGGGGATTTTAAGTCCCATGCGTCTGCCATTCCGCCACTTCGGCAATGCAAGCATTATATCGCTTGCGGATTGCTTGCGCAAGTATGTATGGTTTTGTTTATACCTTTTTCGTCATCCACTTGCCGCTTTCAAAGCGCAGGTGGAAGAGCGCAAGACGAACGATCATTTCACTCAAGCCCAGAATCCAGGTGACCGGCAAAGAAAAATGGAAGACATAGACGGCAATATAGGTCATCAGGGGCCGAAGCACGCCGACGCAGATCATCATGACGCTTGCCACATAGAGGTTATCGCCTGCCCCGCGCAAAGCGCCCGACAGCGCCACGGAGTTCATCTGAATAGGCTGGAAACAGGCAAGCACCAGCATGGCGCTCGTTGCCATGGAGATGACCTGAGGCGCTCCTAAGGTATCCGCGTTGATGAACAGCTGCGCCAGGGGATACCGGAACAGGGCGACAATGCCCGCGATAATCAGCGAGAAGGCAAAAGCCAGCCGCTGTGTCATCTTGCCGTACAGCAGCGACAGGTCGCTGCGTCTGGCGCCCAGGTTCTGACCCACCAGCGAGGTGCCGGCCACGGCCAAGCCATCCGCGAAGTTGAAAGTCAGGTTCATCATCTGCATCGCGATGTTATGCGCGGCGAATGCCGTCACGCCCATGTCATAGATGATGCGTCCGTAGATGAAAAATCCGACGCGTACACTGATCTGCTCAACCATCGCGTTGCCGCCCAGTTTCACAATGCCGCGCAGGGTCTCCGGGTGGAACTTCCACTCATCATGGCGGCCGATATGCAGGTAACTGTCCTTGTGCGAGGTGACAGCCGCCACAGCCATGACGGTACCGCTTACAATGCCGATGACGGAAGCGATGGCGGCGCCAATCACCTCCAGGCGCGGGAATCCCAGGTTGCCGCCGATCAGCAGGTAGTTGAATACAACATTGACCAGGTTGCTGACAATGTTGACCCTCAGCGTCAGTTTGGTATTGCCGACGCCGCGCATGGCGGCGTTAATGCACATCGACAAGGCGCTGAAAGGCAAACCGAAGGACATGATCTTGAAATAATTGATCGCGTCCTTCAGCACAATGGCGTCATCCGGCGTATTGGCGTTGCCGCCTGCCAGACGCATCAGCGGCTCAGCGAACGCGACGGATAGCGTCATCACCAGCATCGACAGGCCTGCGATCAGCATCAGCGCGTTGCGGATGGTGGTGTTGGCCGCCTCTCGCCGCTCTTCTCCCTTGCGCCGGGCGACAATAGCCGTCACACCCACGTTGAGGGCAAAAAACAACGACAGCGATATCATGCGCGGTTGGGTAGGCAAGTTGACACCGGCGATAGCGTTCTTGCCCAGGATGCCAACCATCATCGCGTCCATTGACCCGATGAGGCTTGACAGCACCATCTCAGCCACTGAGGGGACCGCGATGCGGCTTATATTTCGGTAGGCTTCACGATCTCCTGGCAGATCGCCAAGGCGCCGGCGCTGCGGCACCAGACTTTCGGCAGAAAAAAAGCGCCGGATCAGAGCGTTCAATGATATCCTCCATTACTAAATAGCGTTTTCTTGAAGATTGTAGCCCACTCGGACAGGGGATGCAAGGCCGGAGCAGCCGCTCATCCCCCATTTTAAGCAAAAACAGAATAAATACAAGGCTTGCTTTTTGGGTTCAAACTTCTTCACCTGATCAGAGGTTTCAATGCCAATGATGTCTGTCCGGCGCCGGTATTGGTAAAACCATATATATGCAGGTGCTTCCATGACCAAGTCTTCCATGAACACCATCTCGGAGGTCTGCCCGCCATCCGGATTAAAAGCCTGCGCACAGCACCGCTCCACGAGGACGCCGGCCAGAATACTCACGCCATTCCCCCGAATGCACCGGGTACGGCCTCAGCCATCACCCCACACAATGCGCCGGATCGACCCTGCAGACAGCGCTATTGGCCTGAAGAGAATCATATCTGCCTGACTGATCAGACGCAAAGAAACACAAAGTGCTTTTTGATTCCGACGAGAGCTATGACAAAAAGTCTCCCCTCCTCTTGAAGAAGACATCATGTCACAGACTTAGCGGCATAGGCAAATAATTAATGCAAAAAATAACGCCAAGAGGGGAGGCCAGTCAAACCTCGCAGAATCCCTTTTTGATGACATTGGCATACAGCGCTGTCTTCCCCATGGATACAATAAAGAAGACTTTCCGGCTTCTTCATTGTCGGCTTCATACAAGGGCAGGAGCCTTCAAGCATGAACTCCAGCTTATCATACTTCCTTCAAATTCTCATCATCGCGCAGCTGTCCCAGAGCCCCGCCGGGGTGGCGCAGCACATATTCCTGCGGGCTCAGCGCGCGCCTTTCCT
>CAYZRZ010000094.1:0-8851 GCA_964480995.1 uncultured Christensenella sp.
AGAGGCTCTCCGTTGATGTCCATGCGCTTTTCGGGGAGCACGGCGGGCCCGCCGTCCTTCGGGTTGCCCATGCCGTCAAAAACACGGCCCAGCATATCCATGGAAACGGACAGCTCGATGCTGCGGCCAAGAAAGCGGGCTGTGCTGGTATCCATGCGCAAGCCGCGGCTGCTTTCAAACAGCTGCACCAGGGCAGTATCGCCGCTGACCTCCAGGACGCGCCCGCGCCTGATCCCCCCATCCGCCTCACGGATCTCCACCAGCTCGTTATAGGTAACGCCGGACACGTGGTCCACCAGCATCAGCGGGCCGACCAGTTCCTTAATGGTGCGGTATTCTTTAAGCATCCGCCTTCCCTCCCCGATTGATCAGCGCGGCGGTCTGGTCAGACAGCTCCGTTTGTACGCGCTCAAATTTCGCCAGTTCATCCTCAGGAATGTACTTGGCGCGGCCGATGCGCTCGCGCACAGGCAGATTCAGTACCTCGCTGAGCGTCGCGCCGGCGTCCAGGGCCAGCTGGCCCAGCCTGCCGTACTCAAGGATCATGCGCAGCATGCTCAGCTGCTTTTCAAGCGAACTGTAGGTATCCACATCGTCAAAGGCGTTCTGATGCAGGTAGTCTTCGCGGATGGATCGGGCTACTTCCATGGTCAGCCTGTCTTTCCAGCTCAAAGCGTCAGCGCCGATCAGCCGGACGATCTCGTCCAGCTCCTTTTCCTCCTGCAGGATCATCATGGCGCGGGCACGCTGTTCATTCCACTCGGGCGATACCTTATCGGCAAACCATCCGGCCAGGTTATCGCCATAAAGCGAATAGCTCGACAGCCAGTCGATGGCCGGGAAGTGGCGGCGATAAGCCAATTGCGCGCTGAGGCTCCAGAAGACCTTCACGATGCGCAGCGTAGCCTGAGAGACAGGTTCCGAAATATCGCCGCCGGGCGGTGATACGGCCCCGATGGCGGAGATGGCGCCGCGGCGGCCATCCTTCCCCAGGCAGGTAACCAGGCCTGCGCGCTCATAAAACTCCGCGATGCGGCTGGACAGGTAGGCGGGATAGCCTTCCTCACCGGGCATTTCCTCAAGCCTGCCGCTCATCTCACGCAAAGCCTCAGCCCAGCGGCTGGTGGAATCGGCCATGATGGCGACGGTGTAGCCCATGTCACGGAAGTATTCGGCGATGGTGATACCCGTATAGATGGAGGCCTCGCGGGCCGCCACAGGCATGTCGGAGGTGTTGGCAATCAGCACCGTGCGCTTCATCAGCGTTTCGCCCGTGCGCGGATCATGCAGCCGCGGAAACTCCTCCAGCACATCCGTCATTTCGTTGCCGCGCTCGCCGCAGCCGACATAAACAATGATATCCGCGTCCGCCCATTTGGCCAGCTGGTGCTGCACCACCGTTTTACCCGAACCGAAGGGGCCGGGGATAGCGGCCACGCCGCCTGAGGCAATGGGGAAGAAGGTATCGATCACGCGCTGGCCGGTCACCATCGGGCCTTCAGGCGACAGTTTTTCGCGGTAAGGCCTGCCCTGGCGTACGGGCCAGCGCTGCAGCATGCTGAGCTTATGGAGGCTTCCATCCTCAGTTTCCAGCTCGCATACCGTATCCTCGATACGGGCTTCGCCCTCATGGATGGATTTTACTTTTCCCTTCAGACCGAAGGGAACCATGATGCGGTGTTCAACGACAGGCGTTTCCTGCACCGCGCCCAAGATATCGCCTGCCTCTACGCTGTCGCCCGCCTTCACGCGGGGCACAAAAGACCACACTTTCGCGCGGTCAAGGCTGGGTACGCTGATGCCTCGGGTGATGCGGTCGCCTGCCTTTTCCCTGATCAGCTCCAGCGGACGCTGGATGCCGTCAAATATAGAGGTAATTAGGCCCGGCCCCAGCTCCAGCGAGAGCGGCGCGCCTGTGGACTCTACCGGCTCGCCCGGCCCAAGGCCGCTTGTCTCTTCATAGACCTGGATGGATGCGCGGTCACCCCGCATCTCCAATATTTCGCCGATCAGACCTCTCTTGCTGACGCGTACCACGTCATACATACGGGCGGATGACATACCCTCCGCCACGATCAGCGAGCCGGCGACTTTGATGATCTTTCCCTGGGCCATGCTACTGTTCCTCGTTTCCATTATTACTTAAAATATCCGCGCCGATGGCCTTGATGACCCTGTCACGCACACGCTGCGCGCCATAGCCATCCGTACCATGCACCCCGGGAATGGGAATCAGCGCCAGATCAGGCGACTGCTCATAGCGTTCCATGATTTCCGGTGCCATCCGGGCGGCCCGCTCTGTGATAAAAATCAACGGAATGCCCTGGCGGTAAAGGCGGTGGATGGCTGATTGCACCTCATAGGGGGTCACTGCTTTGGCTGTGACAGCCCCAACGGCGCGGAAAGCCAGGATGACATCCTCTTCCCCTACGGCACCCATACGCAGTTTATCGTCCATACGCTTCACGCAGCCTTTCTCTGAGGGCTTCCTCACTGAAGCCGTTGCGCTTGGCGGCCATGATCAGGCGGACAGCCTGAGCCGCTCGCTCATGCGCCAGCAGCCAGCCGATGAGCGTTTCCACGGCAAAAGGTTCATTCCGGAAAGGCCGCCACATGCCCAGCAGATAGTCTTCAGCCGCCTTTTCAAGCGCGGGGATGCGGGCAGAATCGCTCGAACTCAGGCTCACCGCTTCACGCACGCCGGATGGCCAGGCCGAAAACAGCTTGGGCAGCTTTTCCTCGAGTTCGTTCGCCTCGGGCCACTTTTTGATGCTGCCGCCGGGCAGATAGAGCTGCTCCGGTTTTACATTCAGGCCTTTCAGCGCGCGGAGCCGAAGCGCTGTCACCGCGTTTTGCAGGTCCGCCTTCGCGCTGAAGTATTGACGCGCTTTATCGCTTTTGGTTTCCTTCATCCGCTCCAGCGCCATTTGGAAGGCGGCGCGGTCAATGACCGCGTCAATTTCCATGGGATCGACTTTAAGAGCGATGCGCTTTTCCAGCGCCTGCATGGCCTCCATGAAACCAGTCGGCAGCTTTCTATAAACGCGTTCAGATACCGCGTGGCGCAATACATCGGCGGCGATCGTCCCGCAGGCGGAAAGCCCTTCAGGCTCCTCCCCCAGGATGCGGGCTTTCAGCAGTGTTTTTAAGTTCTGCGCGTCATAGCGCAGCAGGAAAGCATCTGTCAGCGCCGGGTCGGGCGTTACGCGGCGCAAAAAAGCACAGGCCTCCTCAAGCGCCTTGACGCTCAGCTGCCCCGCATCCTCATCTTGCCCGCCGCCATAGCCCATATCTGCCAGCTGGCGGCGCGCTTCATCATAGCCGGACGCGGAGATAAGCCTCTCCAGATCAGAGCGGCCCAGCGGCCTCCTGGAAGGGGCACGCGCGCTGCCGATAGCGTATGCAATGCTCGATTGCGGCATGAGCGCCTCCTTTACGATGCTTCGTTATTAAACAGAAGGGCGGCTGCCTTTTGCTCCAGCCCTTCGCGCCCCGATTCCATCAGGGCTTCCACAGTGCAATAGGTCCGGCTTTCCATGCTTGCGAGCACCACGCCGCAGCATCCGGCCGCCCGCCCGCCAGCGTCAATGAGCCGTCCGGGCCGGCCCAGCTCCGCCAGCCTTTGATTGGCTTTTTGAATAAAAGCAGGGGTATAGAAACCGTCGTTGATGTCACCCGCCTGTAGGCTTTCTTCGCCCTGCGCGCTGGCGGCGATCAGGTTGAGCATCAGCTCTTCCATGTCATCGTTCGGCAGGATATGAAGCTTTTTCAGTGTCTCGACAAATGCCCTGCCGATCAGTTCGCGGCGTGCAGCCAGGGCGTATTTGCGATCCTCCAGCTCTCTGAGCCGGCGAACGCGGTCCCGGGCTTGCTCCGCTTCATGGGCGGCATCTTCCCTCGCGCGCTCAAACATCAGGGCGGAGCGCTTAAGCGACTCCTCCCTGATCACTTTGGCGCGCTCCAAGGCTTGCGCCCGGGTCGATTCCGCGGCCTGAAGCGCTTCCTCCCTGATCAGGGAAAGGATGGGCTGCGTATCCATCGCTGCCACCTTACAGTTTGATGGCGTTGACCATCAGGAAGGAGGACAGCAGCGCCAGCACCGCGTAGGTCTCAACCATAACGGTCATGGTGATGGCCTTGCCGGACATATCCGGGTGCTGGCCTACCATGAGCATGGCGGCAGAGGCCACTTTGCCTTGATTAATCGCGGACAGAAGTCCAACGACGGCAATAGGCATGACAGCGGCAATATACATCAGCCCCTGCAAGAGCCCAACATCTACCATGTTGCCGCCGAGCGCGCCGGTATTGACCAGGATGATGACTGCGATCAGGAAGCCGTAAATACCCTGCGTGCCGGGCAGGATCTGAAGCACCATGAGTTTTGAGTTAACCTCCGGGTTTTCGGAAGATACGCCGGCTGATGTCTGGCCTGCAAGTCCAACTCCCTTGGCCGACCCCCAACCTGCAAGGATGACGGAAAGCGCAGCAGCAGCAAATGTCAGGAACTGCCCCAGAGAAAGTGTGTTTATGCCCATAATGTTACCTAACCTCCAACTAATAAATTTTTACGAAGCGTCTTTGACGCGAACGTGCCTTGGGGAAAATCGAAGGGGTTGGAAGGGCTTGCCGCCCTCGGAGTAAAACTTGCCGAAGAACTCGATGTATTGCAGGCGGCAGGCATGCACATAGGCGCCCAGAATGTTGATGGCGGCGTTGAACAGGTGCGCGCCTACGAACACCACACCGCCCAGGATCAGGCTGATGATACCGCCGCCTGCAGTTATCATGCCGACCAGCTGATTGATAACCATGCCGATGACACCCGTCGCCAGACCCATGCCGAACAGTCGCACATAGCTGAGCAGATCAGATATCCATCCGGTCACGCCATAGAGCGCCCCCAGGCCGGATATCACCCGCTTGATGGGATTCTTCGATTTATTCCGGCCGGCGGTCAGCACCACGATGGCAGCACCCGTGATAGCCATCCACTTGCCGGCGGCTGCTGTCTTCGGCAAGACCAGCAGGCCCAGGCCGACGATCAGCAGCACCCAGCTGAGCTGATCATACACGGCATCCAGGGGCTTCTTATCCCGAATGTTGACATAGGCACCCATACCAAGCCCCGCGAACAAGTGCACAGCCCCCAGGCCGATGCACAGGGCCATCACGGGCATGGAGTTGTTGACCGCGTCAAACACGCCAAGGGCAGGGATGGCCGCGAAGCCAAACCAGGTATTATACAGGGCGCCCCAGAATACGGTGGCGATGCCGCCGCCAAAGAGAACCAGCATCAGCTTGCGCAGCCCGGCGGCCGGCTGCATGATCTTGATCAAAATAGGGATCAGGATGGCCATCATGAGGCCGTAGCCCGCGTCCGACACCATCATGCCGAAAAAACAGACAAAAAAAGGCATCATCAGGTTGGTGGGATCGATCCCCGAGGGATCGGGCAGGGCAAAACCGGCCACGATGGTTTCATAAGGAGCGATCATCGGCTTGTTGCCCAGCAGCACAGGCGGCTCCTCGCCTTCCTCCGCCTCCCTGAAAGCAATCTGCGCGTGCGGGAAGGCAGATTTTACTTCTTTCTCAAAAGCGCCGGTCAGGGAAGCGGGTATCCATCCTTCCATGAGGCTGACGGACTGCGTATGCGCCATCATCTCAACCGCGTCCGCGCGGGCTGTGTCGGCGCTGAGCGCCTCAAAGCAAAGGCGCAGCTGGGGAAGCGCCTCCCCCAGGGTCTCCATCTGCCCGTCGATCCCGGCGATGCTTTGCAGGACGCGCTCAAGCTCCCCCTGCAAGGCATCCTTTTGAGCAGCCGGCGTGCCGCTTCCCTCACCGGGCATTGCCTGCTGAAAACCGGAAGCACGCAGGGCGGATTGAAACTCCTCAGCCTCGCTCGCGTGCGCCCACGCGATCATGTACTGCAGATCGCGCTGGGATGACAGAGGCTTGATCGTTACAGCGCGGCCCGCCCACTCATCCTGTATTCTGCCAAACTCCGCTGTCTTCAAGTAACCGGTAAATACCCGCGTGCTGCGGGTAGAGATCAGTCTGTCCGCGGGGATATCGAGCTGCAGCCAGGGCGTCAGCTGGCTGATCATCAGGCGAAGGCGGGTCTCCTGCCCGCGCAGCTCACCGGATAATTTCTCCAGCCTTTCCGTTTCTTCCACGGCAGCCATAGCGACGGGGTACTGCTCCCGCTCCAGATCCCCAAGCGCCACCTGCGGCAAGGGGCTCAGCATGGAATGCTTTTCCCGGTCATAGCGGGCCAGCTTTGAGATCGTCCAGCGAATACGGGAAAGATCCTGCTGGCGGGCTGTTTCCCGCCCGTCACGCTCGGCGGCTTCCTCCGCCTGAGGCTGCGCTGCCTGCACAACATGCACGCAGCCGCAGCGCTGAGCCAGGCGCAAAAAGGCTTTCTCATCGCTGCGCATCAGCAGAATGCTGACACGGTTCATGTTAACGATTGCCATGAATGACCTCTTCGGCAATCAGCCGGACAGCCTGCGGCAATAAGGCAGCGGACTTTTTGATCTGCGCGTCAGTCAACGCCCTGCGTTCCGCGGACCGCGCGTCCAGCCCCGCTTCTGCCTTTTTCAGCGCGTCCTCAAGCAGCTTTCTGTACAGCTCGCGGCTTTCGAGGGCAGCCTCCCGCTCGCGCTGGCGCGCGGCATTTTCCGCCTCTTTCATGATATCCACAGCATCCTGCTGCGCGGCGGCCAAAACCTCCGCTGCTGATTTTTCCGCTTCCAGGATGCTTTGCAACACGTCTAAGGCCATATCCTCACCTCGTTTACTAATAAGACTCCGGCATTCTACCATATCCAGCATAAAAAGGCAAAGCAGTCGCTAACTAAGCCTGACTGAACAGCGCTTTTCTTTCTTTAGGCAAATAGTGCATCAATAGTTTTGCCACCGTACCGGTCAGCGCGCCGGTGACGATCGCCACAGCGATCAGAATGGCCATGTAATAGACAAGCTGGCTCGTCTGCAGCACCAGCATGGCTACACCTACCTGAGCCGCGTTGTGCGCGACAGCCCCGGCTATGCCGACGCCGACAGGGCTGACCCCCTTCACCAGATAGATCAGTATGATCATCACGGCCAGGCTCAGCACGCCGCCGGCCAGGCTGTAGGGGAGCGCCATAAAGCCGCCGAACATGAAGGCAGACAGAAACACCTTCACGATCATCAGCTGTATGGAGATCACGATGCCCAGCCAATACAGGGAAAGCAGCAGAACAGAGTTGGCCAGGCCGATCTTCATGCCGGGCACGCTGCCGATGGGAATCAGCGATTCGATATAGCTCAATACCATCATGACCGCCACAAACATGGCGGACATCGCCAGGCGGTTGGTTTGCTTGTTCAATGGATCCTCCTCCTCCTCAGCGGCAAGCGGAGCGTAAAGCGCAGGATAAACAGCGCGGCCAGGCACCCCAGGGACCAAAGCGCCGCCTCGGCATAGGGGCGGGCGGCATCCTCAAACCTCTGCTCGCCGTAAAGGCTCATAACCTCATGCTCATCCATCACCTCAAGCAACACTTCGTTGGGCAGGCAGACGATCTGGTTATACAGCGCGCGAAGGTCGCGGTTGTCAAGCGATACCTGCCCCTGGTGCACGCACAGCTGGTTATCGCAGGTGGAAAACATCATGCTGACCACGCCGGATTCCACGATCACGAGGTTATGATAGCCGCCCTCCCGTTTGATATCCACGCTGAAATTCTCGTCCAGCGGGATCGGCTCATACATACGGTTATTGACCGAAACGCGAAGATAGGCGTTTGCGGGGCTGCGTTTTGACTCCTCTCCCCACAGGGATACTTCCTTCGCCACCTCAGCAATCCCCTCTTTCTGTTTTAAAACCGTGATATCGGGCGCTGTCTGGTTTTTGGGTGGCGCTTTGGGCGAGAGCAGGCCCGACCGGCTTAGTATCAGCAGAGCCAGCGCCAGGCCCGCAGCCGAAAGAATAACGATCAGATCGCGTGGTTTCAATGCCTTCTCCTTAGACTTTACTGGGAAATGACCCGGATAAAGAAGCCATCGCTGGAAAACAGATGTGCCAGGCTGCTGTCCGCGATCAGCTTTCCGATACCGTCAGCGGGCAGAACCGTTGAGATCAGGGGGACCAGCAGCAGCAGCAGATAGACCAGCACGCCGCCGCGCAGCACCCCGAATATACCGCCTGCCAGCCAGTCAAGCTGCTTTAAAATCGGAAAGTCCATGACATGCTTGATCAGGCTGATGATGAAGGACAGAACGATATAAGCGGCGGCAAACACCGCCAGGTAACTGATGACCTGCACGGCCGCAGCGATGATGGTGTTGGATACATAAGTATTCACCGTCGTCTGCCCCCCGCCGAAAGACTGGTTTAGAAGGTTCTGCTCCAGCACCTTTGCCAGAGGCTCCGGCAGGTTCACCGAGCGCAGGATGGTTTCTATGGTACTCCGGCCGATGGAAACCACCGGAGAGGAAGCAAGGTCAAAATCGCCCACGCGCACCACCGAATCGGTATAGGTGGACAAAAAGCTTGTGACCGCGGGGTTGGTGACGAAAATCTCGGCTACCCTGGGCCCGAAGGCAAAAGCCGCCGCGATGGACAGCAGGGCAGCCGCGAGGCTTGCCACGGTGTGAATGAAGCCGTGGTAAAAGCCATAGATCACGCTGATCCCAACGACCCCCAGGATGATGATGTCAACAATGTTCACGCTATACCTCCGATATCAGGGCAGGGTCACGGCCCATACCTCGTCCCCGCAGCTCACCAGCGCTACACCGTTTGAGAGCAGGCCGATGTAGCCGGTGATGGTATCCTCGATGGTGGTCCCCAGCGCCGAAA
>CAYZRZ010000095.1:0-8843 GCA_964480995.1 uncultured Christensenella sp.
AAGCCCTGTAAGGCTTTCCTGGCTCTTTTAGTCCGCCGAAGTGTCAAACTCCCGGCAAGCCCCGGCCTGGCTCTCCGGTCACGCTTTGCTTTTTCAGACACGCCGATGCCCAGGTTGAGGTTTTTTAATACCTCTTTGGGAAGGAGAGCGGCCTGTTCCTCCAATATCGCGGCAAACCTGTCGATATCCACCATTCGTTTCTCACCTCACTCATTTATACTGCAGTATACCCGCCCCCGCGGGAGCACAGCAGAGCGGAGCCGTTCTTTTCGCCTTGCCCGCCTGGAGTGCCTGTGCTAAAATGAACCTATCAATACAGTGGGGGACAAAGTTCATGCGATTGAGTGAATACCAGGATTTGAACTGCCTGCATATCAACCGCCTGCCCGGCAGGACGACGGTGGTGCCCTATCCGGATGAAGCGTCGGCTCGGGCCGGAGAGCGGGCGGCTTCGCAGTATTTCTTTTCACTGAACGGCCGGTGGGGCTTTCATCTGTACGGCAGCCCCTTCGCGATACCCGATGACAGCGCTTTGTGGCTGAGCGATCAAAGCATCCGGGTGCCTGGCTGCTGGCAGATGCAGGGGTTTGGAAAGCCCCAGTACACCAATGTCAACTATCCTATTCCCTATGATCCGCCCCATGTGCCCGATCAGACGCCGGTAGGCTGCTACCTGCGCCGGTTTGATCTGCCGCAAGCCTTTGCCGGCAGAAGCACGGTTCTGCGCTTTGAGGGCGTAGACAGCTGCTTCTATGCCTATGTGAACGGGCAGCTGGCAGGCTTCTCCAAGGGGCCGCACATGCCCGCGGAGTTTGACGTCAGCGCCCTGGTAAAAGAAAAAGACAATGTCCTTCAGGTTCTTGTCTTTCAATGGTCAGACGGCACGTATCTGGAGGATCAGGACAAATGGCGCTTAAGCGGCATCTTCCGGGATGTGATGCTGCTGAGCTTTGCCGATCAGGCGATCATGGATGTGAAGGCGGACGCGAGCCTGGACAGCGATATGAGCACCGGGCTGCTTCGCCTGCGGGTGAAGACCAGAGGTGTGTCCGAGGTACAGGTGAAGCTGTATGACGGCAGTTCCCTCATGCTGGATACAGTTGTGCCTGCCCTGGATGGCAAGGCCTCCGCGCGTTGCGCCTTCCCCAATGTGGATGCCTGGACGGCTGAAACCCCCAGGCTGTATGATCTTGTGATTTCTACTCCCGCCCAGACAGAACTGGTGCGCGTCGGCTTCCGCCGGGTGGATATTCTGGGGGGCGTGTTTTGCGTCAACGGCCGGCCTGTCAAACTGAAAGGCATCAACCGCCACGATACCCACATGAGCCTGGGCTCCTTCTCCGCGGTGGATTCGATGCTCCGGGATGTGCTGATCATGAAGCGCAGCAATATGAACTGCGTGCGGACCAGCCATTACCCGCCGGATCAGCGCTTGCTCGACCTTTGCGACGAGGTTGGGCTGTATGTGATCGATGAGGCGGATATCGAATGCCACGGCGTCGTCAGCTTCTCCCATTATGACCTGATCGCGCAGGATCCCGCCTGGACGGAGCAGTTTGTGGACCGCGGCATGCGGATGCTGGCAAGGGACCGCAACCATGCGAGCGTCATCTCCTGGTCGCTGGGCAACGAGTCGGGCTACGGAATTGTCCATGAAAAGATGGCTGAAGCGATGCGCCGCAAGGACACGAGCCGGCCCATACACTACGAGCGGGACGAAGGGGCGAAGACCGCTGACTTCTACTCCCGTATGTATACCTCCGTGGAGGGGGTGATCAGGGAAGGGGAGAAGGATGACCCCAAGCCTTTCTTCCTGTGCGAGTACGCGCATGCCATGGGGCAGGGCCCCGGCAACCTGGAGGACTACTGGCAGGCCATCTACGCGAGCCCGCGCCTGATGGGCGGCTGCGTATGGGAGTTTGTGGATCACGGCATCCTCAAGCCCGCGCCTGATGGCAGCGGTGACTACTGGGCCTACGGCGGCGACTTTGGCGAATATCCTCACGACGGCAACTTCTGTGTGGACGCGCTGCTCTACCCGGACAGGACGCCGCATACCGGCATGATTGAGTACGCCCATGTGCTGCGACCGGCGCGGCTGCGGGTGATCGATGAAGCGGAGGGACTGTTTGCCCTGCGAAACTGCCTTGATTTCAATGATCTGAGTGACTATACCTTCACCTGGCAGGTGAAGCGCCTGGACCGCCTGATCAGGGAGGGCGAAGCGGAGCTCTGCTGTCCCGCCGGTGAAGAAATGACCTTGCGGCTGGATCTGGGGAGTTATCCCAGGGGCAGCGTGCTGACGGTGCGGCTCGCTCTGAAAAAAACCGCGCTCTGGGCGGAGGCCGGATTTGTGGCGGCGCGGGATCAGGCGCAGCTGGCGCTGGGCGAGGAAGAGATGCCTGTTCAACTGCCGCTAAAACCGCTGAGCCTTGAGCAAAGCGGAGGGGAACTCACCGTGCGCTCGGGCGAGGATGTATACCGCTTCAGCTTCGAGCAAGCGGGTTTGTGTCAGATTGAATCCGCCGGTATCCCGATGCTTGACAGGCCCTTTGCGCTCAACGTGTTTCGCGCGCCTATAGATAACGACAGAGGTTTTAGCGTTCGCATAGCCGATCAATGGGAACGCTATGGGCTGGATAAGCTGCAAGCCCGCGTGACAGCCTTTGAAAGCGCGCGGGAGGGGGCGGATATCCTGGTCACCGTGCGCAGCGTGTACGCGCCCAAGATTTTCAGGCCGCTGCTGACCCTGGAACAAAGCTGGCGATTCTCCCCTGAGGGCAGGGTTGAGCTCAAGCTCTGCTATTCGCCTTACCCCGGCAATGAAAGCCTTCTGCAGGGCATGTACCTGCCCCGTCTGGGCCTCAGATTCCGCATGCCCAGGTCGTTTGACCGGCTTTCCTGGTACGGCCGCGGGCAGCATGAGAGCTACCCTGACAAAAAGCTGGGGGCGATGATCGGCCTGTATCACGCTTCGGTCGAAGATACGCACGAACCCTACATTTATCCGCAGGAGAACGGGTCGCACGCAGATACGCGCTTCGTGCTGATCGGCGATGCCTCGGGGAGGGGATTGATGATCGCCGGAGAGGATTTCTCCTTCAGCGCTCATCACTACAGCCAGGAAGCGCTGACCCGTGCCCTGCACACCTATGAGCTGAAGAACGAAGACATGACAGAGGTATGCGTGGATGGGGCCATGGGGCCGCTGGGCAGCAACTCCTGCGGACCGGAGCCCCTGGAGCGTGACCGCATTTACCTGAAGGAAGCGCGCAGCTTCCGTTTCACCCTGCAGACGGTGGATCTGCAAACACAATCGCTCTCTATGACAGCCAACAGGCTGATGAGATAATAGAAGGGATATATAGCTTTATGAACATTTGCGGGCATCGGGGCGCGTCGGGCTACGCGCCGGAAAACACACTGGAAGCCTTTGCGCTGGCGGCCGAGCAGGGCGCTGATTCTGTTGAGCTGGATGTGCATTTAACCCGCGACGGTGAGCTGCTGGTCGCCCATGACGAATCGATCGAGCGCGTATCCGACGGCACCGGGCTGATCGCGGACTTGACACTGGCTCAGCTGAAGATGTTTAACTTCAACAAGCTGCACCCCGAATATGAAAACGCCAAGGCGCCGACGTTGGGCGAGGTATATGAGCTGTTAAAGCCCCTGGGTCTCCAGGTCAACGTGGAGCTGAAAACGGGTGTCAACCCCTATCCCGGCATTGAGGAAAAGTGCCTGGAGCTTGCGGCGAAGATGGGCATGGAGGATAAAGTTCTCTATTCCTCCTTCAATCATATGAGCCTGGAGCGCATCAAGGCATTGAATCCCGAAATATATTGCGGCATGCTGTATGAATCCGTGCTGCTGCGCCCCTGGCGCTATGCCAAGGACAACAAGATGAACGCGGTGCACCCGCGCTTCCAGCATGTGCTGTCTATGCCGGATTTTTGTGCCAGGGCGCACAGGGCGGGCATCGAGGTCAACGTATGGACGGTGAACTCCGAGCGCGATATGAAGCGCGTGATCGAGGCAGGCGTGGATATGATCATCACCAACTATCCGGACAGGGCCGGGGCGCTGCTCAATCTGTAATCCCGGCCTGAGGCTGGATGGAATTGGCATAAATCCGCCCGATGAACACAGGTTTGCACAAACATGACATGAAATCTTTGGTTATTTTAGCGGGTATCCACAGCGGCTTCATTTCGTTATAATCAACGTGATGCCTGGCGCCTGGATGCGCCGTCACATTGATAAAAAAGCGGAGGTACACTCATGTCAAGCGTAAGCCTTAAGCACATCTACAAGATTTATACCGGTAACGTGACCGCTGTAAGCGATTTTACCCTGGACATCGAGGATAAGGAATTTGTCGTTCTGGTCGGCCCCTCCGGCTGCGGCAAGTCCACCACCCTGCGCATGGTTGCCGGCCTGGAAGAGATTTCCGATGGCGAGCTTTACATCGGCGACCGCCTGGTCAATGATGTTGCGCCCAAGGATCGAGACATCGCCATGGTTTTCCAGAACTATGCCCTGTACCCCCATATGACGGTATACGATAACATGGCCTTCGGCCTCAAGCTGCGCAAGACCCCCAAGGATGAAATCAAGCGCCGCGTCGAAGCCGCCGCCCGCATCCTGGATATCGAGTACCTGCTCAACCGCAAGCCCAAGGCCCTGTCCGGCGGCCAGCGCCAGCGCGTCGCCCTCGGCCGCGCCATCGTGCGTGAGCCCAAGGTCTTCCTGATGGACGAACCGCTGTCCAACCTGGATGCCAAGCTGCGCGTTGCCATGCGTACCGAGATCACCAAGCTGCACCAGCGCCTGCAGACCACCTTCATCTACGTTACCCATGATCAGACCGAAGCCATGACGATGGGTTCCCGCATCTGCATCATGAAGGACGGCTTCATCCAGCAGGTCGATACCCCCCAGAACAACTACGACTATCCCCGCAACAAGTTTGTGGCCAGTTTCATCGGAAGCCCGCAGATGAATATGTTTGATGTCACCCTGAAGGCTGAAAACGGCAAGGTGTACGCTCTGTTTGGCGACAGCAAGATCCTGGTACCCGCCGAAAAAGTGAAGAAATTCGTCGATGAGAGCTATATCGGCAAGGAAGTTGTCATGGGTATCCGTCCTGAGAACATCAGCGACGATCCTGCTGAAGTTGCCGCCAATCCCGAGTCTGTCATCAAGGTGCACGTGGAAGTGACCGAGCTGATGGGCAGCGAGACCTACCTGTACTTCACCACCGCCGGCAAGAATGAAAACGTGATCGCGCGTGTTGATCCGCGTACCCATACCCGTACCGGTGATGACACCAAGGTGGCGCTGGACACCGCCCGCCTGCACTTCTTTGACAAGGAGACCGAGGCGACCATTCTGAACCGCTGATCCACCCCGAAACGGTTTATCGGCCGCCGCCGGATTTATCCGGCGGCGGCTTTTTTCGTGAGCGTTCGTTGAGCATCAGAATCGGTATCCCGGAAATTTCCCGGATTCGGACTTGACAAATCGCGATGTGTCGGGGATGTCACGCCAAAAACTGCAAAATGATGCATGTTCTTAAATCTTTTGTCACATTATTGGCGCGGATAGAATCTATGTTCGTGTGGACAAGATTTGGGGAAAAGCGGGGAGAGTTCCTGTGGATAACTTTTGCTTTATATACGTACATTTTTCAATTGCCTGCTGTTTTCAACTTAATAATGCCTTTCGAAAGCCTTATCTGTGGATAAGTCTGTGGAAAGTGGGGATAGTTCGACACATAATCGTCTTTGAATATCTATTGACGGGCTATGCTGTATAATCACTCCCAGCGCTGTTGTATTGTCTCAAAAGAGCTGTATAAGGCTGCATAGACTGCAAATAGAAGTGAAAATTTATACAAAAATGAGATATATATGCAATCAGTGATTGTGGATACTGCAGGTGTATAAGTTTTATTCTATTTCTGTTTTCTGCCGGTTTTCTGCCTTGGTGCTTGTGTTGAAAGCGGCAACGGCATAGGGTATACTGGAACGGTTGGCGGAAGCGGGATCATATGCCTGCGCCGCCTTTTACAAAGAGCAAGGGAGCCTTTGAATGACGATTGACGCGGTGCTTTTTGATATGGACGGCTTGCTGTTTGACTCGGAGACGCTGGCCATTGAAACCTCAGCCCTGGCGGCACGGGAACAGGGGATGAGCGTGGGCGATGATTTGTTTAAGCTGATGCTGGGCACAAACAAGGAGAAAAGCACGGCCTTATTTTTGGAACACTTTCCCGCTCTTGACGCGGAAAAGTTCTGGATTGATTTTGATATCTTCATGTGGCGGCAGGTGGATCGTGGCGGTCTGCCTGTCAAGCCGTATGCCGGCGAGCTGCTTGAATGGGTGAAGGGAAAGGGCCACAAGATGGGCCTGTGCAGCGGCAGCCCCCGCCATGTGGTGGACGGTTATTTGCGTGTATCGGGCATGGGAGGATACTTCAGCGCTATTCTGGCGGGGGATGATGACCCGGCGCTTCTGAGCAAGCCCGCGCCTGATATGTACCTGAGGACGGCCGCCATGCTGGACGCGCGGCCCGCTTACTGCCTGGTGCTTGAAGATTCCCCCAACGGGCTGCGGGCAGGCCGTGATGCCGGGATGAAGACCATCATGGTGCCCGACCTGGTGCCATACACCCCGGAGCTTGCGCCTGTCTGCGATGCCGTTTTCCCTGATCTCTCCCACGTGCCGGCCTTCATCGAACATTTATCCGCATGCCGCTGAGCCTGATCACTGTCGGCAAAATAGCCAAACCCTTTGCGGAGGCGGCCAGGGAGTATGAAAAGCGCCTGTCCCGCTACGACAAGGTTGAAGTGATTGAACTGCCCGATGAGAAAGAGCCTGCGCGTCTGAGCCCCTCCGCGATCGCGCAGGTGATGGATAAGGAAGGCCGGAACATCCTGGGCAGGGTCAGGCGGGAGGATGCCGTGGTGGCCCTTTGCATCGATGGGCAGGCGCAAACAAGCGAGCAGATGGCTGATACCATCAGCCGCCTGCGCATGGACGGGCGGCGAATCGTGTTTATCATCGGCGGTTCTCTGGGCTTGTCCCCGGATGTTATTGCCCGGGCGGATATCCGGCTGTCGCTGTCCAGCATGACCATGCCCCACCAGTTGGCACGCGTGGTGCTGCTGGAGCAGATCTACCGCGCCTTTAAAATAATTACGGGTGAAAGGTATCATAAATAATGCGGCTCACTCAGCTTCGTTTGCATCATTTCCGCAGCTACAGCCAGGTGGCGCTTCTGCCGCCGGATGGGCTGACGGTTTTTGTGGGTGAAAACGGGGCCGGTAAAACCAACCTGCTCGAAGCCATTCATCTTTGCTGCCTGGGGAGAAGCCACCGCACCACCAACGATCAGGATATGATCCGGATAGGCTCGGATACAGCAGCCGTGCATGCGACCGTGCAAAGAAACGGCCGGACGGACGAGGTAGGGGTGCGGCTGTATCGCAATCAAAAGCAAAAAAAGCTGATTTATGTAGGCGGAAAGACTGTCTCCCGCCTGGGCGAGCTGATGGGTCATATGACCTGCGTGATGTTCTCGCCTGAAGATCTGGACATCGTCAAGGGGTCGCCCCAGCTGCGCCGCCGCTTTGTCGATATGCTGATGGCCCAGAGCGTGCCGGGATATTTCTATGCCCTGCAGCACTATAACGCTGTCCTCAAGCAGCGCAATGCCCTGCTGAAGATCATTTATAAGGATGATCGCCATAAAAATCAGCTGTATGATTGGGATGAGCAGCTGAGTGCCGCGGCCGTGCCGCTGGTACGCACCCGCGCGCAGGCGTCCGCGCGCCTGGCGGAGCTATCGGCCGGTCACTATGCCCATATCAGCGGGCGTGGGGAAGAGAAGCTCTCTATCCGTTACCAGTCGAGCCTGTCAGAGAGCGTTGACATCAAGGCGGATTATCTCAGGCTGCTTGAGCAGTCGGTATCGGATGATCTGCGCCGTCAGTCGACATCCTTCGGCCCGCACAGGGATGACCTGCTGATCAGCCTTTCGGGAGAAGATCTGCGCTCTTTCGGTTCCCAGGGGCAGATCCGCACCGCCGTACTGGCCATGCGCCTGGCGCAGATCGACATCCTGACTCAGGCCCAGGGCGGGGAGCCGCCCTTGCTGCTGCTGGATGATGTGCTCAGCGAGCTGGACGCCGGCCGTCGGGCCAGGCTGTTATCCGGCCTTGCGCATGTGCAGACGTTGCTGACCTGCACGGAATTGACCGAAGCCCGGCAACTCGATCCCGCCTGCGTCCTCAGGGTCGCGAACGGGCAGATCATGCAATGGTGAGTATCAGTTCAAACGGCTGCTTTTGACTGCCGCCCGCCAATCGGACAGGAATTCCCCGGTGCTCTGCTGGCGGCGGTTTCGGTTTTCATTCAAACCGCGTAATACAACCTGATACAGTTTTTCGGGGGCCTGCCAGGCCTCCTTTGTTTTATCTATCCTGTCGCCGAAAAAGCAATGGCTCAAAGCGGCCAGGGTATATACATTGCTGGTCTCGTCGATGGCGTCACCCTTGCGGTAGCCTTCGGGGGGCAGGTAGAGCGGGGAACCGGGCAGGCGGCTTTTGGTATTGATGGAGGGCAGAGGCAGGTAATCATCGATGTTGCTGAGCGTCAGCCGCCCGGTCCGGGGGTTAAAGATCATGCGCGAGTTGCTTAAACCCGCGATGCAGAGGCCCGCCGCCTCTGCCCGCGCGTGAAAGTCGCAGATCATGTCAAACAGCCGCAGCCTTTCCACCAAAGGCGCTGAGCGAAAATCATTGTGGCCCTCAGGCCGCGGACCCAGCGGCAGGCCTTCCGCC
>CAYZRZ010000096.1:0-8774 GCA_964480995.1 uncultured Christensenella sp.
GGCCCTGGATGACCAGCGTGTGCTCTATCCTTAGTCCTTAGGGCTGAATAGTAACATTTATTTGAAATTCCTTACCTAATGGTTTTCTGAACCGCAGTTTCTTGTGATAATAAATCTATACTCTATACATGGATCTCAGCAAACCAATACCCGTTTTCGTTTTGAAAACATGCTCCATGGTATAGCGAATCCTTTCCGGCTCATAGCCTTTGCCCGCGTTGACGAGGTAATCAGCTTCCACCAATATCTGGTAATCCATGCCGTTGATTTGATCCAGGGTGTGATGGTGCCCGACCAGGTAGACAACTCGGTCGGCCAGGGCTTGCGGGCATCCGCTGTTTTTCAGAAACTCCCCTGCCAAGATGGCGCCTTCCGTCTCCTGGTATACGGCAGCCGTGCTGCCGTATTTCTCACGGCACAAAGGGCAGGCGATGTCATGGAGGATCGCGGCCACCTCCAGGATTTCCTGCGTCTTTATATCCAGATGCTCGCATTCCCCGATGGTCTTGGTGTAGGCCCGGACCTTCAGAAAGTGCTCGATATCGTGCAGGCTGCCTTTGCAGTACCGGATCATCTGTTCTGTAAGGCTTGAGATGGTCATGGGGTCGTACCTCCCTGTATATTGATAGCTAATGTGGCCTGAATGATCATCCCTTCAGCATGAACTTCGCCCACTGACGCGGAAGATCCTCGGCATGTTCTTTCCAATAGAGGAGCCGGTCTGTATAGTGCCGCGGCCGCGCCTCTGCCGGTTCCCTGCATGCAGGTATCCCATTCACTGTCCAGGTTGCCGGTGGGCTCATCGGCCAGGATAATGCGCGGGTTATTGATCAGCGAGCGGGCGATGGAGGCGCGCTGCTGCTGGCCGCCGGACATCTTGCCGGCGTTGTTGTTGGCCACCTTCTCAATGCCCATCAGCTTGAGCAGTTCGCGCGCCCGGTCGAGGGTATCCTTGGTGACCTTGCCGTCCTTGATGCGCGCGGGTATCAGCACGTTTTCAAGCGCAGTGAACTCCGGCAGCAAGTAATGGAACCGGAACACAAAGCCGATGGTCTCGTTGCGCAACCGGGCCAGGTCGGCCTTTGTCATCTTGGTGGTCTGGATGCCGTTGATGATAACGCTGCCGCTGACAGCCGCTTCACGCGTGCTGCCCCTGGGCGTAGCCAGGGTGACGGTATCCACGATACCGGCTTCCTGGGCCAGGTTTTTGCCGATCAACACTTCGCCATCCCCGGGCAGCGCGCCGGAAACCAGCGATTCGCTCAGGCGGTAGATCCCGTCGGCCTTTTCCAGTTCAAAGCCGCGCAGAAGGATCGGAAAATCATCCCCCTGGCTGTTTCTGAGGAAGCCGCTGGCATCCACCACGGGAGAAACATCTTCGACATCGGGCCGGGTCTTTACGATCTGATCCACCACGGCCTGGTAATTTTCGACCGCTTCGCCGCGCTTTAAGGCGCTGACCGTAACCTGGGTGTTGCGGCCGATCGCGGTATCGACCAGTCCAGGTTGAGGTAGTTGGTCACGCTGATGCTGACCAGATCAGGACGGAGCGTTTTCGCGGCGTTGAGCAGCGTATCCCTGGGCGTGTTGCAGCCGATGTAAACCACCTCATAGCCCAGGAGGGTATAAAAATCCATGCCCATGCGGATGCCGATCTCGTGGTACTCTTCCTCGGGGGCAACCAGCATCACCCTGGCGTTTTTGCCCGGAAGGCCGTATGTTTGCTTTTGCGAGAGCACGAAAGGCCAGCAGGCGCCCATCACGGCCTGCACGATGGCGGATTGCATATGTTCGCGCCAGATGAGTTCATCTTCCGTTTTTCGGGGCACCTCGATGCGGTTAAGGGCAGGCGCCAGGATCTCTTCATAGAGCTCGGGAAGCGTCGCCTCCCCCCGCTCCAGAAGTCCCAGCGCGAAAGCGACCGCGCCCTCCTATAATGGTTGTAACCTGCAACATTATATTCAGCTTTCGCGGGCATAAACATGCTTATATCCTAATAAGTTGAGGAAATCTGCGTCCGGAGGATACCCCATGCAATCCGGACAAAACCCGGCCGAAAAAGTCGTGCGGGGCAGTCCTGGCGATGCTATAATGCGGCTGAAAGGCGGTGAAGGGCATGGATTGGGCCGGGAAAGTAAGCGAAGCGATCGGCTATATCGAGGAGAACCGCCGCATCTTCTCCGAATGGCTGCCGGCCAGCAAGGAGTACGAAGTGGCAGACGGCTTCAATATCGAGATGTACTCGGACCCGGGGGAGTGCAAGCTGGGTACCGAAGACCCGAACTATTACAGCGAGATCTGGATCCCGGTCAGGAAGAAAGAGGACTGAGGAGATTCCGGCAAAGTACTCGCGATTTGTAAAACAGGGGGTCCGGCAGAGCGCCGGGCCCCCTTCGCTGAATGAAGAGACTGATCAGAATCCTTGTATGGAGAAAAGCAGCAGCTCGTCCCCGGATTCATCCGCCCGCGACTGGGAAGCCGCGACGATTGCGCCCCCATCATAGGGGATGATGGAAGTCAGCCATGGATAGTCGGTACCCAGCAGGTCATCGCAGTCCGCCATGCCCAGGAAGCTTCCCTGCAGGTCAAACAGCTTGAAGGCCCTGTAGTTTCCATCCATCACCAGGATGCTGTCCCCGGTCTGGATGATGCCGGTCACGGAGCCGAAGGCATCATCCGCTGTCCAATCCGCGCTGCCGAAGGTGAACAGTTCCTCGCCTTCCGGGCTGTATACGGCCACCCGCTGGGCATCCCCCTCCAGGGCGTCCGTGCCGGCGACATAGACGCGGTCATCCGAGATGGCGACGCAGCTGATCATGCTGAAGCGGCCCTTGCGCGCGGCGGGATCGGAGAGGCCGGACAGCACCCAGGGCTTTTTGGTGAGAACGCCTTCCGCGTCCGCGGTGACATGCATGGGATCCGCGTTTGCCCAGAAGGTCAGGCCCCAGTCTCCCGAGGGATGGGTCACAAGGTCGCCGGAAACCTGATTGTCCTTGATCACGGCCCCGTCCCGGATCGACAGGATGTTGAACATGCCCTGGGAAGCGTAGAGGATGCCGTCCTTGCCGGCGGACAGGTACTCATACTTATCCGGCAGCTGCATTATGCCGCCGGGGTAATCGGGGGCAGGGCTGAGCGCTTCGTTTTCGAGCGCGAAGGCATGAAGCGTCTCTCCCGCGAGGGCATAGAGGCGCTTGCCCGTATACAGGATGCTGTTGTTGAAGATGCTGTCCAGCAGGATGGATTGATCCGTTTTGAGCCATTCTGCCGTCAGTGTTTTATCGCCCAGGGGCACAGCCTTTGGGGAGGGGGCGTAGCGCTCGCCGTCTTCAGGCAGCGGCGGGTCCACATTGGGCGGGTTTACCTGCGGCAGCGTGTAGGCGATGGAATCCAGTATCGCCTGGAGCCCGTCGCCTATTTTCTGCGGCTGCTCGATGGTGATGGTCATGGTGACACCCTCGCTGACAGCCCGGGCGGCGTATTCCGTATAGGTCCATCCCCATTTTTCATAACTTGTTCCCTGGAAATTAAAGCCGCCGATGAGCGCTTCATCCAGGCTGTCCCTGCCTTCCTTGGCGGCATAGCCCTTCAGCGTTTTCAGCTTGTCACGGTAGTTGCGGACCCCTTCCACACTGGCCGACAGGCTCAGGGCGGAAGCCATCGCCCCGCCTTCGTCCGCCATATCGTAGCGGACGGATACATAGTCATCCCGGTCGCTTCGCCAGGAGGTGTTTTCGGTCCAGTTGCTTCCGGCCAGGCGCAGGGTGAAGAGCTTGGTGACCTGCTGCCCTTCGCTTCCTTCCGCTTTGGGCGTATCCTGTTTGGGCGTATCCTGCGGAGGCGGCACCGGAGTCAGCGCCGGAGCCGGCGCGTCCGTGGCTGCCGGCACAGGCACCGACGTGGGCTGGGGTTGAGGCGGCGCCGCGATGATTGCGGCTGCTGTGCCGTCCGCGGGTTTTACTCCCTCTGAGCGCGTAAACAGGATGGTGGCGGCGTCAGAGCCGTAGTTGACGCGCAGTTCGCCGCTTTCCTCATCATACACAGGGGTAATCAGCACATAGGAACCGGAGAAGGTCGGGCTGCCGCTCTCCCCTGACCAGGTGAACTTTTCGGTATAGTCAGGCGTGATCTGCGCCTGTGCCGTGCCGTCCTCCCGCAGTTCCATCACGAGGCCGTCGGGGAACAGCATCCTGATATCAAGGGTATAGCCTTCCATTTCATAGGACATGGCCTGCCACAGGCCGGCAAGCCGCGCGCCGGTTTGCGCCGGCGCCGGGGTTTCCATAGGCGTCTGGGTTGATGCCGGGGCTTGGGTATCGCGGCGGAAGTAGACGGTGCTCCCGTCGGCTTCAGCCGCGAGCTGGCCGTTGACCAGCCGCATATCCGTGGGTTCGTCGCCCACGGTGATCCTGATGCCGCCCTCGATCTCCGCCCATTGGCCTTTATCTTCGGCGCCCATGGTGCTTAGCAGGACAGTGCCGTCGCCGCGGATGTCAAGGGTGATCAGCCCGTCGATGAGCATGCCGTCTATCTCCGTCGACAGGACGCCGTCGCCCTCGTCAACAGCTGTCGATATCCACCGGCCTTCATACTTCCTGCCGGCCAGCAGCGAGAGCAGGCCGCCGGGCTTGGGCTTAGCGGGCTGACGCTCCAGGTAGCTGGTGACGCCGCTTTCGGTGTTGACCAGCTTGCCATCCTTCAGGCCGAATACCACCTGCTGCCCCTCGATCAGGGCGGCGATCCCCTGATCCTGAGCGGTCCAGGTGCCGGGGATCGCCTGGCCAAGGGAGGTCACCGTGAGCCCGCCGCTTTGGTCGAGTGTCAGGCGCATCAGCTCGCTGACGGCGATCCCCTCATACTCCTTGAGCAGCACGCCGTCGCCCATATCAACAGCCGTACACACCCATTCTCCGGTATAGTCAGCCGGCTGGGCAAGCGATGGAACAGGGAGCATCAGGCAGAGTGCTGCCAGTATGGCAAGCGTTTCCTTCATCATTTTTTTCATGTCGGTCTCCTTTCCGGGTTGTATGAACGTGGTCGCAAAGAAGAGTGTTCTCCCAAGATCAGGCTAAACTATGAGCAAAGGGTTCGGAAAGCCCCGCGGGCATCATTGAACGAAATATCGGTCCGGACGGTGCTTGTTGTGCGGATATGGTCGGGCGGGATGGGGCAAGCCGTGTATTCGTAAAAGAAAAGGTGCCATTGATTTCAGCCAAATCATAGCACCCGGTCATTTTGCTGTCAATTATTCTAAAATCTTTTTCGCTGCCGGCCCTGAGGTACGGAAGCAACCACCGAAAGGATCAATGGGACATGCGGTGATACTCCAGCTCAGCGAACTGCCCGTATCGATTCACATCCATGAGGGTAAAGCGTTTGAGCGCCTCTTTTTGCGTAAACAGGGGGATGCCTGCCCCCAGCAGCACGGGAGCGATCTGAATGATCAGGATGTCAATCAGGTTACTGTCAAGCAGAGGGGCCAGAATGCTGTTTCCTCCAACGATCCAAACATTCTTTTAATGGTGGTATGATACATTCATGTTGATGTAAAAGTGAACGCGTGTCTGTGACTGGCTATCAAAAACAAGGGTTATTATATGTTGAAGACAGGAGGGAGCAAGATGTCATTTCAAGCTTATCTGGATACCATTGAAAAGAAAACCGGCAAGACACTAAGGCAGATGCTGGATGAGGCAAAAAGCCACGGATTCGAAGGGCCGAATATTTCTGCGAATGAAGTCATCAAATGGTTGTCGGACGACTATGGTCTTGGACGCGGTCATGCGATGGCACTGGTTCATGTAATCAAAAACGGCCCTAGGATTGATTCCAAGCATGTAGGTTCTGATGGGATACACCGTGATGAATCCGAGTTCTTGTGGCTCGATGGGATTGAGACAAGACCCAAATAAGCATCATGATTGAGACACCACTCATGTTAGCATCAATTGTTGCTGGAATCGCCCTCGGCGGCACAACGGAGAGGCAGACGCGTAAGTGACTGATATGAATACACCGAGAATAGAAACGGACAGGCTGATCCTGAGACAGTTCACCGCCGCTGACACGCCGGCGCTGTTTGAGCTGCTGCGTGACGCGGAGGTCAACCGCTTCCTGCCGTGGTTTCCGCTGACCAGCCTGGAGCAGGCGGAAGAGTTCCTGCGCGGGCGGTTTCTCCGGTATTACGGCAAGCCCTCGGCTTTCCGCTGCGCTGTCTGCCTGAAAGAGGAGGACCGGCCCATCGGGTATGTCTGGCTGTCAGACGGCGAAAGCCATGATTTCGGCTACGCGCTCAAAAAGGAGTACTGGCGTCAAGGTCTTGTTACAGAAGCATCGATGGCGGTCATTGAGCGGCTCAGGCAGGCCGGGTACCCATATATCACCGCGACGCATGACGTCAATAACCCGCAAAGCGGTGAAGTGATGAAAAAGCTTGGCATGGCCTACAAATACAGCTACCTCGAGCAATGGCAGCCAAAAAACATACCGGTCACGTTCAGGATGTATCAGCTGAACTTTGATGGCCGAGCGGACAGGACCTATCTGGGGTACTGGGACCGGTACGAAACACACTTCATTGAATCAAATATATAGCCTTTCCAGCGCTCATCAATCAGGGCTCCTTCGGCAGAGGGAGCCTTCATTCTTTGGCCATATTCCTCAGGATCTCCCGGTACCGCTCCGTCGCGGGTTCGCTTTTTTCGCCCTTTTTGCAAAAAGACAGGCCGGAAAGCTTTGGCACGACGCGCTCGACTACAATTTGCCCGTCCCTCACCCTGCTTTGCAAGGCATGCAGGGCTTCAAGAAAGCGCTCATCTTTTCTGGCGCGGCTGTAAAAGGAAAGCACATACACATACATGAACAGGTTGCAGCCGCGCATGGGGTACTCGACCTGCATGAACAGGGTGCCGATACCATAGTGGCAGGGGCCGATGGGCTTGCGTATCACCCAATGCTCCGGATCAAGGCCGGGGAAGCTGTCCTTCACCAGATCAACAAGCGCCATCCAGGCGGGGATATCCCCGCTTTGGGCGATATGCAGGGTGTAGCAAGGCTTTGGCTCCATGGCGGTTTCTTTTCCGGGATCAGACGAAAAGCTGTTACTCGAACAGTGAAAAACAATCATCCCTCATGGTTTCATATGATAAGATTATTCCATATATTTGCGAATATACAACTATGCATCTGCTTGGGTGTATTTAACTGCTAAACCCTTGGGGCAACGTGTCTATCTTTCTTATCTCTGAAAAATCCTCAGAGCGGAAATATTTGATTAATTGAACAAGAGAATCACCTTTCATTAATTTCTTTTCATCAAAGTCCATAGGGCGTTCATTAAATGGTATAAAACCATTTCGCTTATAAAAATTAATTAACGAGGCATGTTTCTCACATTCAAGATATGCTACACGCCCTCCGAGAAGCATGAGCGATTGCCTTACAACATCTGTTGCGAGTTCAAGGAGTTCGTCGCCGGAAATTAGTTTTTTATCAGCATGATTGAAATTTTTACCTAACTGAGCAATTAATGGCGCAGATATTTCTCGTTGATCAAGAAGCTGGTTGAAGGTGGAGAATCGGCTAATCCTCTTTCTGAGTGATTCACTCATCTTACAGGATTTACTTATAACTAAGACTTTGTTTGCCAGAGTAAAGTAGCCTACAAGTATAGGTTCGTCCTTGAATGAGGCGAAAACGAGGTGTGTAACAGAGAACCCCTGTCTTCCGCTGAGAATAGCCTTATGCAACAAAAAATCTTCAACATCCAGGTTCAAAGGACATGAAAAAGTGGAGAGGATATTGTTAACTTTATCCTCTCCAAGTGCTTCTATCAATCTTTCAGTACTTACTACGACAAAACCTCTCATTTGCTTGGTTCTGTCTTAAAAATGCTACGTAATGTAGCTACAGAGGGCTCGTTATACACAGCCTTTGAAATTGGCTTAGGAACATCCGTAACGCCTGATTTTTCAAGAGCCTGTGCTAAAGCCTTACAATTCTTTTTGTCACGAATGACAATGGTTCTAGTAATACTCTTAGTTGCCATATTGTCCACCTCCGGTCATTGGCGGTATCACTTACTCAATTTATCCAGCATAACATACATTGAAACTTTGAAACACTGTTGCGATAAAGTAATTGGTAACCATTTATACGTTGATTGCCATCCCTTCAAGAGGCGCTAAACAGGCAACCACATAGATTATAACAAAAGCAGATGGATAGTCAATGAAAAAATTTTACTTAACAATACATTTAACAATACATTACCATACCAAATTATACATCACCTACTGGAACTACTAAAACCATTTTACTTGAATTGCGATATAAAAAGCCGTTTTATACCTGAAACGGCAAATTTTACGCGCCATTAAGTCAACAAAGTTGTCAGTCCATGTCACTTGATGTCACCCTACCCCCCTATGCTACGATCCTTTCGAGGAGAAAAGAGAACAAACGTTCTTAATAATTCCTCGGGAAGGAGGGATCGCTTGATCACAAGGGACCGGAAATACCTGGGAAAGGAGGGGGAGGGCGCGCGGGAGCTGCTGCGCGGGGTGATCGAGGAGTTTGAGCAGGGGCTGCCCAGGCTGGAAAGGCTGTGGCGCTACCGGCAGGGCAAGGGCGATATCCTGATGCGCGAGCGGCCGGAGGGGCTGGCCAATACCCGCCTGGCCTATGGATTCCCCCGCTACATCACGCAGGTATCGGCGGGCTTTCTGCTCAGCGAGCCGGTGGTGTACCGGGATGAAGGGAGGCCGGAGGGAACG
>CAYZRZ010000097.1:0-8677 GCA_964480995.1 uncultured Christensenella sp.
AAAATGTTTTATCCCACTCAGCAAAGACAGGGGTGAATAGTAACTGCAATTCACACAATTTACTGACCATTTCATAATTATTCTTGCGCTTTTGTTCATTCTGGTGTATAATTCCGACCATCAAATCTGAGGAGTGTGGTTATTTCAATGGACGACCCTGGTCAACCTGGCTTATTCATCCCGATCCTGACAATTCTGCTGCTCACCCTTCTCAACGCCTTCCTGGCGGGGGCCGAAATGGCCTTTGTATCCCTGAATCCGGCTAAAATAAAAAAGATGGCTGACGCCGGCGATAAGAAAGCGCGGCGCGTGCAAAAACTGCTGAAGGATTCTGACAGCTTTATTTCCGCTATCCAGGTGGGCATCACCTTCGGCGGCTTCTTCAACTCCGCCTCCGCCTCGCGGTCCTTCGTGGGGATCGTGGCGCCCATCTTCGGGGTGGGGCATGGCGCTGAGACGGCGGCTACCCTGCTTGTTACCCTCCTGATCAGCTATGTCACGCTGGTGCTGGGCGAGCTTTATCCCAAGCAGCTGGCGCTGCAGGTACCCGAGCAGTACGCGCGGGGTTCGGCCGGGGCCATCCTGGTGCTCAAAGGCGCATTCAGGCCTTTTATCTGGCTGCTCAATGCCTCGACCGGCATTCTGAAAAAGCTGACGCCGATCGATTTTACCAAGAAGGAAGAAAAGCTGACCCGCCAGGAGATCAAGGCGCTGCTTAATTCCAGCCACAACGACGGCGCGATCGACATGGATGAGTTCAACATGATGCGGGGTGTGCTGTCGCTTGACAGCCGAACGGTGCGCGAGATCATGATTCCCCGGGTGGACACGGATATGATCGACGCGGAGGCCCCGCAGGAGGAGAACCTGGAGTTCCTGCTGCGCCAGCGACACTCGCGCGTGCCGCTCTACCGGGAAGAGAAGGATGAGATCATCGGCATCGTCCACTTAAAGGACGTGCTGATCCATCAGGAAGCGCTGCGCGATGGCAGGGAGACGCTTGAATCCATCGCCCGCTCGGCCCTGTTTGTGCCGGAGACGCTGTCTACCGATGAGATGCTGATCCAGTTTCAGAAATCAAAGCAGCACATGGCCGTCATCATTGATGAGTTCGGCGGCGTGCTGGGCGTGGTGACCCTCAATGACCTGATCGCGGAGATCGTGGGCGATATACAGGATGAGTATGATGATGAGGATAACTCGGACTATACCGTGATCAACGATACGGAAGTGATGCTCAAGGGCATCATGCCTGTCAGCGATTTCAACCGCATTTTTAATTTGGACATTGAAACTGAGACTGCCGACACGGTGGCCGGGTATATTATCGAACAGCTGGGGTATATCCCCCAGCAGAGTTCACATGAGCTGGTATCCACCGACCGCTTCAGCCTGACAGTGGTTGAGGCGACGGGTACCCGGGTGGAGACGGTGCTCATGAAGCTGAAGAAGGCAGACAATGGGGAAGCGATAGGGGACGAACCGCGCTGAGGCGCGGCTGGATGCAGCCGGGAAGCTATAGGAGCGCGGATCTCGCTGACCGGGCTCCTTCTGCTTTGATGCCGCCTCCCATCGCTTCCCTTTTTTCACGCAATCGAAAGGTAAATTTATGCCAAGCAAAACGATCGTCATTATCGGCAGTTCGATCGCCGGGCTGTCAGCCGCGGAGGCGGCGAGGGCGCAGGATCCCTCCTGTGATATCATCATCCTGTCGGAGGACAGCTTTCTCCCTTATTACCGCCAGCGCCTGTGCGAGGCGCTGGAGGATCCGTCAAAGGCCGAAAAGCTCTTGATCCATCCCCGGGAGTGGTATGAGGACCGGCGCTTTGACCTGCGGCTGAATCACAAGGTCAGCGGCATCCTGCCGCGGGAGAAAACTGCCGTGCTTTCAGACGGCGGGCGGATCCGCTATGACAGGCTCATCCTGGCCACCGGCAGCAGCTCTTTTGTGCCGCCGATCAAGGGGGCGGACCTGCCGGGCGTGGTCACGATGTGGACGATGGCCGATACGCTGGGGATTGAGCGGATGATCGCCAAGGCACAGCGCAGCATCGTGATCGGCGGCGGCCTGCTGGGGCTGGAGGCGGCGGATGTGCTGCGCAGAAGAGGGCTTGAGAGCTATATCCTGGAGCGGCTGCCCCGGTTGATGATGCGCCAGCTGGATGAGCGCAGCGCAGAGCTGTTCACCGCCCGGGTGGAGCGGGAGGGCACGCATGTCACCACGGATGCCTTGATCGCAGAGATCTACGCGGATGCGGATGGCCGCGCGGCCGGCGTGCGTCTGGAGGACGGCAGCGAGTTTCCGGCAGACCTGATCCTGATTTCCGCCGGCGTCCGCGCGCGCACCGAGTACCTGGAAGGCAGCGGCGTTCACGCGGACAGGTTCATCACGGTGGATAAGCATATGCGCACGGATGTGGAGGATATCTACGCGGCGGGCGATTGCGCCGGCATGGAAGGCCGCTGGTACGGCCTGTGGCCGATCGCCGGGCTGCAAGGCGCCGTCGCCGGAGAAAACGCCGCCGGCGGCGACAAGGAGTGCGTGATGAAGGTTCCGCCCTATGTGGTGAAGACCATGGGCACCCAGATCGCCTCCGCCGGCGTGATCGATGAGTCAGGCCTGCCCCGCGAGACCCTGGAGCAGCTGCAAAAGGACATCATGGAGAACAGCGAGCTGTTCCAGTACGCCAAGAAACTCTATATCGGCGACACGCTCAGCGGCTTTGTGCTGCTGGGAGACACGAAAGCCTTTTCCAGCCTGAGCAGGCAGCTGGGTGAGTAAACGAAATGCGAAATGCTGAATTCTGAATGCTAAATGAGGTTCCGTAGAACTGTTGATACGGAATGCTGAATTCGGATTAATAAATCCCGGCTTCCTAACGGAATCCGGGATTCTCTTTTCGAACAAACCTCATTCAGCATTCAGAATTTCGCATTTAGCATTCCTAAAATTTTGGGAGTCCATCCCCTATCAGCGTGGCAAAGTAATCTTCCTGCGTTTCCGCGCGGCGGATCAGGCGGAAATCGCCATCCTCTGTATACAGTACCTCCGCCGAGCGCAGGCGGCCGTTGTACTGGTAGCCCATCGAGAAGCCGTGCGCGCCCGCGTCGTGAAGGATCACCAGGTCGCCTATCTCTACCTCGGGCAGATGACGGTCGATGGCAAATTTATCATTGTTCTCGCACAGGGAGCCCGTTACATCGTATACGGCGGTGAGGGGCGCTTCCCTTTTGCCCGCGATGGTGATGTGGTGATAGGCCCCGTACATGGCCGGGCGCATCAGATTGACAGCGGAGGCATCCAGGCCGATGTATCGCTTGTGCGTGTTCTTTTCGTGCACAGCGCGGGCCACCAGCCAGCCGTAGGGCCCGGTCATAAAGCGGCCCAGTTCGGTCTTGACGGCGACAGCCGCGGCGTCCGTATCCCGGAAGCTCCCATGATAGTCCTCCTCCACGCGCCTGCCGATCAGCTGGATATCCGCCGGCTTGTCGTCCGGCCTGTAGGGGATGCCGATGCCGCCCGACAGGTTGATGAAATCAAGCGGCAGACCGCACTCTTCCGTCAGCTCCTTGCCGGTCTCATACAATAGCTTGGCAAGCAAGGGATAGTACACCTCGCCCAGCATGTTGCTGGCCAAAAAGGCGTGCAGGCCGAAGCGCTTGACACCGAGCTCCTTCAGGCGCGCCAGGCCAAGGCCCAGCTGCGGGCGCGTCCAGCCGAATTTGCTGTCCCGGGGGCTGCCCATGATGGCGTTCCCGTCGCCGAACAGGCCGCCGGGGTTGTACCTCAGGCAGATGCTCTCGGGAATCCCCCCGTGATGAAGCAGGATATCGATATCGCTGATGTCATCCAGGTTGATGATGGCGCCCATTTCCCGCGCCATGCGGAACTCCTCCGGCGGCATGGCGTTGGCGCTGAACATCAGGTCCTCGCCCTTGAGGCCGAGGCGTTTGGCGATGACCAGCTCGGTCATGGAGGAGCAGTCCAGCCCGCAGCCTTCCTCGATCAGTATCTTCAAAATGGAGGGGTTGGGCAGGGCTTTCACGGCAAAGTATTCCCGGTATCTGGGGTTCCACGAAAAGGCCTTCTGAAGGCTTTGCGCGGCCTGGCGGATACCCCGTTCTTCGTACAGGTAAAAGGGGGTGGGGAACTGCTCTGCCGCCCGCAGGAAGATGTCATCACCGAGTGAAAAGTTGGGCAAGGGGGTCACCTTCCTTGAGGCTGAGCCTCGCTTGATTGCGCTATTATACGAAAAGACTGATGAAGCGACAAGAGCGTGCGGATATGAAAACGAATTAAGTACGAGGCATGGCTTCGGACGGGATCCCCCACAGCACGCAGCTCCCCCTCAGGCGGTCTGCCCGAGGGGGAACTGCGTGTTTCGCGGCTTTTCGATCCGGTCAGGATCAGCCCTTGACCGCGCCGGCTGTCAGGCCTGAGATCAGTGATTTCTGACCGAGTACAAACACCAGGATCGAAGGGATGAGGATCAGCGTGGTGCCGGCCATCACCGGGCCATAGGCCATGGCGTCGGAGTTTTGCAGCATGCCGATGCCGATCTGCACCGTGCGCAGCTCGATCTTATTGGTCACAAGCAGCGGCCACAGGTACTGGTTCCATATCTGCAGGAAGGTGTAAATGCCCAGCGCGCCCAGGAAGGGGAAGGTGAGCGGAATGCCTACATACAGCATGAACTGGAAGGAGTTGCAGCCGTCGATCTTGGCCGCCTCGTTCAGTTCAGCCGGCAGGGACATATATGCCTGGCGCATGTTGAAAATGCAAAAGGCGCTGGTCATATAGGGCAGGATGAGCGACCAGTAGCTGTCCAGCAGTTTCAGGTTGGCCATGGTGAGGTAGTTGGCGATGATGATGGCGTTGCCGGGGATCATCATCGTGGACAGGAAGATATAAAACAGCAGCTTGCTGCCCCTAAACCGCAGGCACCCGAAGGCATAGCCTGCCAGGGAACCCGTGATCAGCTGTATCAGGGTGCAGGCGACAGCCACAAAGACAGAATTCAAGATAAAGCGGAAGATGGGGGCGACGCGCAGAGCCGCCGCATAGTTGCTGAGGTTGAAGCTGGCCGGTAAGATCCGGCTGGCGTACAGCTCCTGCTCTGTCATGAAGCTGGCGCTGACGCAGTACAGCAGCGGGGAAATAATGACGGCCGCCAAAACAAGGCCGATGGCTGTGAACAGCAGGCGGGAGCGTTTGCTGGCATTCATGAGTACGTCACCTTCTTTTCCACCCTGAACTGGACCGCCGTCAGGATGAACATGAGGATGAACAGCACGACGGACATGGCCGCGGACATTCCGTAGCGATTGTTCTGGAAGGCTTCCAGGTAGATGGAATAGACGATGACGCGCGTAAACTTGCCCGGGCCGCCCTGCGTCATCAGACGGATCTGCGCGTAGGCCTGGAAGGAGTTGATCACGTTGATGATCAGCAGGAAGAACAGGGTGGGCGATATGCTGGGGAAGGTGATATGCCAGTGCCTTTGAAGAAAGTTCACGCCCTCGATATCGCCCGCCTCATACAGCGAGCGGTCCACGTTCTGCAGCGCCGCGATCAGGAAAATAAAGTTGAGGCCGACGTTCATCCAGATCGTCACCACGGAGATGGAGGGCAGTGCGTACTTGATGTCGCGCAGCCAGCGGATATCCGTGCCCAGCATCTTGTTGAGGATGCCCATCGTCGGATTGAGGACGAAGGTGGCGATGACGGCGATGCAGGCGGAGGAAATGGCCAGCGGCATGGCATACACGGTGCGCATCAGCCCCAGCGCGTACATCTCTTCATTGGCGATGATGGCGCATACCAAGCCGATGACCAAGGAGCCGGTCACGACGGTGACGGCATACCTGGCTGTGATCTCCAGCGAGAACCAGAAATCCTTGGAGCTGAGGAGGGACGTGAAGTTATCAAGACCGATCCACTTCATGGCGTTGCCTGACTGATCAGTCAGCGTCATGCTCAGGTAGATGGTCTTGGCAAAGGGGTAAAACACAAACATTGAAAACAGGATCAGCGAAGGAAGGATATACAGGTAGGGCGTAAATGATGACACGCCTATCCCCTTCCCGCGCTTTGCCTGCTTTGCCGCGGCTTGACTCATAACAGACACCTCTTTTTTGAAAATAAGCGGGGGAAGGAAGCGCGCTCCCTTCCCCCTTGAAGGCCTATGCCTTGCTCAGGCTTCTATTTGCCGGAGGTCTGGTTGTAGTATTCGATTGCGCTGTTGGATTCGCCGGCCATTTCTGCCATGGCTTCTTCCGCGGTGCCGTAGGCGCCCTGCAGGTAGAGGTCCATGTGTGTCTGCCAGATCTGGCGAAGCTCGCCCATGACGCCGACGCTGGCACCCGCGGTCGCGAGGTTCAGGGGCGAATCATGCAGCTGGTTGAGGGCGACCTGGGCGTTGGGGTTGGATTCCAGGTAGGCCACATATTCTGGCACTTCATAAGCGGTAGTATTGGCGGCGAAGTAGCCGGTCTTCATCGAGAACGCTGCGGCGGGTTGGGCGGAGGTGGCGAACTTGATGAACTCCCAGGCATCCTGAAGCTTATGCTCGTCAGCCTGCTTGCTCAGCCACAGGTTCGCGCCGCCGATGAGGACGCCGCCGATGGACTCATCCAAGACGCTTGGCAGGTAGGCGGTGCCTACTTCAAACTGCGCGCCCTTGGTGATGGTGGTCAGCTGAGCGGTGGATTCGAAGGTGATCGCGGTGTCGCCGGCGATGAAGGCAGCCTTGGAGCTGTCGTTATCAATGCCGAAGTTGTAGCAGGTGCCGTTATC
This sequence comes from uncultured Christensenella sp., assembly GCA_964480995.1. Lineage (GTDB taxonomy): Bacteria > Bacillota > Clostridia > Christensenellales > Aristaeellaceae > UBA1038. The sequence continues at coordinate 6,797 of CAYZRZ010000097.1, forward strand.
CACCAGGCGTTTCCAGCTTTCAAGCACCAGCTTGCCGCCGCCGTTGGTATCATATTCGATGGCAGTAGCGGGCTCTGTGCGGCCGTTGCCGCCGTTGACATAGAGGTTGTTCGTGCCGGCCAGCAGGTTTTCAAAGAACCAGCCGTAGATGGACAGACCCATCGCGTACTTGGGATTGCCTTCGACGCCGGTGATTTTTTCGGCAATGGCCTCGATCTGGGCAAAGGTGGTGGGCACTTCGGTGATGCCGGCCTTTTCAAAGGCGGTCTTGTTGTAGTACATCACGGGGGAGGAGGGGTTGAGCGGGATGCACATCATCTTGCCGTCAACGGTGTAGTAGTTGCGCAGCACGCCCTCGATGTTGTCAAGGGAGATATAGGGGTCCTTTTCCAGCATATCCTGGAAGGGAACCACATAGTCGGTGCCGGCCAGGTAGTTGGTGCCCAGCTCGAACATCTGGAACACGTCGGGGGCAGTGCCGGCCGGGAAGGCGGCCTTGAGCTTCGTCAGGGTCTCGTCATAGGAGCCCTGGAAACTGGCTTCGACAAAAATTTCATCCTGGGAGGCATTGAAGGCATCAACGGTCGCTTGCAGCGCTTCGCCGATGGTGCCGCCAAAGCAGTGCCAGAAGGTCACGGTGCGCTTTTCAGCGTTCACGGTGGAGGTCAGGCTCATCATCAAAACGAGCGCAAGAAACAGGGCCAAGAATCTTTTCATATTGGGAATACCCCTCCTTAGTTTTAGCACAGATCCGATAGTCAGCATCTGTGTCTCTTTGTGTAATTTTATCCGATAGCGTACAAATTGTCAGTCTTAATAATTAAGTATGTGAGAGAGTGCAGCAAATATTGCGAGAAGTTTATGAGGATTGGCAGTTCATTTTCCGCGTCTCCTTCCTTCATTGCTGGGTTACCGGGTACATGATGCTCTCTTAGTATCAAGATCGCGCCAAGGATGCGTAAGGTTTGTGTAAAGCGCCGCATGAAAAAACGCTGCCCCGGCTTTCCTGCCGCGGCAGCGATGCGTTAACGGTTTGAGTTGGTATCAATCTCATATGAGGGAAGGCTGCCGGCCGTCGCGCGCTTTTTGCCCGCCAGCACCAGCTCGAGCAGCTCATTGGCGCTCTTTTCGTCCAAACAAAAGTGAAAGCAGTCATAGCAGGGGGTGGAACTGCCCCGGCCGGAAGCGGCCAGAAATTTCTGCCAGAAGGCCTCTTGAGCCGCGGTGCGGATCATTTCAGCGATTCCAGCACCGCGATGGCCCCGATCAGCCCTTCCGCGCCTGCCTGCTCCACCTTGCCCTCATCCACCAGGCAGGCGACAGAGGGGTCAAGCGGCATGCGGCAGACGGCGGGGATGGCGTGTCTTCCGGCCAGTTCCTCCGCGCGGCTCCTGCCAAACAGCTCGTGGCGGTCTCCGCAGCCGGGGCAGGTGAAATAGCTCATGTTTTCCACCAGCGCCAGCACCGGGATCTTCATCATGCCGGCCATATTGACCGCCTTCTCCACGATCATCCCCACCATCTCCTGAGGGGAGGCCACGATGATCACGCCGTCCAGCGGCAGGCTTTGGAACACCGTCAGCGGCACATCGCCCGTACCGGGAGGCATATCCACAAACATGAAATCCACTTCGCCCCAGACCACATCCGTCCAGAAGCTTTTGACCATGCCGGCGATGACCGGCCCGCGCCAGACGACCGGATCGGTCTCGTTGTCCAGCAGCAGGTTGACCGACATGATCTCTGTGCCGCCGCGCGTGACCTGCGGCAGCATTTCTTCATTGTTACCGACTGCTTTTTCGGTTACGCCGAAGGAGTGGGGAATGGAAGGCCCGGTGATATCGGCATCCAGGATGCCAACCGAAAGCCCCGAGCGGTTGA
>CAYZRZ010000098.1:0-8664 GCA_964480995.1 uncultured Christensenella sp.
GCGAAAAATCGCTTGACGAGCTGGCTGCCCTGTGCGACAGCGCGGGGGCGGTCGTGGTCGGCCGCGTGCTCCAGCAAAAAAATCGCCCGGACTCGGCCACCTATGTCGGCAGCGGCAAGGCGGGGGAACTGTCTCTTGAGGCGCAGGCGCTGGACGCTGATATCCTCGTCACCGATGATGAACTGACCTCTTCCCAGACAAGCAATCTGGAGGAGCTCGTCGGCATCCGGGTGGTTGACAGAACCTCGCTGATCCTTGATATCTTTGCTCAAAACGCCATTACAAGCGAGGGCAAGCTGCAGGTGGAATTGGCTCAGCTCAGTTACAGGGCCAGCCACTTGAAAGGTCAGGGACAGGCCATGTCCCGCCTGCTTGGCGGCATAGGCGTGAGAGGCCCCGGCGAGAGCAAGCTGGAGATGGACCGGCGCAACATCCGTGAACGCATCGGACAGCTCAAGGAAGAACTTAATAAAATGGAGCGCCAGCGCGGCATCCGCCGCAAGGGCAGGGCGCGTGCGGGTACGCCTGTTGTCGCCCTGGTAGGCTATACCAACGTGGGCAAGTCCACCCTCCTCAACCGCCTGACAGGGGCTGATGTGCTGGTGAAAAACCAGCTCTTCGCGACCTTGGACGCGGTCAACCGCAAGCTGGAATTTCCTGACGGCGACGGATTTATACTGGTCGATACGGTCGGTTTCATCAACAAGCTGCCTACAGAGCTGATCGAGGCTTTTCGCTCTACGCTGGAAGAGGCAGCTCTGGCTGATATTCTCCTGATCGTTTCAGACGCCTCCTCCCCCGAGATGGCTGCGCAGCGCGCCGTTGTGGAAGAGGTGCTGGATACCCTGGGCGCCAACCATCAGCCGCGCGTTGAGGTGCTCAACAAGTGCGATCTGGCGCTGCCCGGCGTAAAGGAAAAAATGCCCGAAGCCTTCCCTGTATCGGCACTGAACGGGCAGGGCTTGGATGAGCTCATCGCGCACATCGCGGTCCTCCTGCGGGAGCGGGAACGGTTATTTTACTATTTCGTCCCCTTCTCGGAGTACGCCCTGCTGAACGATCTGCGAAAGCAGGGACGGCTTGTGGCGGAGGAGCACAGGGAAGAAGGAACGCTGGTCAGTGTCATGCTTGATCATGCCGCCCTGGGCCGCCTCAAGGCGAAGTACGGAGGAGGGCTTGATATGATAGCCCGGGTCTCCCCAGAGGAAGAATGATTGTAAAACTTTTATCCCTGCTGGCCGCCCTGATGAGCCTGTCGCAGACGGCGATTGACGCCTATGCCGCGCAGACCAATCTGGGCGGCAGCCTGTATTTGGTGAATCGCGGCTACACTTTAAGCGAGGATTATGTGCCGCCGGATCTTGTGCAGCCCCTGTGCGCGGGCGCCGAAAGCGGCACCCTGATGCGCAAGGAAGCAGCTGCCAGCCTCGATCAGCTGTTTGCATCGGCGAAGGAAGCGGGTTATACTTTAGTGGCTGTGAGCGGTTACCGCAGCTGGGGGACCCAGCGCACCATCCACAGCCGCCGGACAGATTCAGGGGATAAGAAGGAAAAGGAACGGGCCAGGCTGCTTGTGGCTCCGCCGGGTGCCAGCGAGCATCAGCTGGGGCTGGCAATGGATCTGGGCCGGAAGGGGGAAGCAAACCTGAACGCGGCCTTCGGCAGCAGCGAGGAAGGAGCCTGGGTGCGCGATCACGCGCATGAGTTCGGTTTCATCATCCGTTACAAGGCGGATTGGACGGATATCACCGGTTACGCGGATGAGCCATGGCACATCCGCTATGTCGGCCGGGACCATGCCGGGCGAATCCATGAGCTTGATATCCCGCTGGAACACTATATTGAACAGCTTCGCCTGGCTCATTTTGGCGAATACATCACGGAGGACAGCCTGCGGTGAGATTTAAAAGGCCCATAGCCCTTTCGTTCCTGTTTATATTGCTGAATGCCGCGGCCTGGGCCGCTCCCGAATGGACCTATCCCCTGGCGGCCAATATCCTTGAAGACAAGGGCGGCTATCTGGTGCTGACCAATAAGAGCGTGCTGATGGACGCTTCCTTTGAGCCGCACGATCTGGTAACTCTGAACCTGCGGGCTACCAACCGCGGCTATGAGCTGCGCGGCGAGGCAGCAGAAGCCCTGGGCCAGATGTTCAAGGCGGCGGAGGAGGAGGCCGGGCTGAAGCTCTATGTAAAGAGCGCTTACCGCAGCTACCAGACACAAAGCACCATGTATGACAGCCGGCTGTCACGCTATGGCGAAGACGATGGCGTGGTAGCCTTTCCCGGTTCATCCGATCATCAGACCGGTCTTGGCGTGGACCTGCTCAACTACGATTGGACGCGGCGTGAAGGGATGACCGCCGCCTTTGGCGAGACCCAAGAGGCCAAGTGGATGGAGGAGAACGCCGCCCGCTTCGGCTATACGCTGCGCTATATGCCCGAAAAGCAGGAGATCACCGGCATTATCTATGAGCCTTGGCATTTCCGCTATGTAGGCAGGGAAGCGGCCGCCTATATGATGGACAACCGCCTCTCGCTGGAGGAATTCACGCAGGAATCAAATGCCGCCATCAAAGACTATGAATCCCGGGGCGGTGATTTCGCGGCCCTGTGCAGGGAACTGAACGCCCCGCCCGCGCCTATTATGCTTGATGAAACGGATGAAGAGGGCGATGGGGAGGTATCCCTGTTCTATCCCAAACCCTGAAGGAGATTATGTTGCGCGTCACGATATTATCGCTTGTTCTGATGCTTTGCTTATTTGCGGGGGGCGTCGCCTGTGCGCAAGCCGTCCCTGAGGACCTGCCTTTGCCTGAAACAACCGCCGGCCCTCAGCAGAAGCATTCCGTTTCGGATGGCGGCATGCTGGGCGAAGGGGGCTTGCTGTACCTGGTCAACCGGGATAAAAAAGCAGGCGCTTCTTACGAGCCGGATGACCTGGTCATTCCCAATGTTCCCACCCGAAAAAAAGGGATGGAGGACGGCATTATGCTGCGCGCAGAGGCGGCCGGAGCGCTTGAGCAGATGTTTGCCGCTGCCAAGCGTGAAGGAAAGCATATTCTGTACGCTGTCAGCGGCTACCGCAGCTATGGCATCCAGCAGATCCTGTTCAATGGAAAGGTGAGCGAGTCAGGGCGTGAACGCGCCCTGCGTACCGTCGCGCCTCCGGGAACCAGCGAACATCAGCTCGGGCTGGCGATGGATGTGCAGTCCTTGAGTTTTCTTCAGCTCAATGAGACCTTCGCGGATACGGAAGAAGGGAAGTGGGTGGCTGAAAACGCTCATCGCTTCGGGTTTGTGATCCGTTATGAAAAGGAATGGCGGGAGATTACCGGCTACGCCTATGAGCCCTGGCATCTGCGCTATTTGGGCAAGGCACACGCCCAGGCGCTGCACGCGCTCGATATCCCTTATGAACAGTATTATGAGGTGATCAAGACCCTTCCGGAGTATGTGCTGGCCGGGGCCACGGACGTATTGCTGGAGGGACTTATACGCAGGCAGCTTGGCGATGATACCCCATCTGTTCCGCAAAGCCTGCTTTCAGCTGTAACCGTTGAGGAACAAGAGGCGGCCCTTCGCGCCGCTACGATTCCCTATCTGCCTGAGGGAACAGGCTATGAGCAGGCGCTGTGGCGGATCTATCCCACGCCCAAGCCGACTGCCGGGCCGCGAGTCGATGAGGATGAGGAGACCTCTCTTTTCTCCTTTGCGGGCCATGCCGTCGCTCCTTGACAGGCTGCGGGCTTCGCAGCCTCAAAAAAAGCCTTCCGATGCGCAGGAGAGACCCGCGGCGGAAGGCTGTCTGATACGCGAAAATCGCTTTCCCTGCCATGAGTTTCCGGCGAGATCGCTGCAGGCTGATATATTGCGCCTGATGACGGGGCGTGAGAGCTTGTCTGATATCGAGCCCTCTTCGCTTCTTTTTTTGGATACGGAGACTACGGGCCTGAGCGGCGGAGCGGGCACGGTCGCTTTCCTGATCGGCCTGGGCCGGTTCTCAGGCGATGAGTTTGCGGTGACACAGTACCTGATGCGCGACTATGATGAGGAACCTTTCGTGCTTGCCCCTGTGCTTGAAGCCCTCAGCCGCTGCGAGGCGGTGGTTACGTTCAACGGCGCCAGCTTTGATATGCCGCTGATTCAAAGCAGGCTGACCATGAACAGGATGCACGTGGGCTATGAAGCGCCTGATAATATTGATCTGGTCCACATCGCCAGGCGTGTATTCAAGATGCGCGTCAGGCCATGCAAGCTGACCCAGCTTGAAAGCGAGATATTCAACACCCCGCGTAAGGACGATCTGCCCGGCAGCGAGGTGCCCGCGCGCTACTTCAACTACATCAAGACCCGCGAGGCGGCGCTGCTGGAAGATATCATTGAACACAACGCGCAGGACATTGTATCCATGGCAAGGCTTATGTATGCGCTGATCAATCTGCACGAGCGGCCTCTTGAAGCCAAGGATCAAAGGGATCTGTACAGCCTGGGCCGCGTGTTTGAAAAGCGCGGCGAGGGAGAGCGGGCCAAGGCCTGTTTTCGTCTGTGCCGGGACAGCGCTGTCAGGGACCTGGCTCAGCTGCGCCTGTCGGATTTGCTCAAGCGTGAAGGTCATTCGCGGGAAGCCGCTGAGGGGTATGAGCGGCTGCGTCTGTCGGGGCGCGGCGGAGCGAAGGTATACATCTCGCTGGCCAAGCTCTATGAGCACCGATTCCGTGAGCCTGCGCGCGCGCTTGCCATCGCTCGGCAGGGCATGATATATTGTCTGGAGGCGCTTGATGGCGGCGGGGCTGAGTCCCGCGAATATCAGGACCTCGCATACCGCAGCCGCAGGCTGATTGAGAAAAACGGAGGACACAAACATGGGCTTGATGGACAGCATCAAAATACGAGCGGCGCTTTCCAAGCATCAGAAGGGCGACATTCAGGGGGCGAAGAAGGATTATGAGGCGCTGATCAGCCAGGGCATCATGAAGCCCAATTTTCTGTTGCCCTACTCCGTGCTGCTGCTGCGAGACGGCGGGGATGAAAACTACCAAAAGGTCAAAAATCTGTTGGCAAAGATCCAGCGTTCGCCGGATCTGACCAAGGACGATCGTTCGCAGCTGCTGATGAATTACGCCGTGGCGGACTGGAAGATGGGCAACCGCGAAAAGGCGGTCCAGCTGCTGGAAAGCGCTCACAGGGAGAACCCCTGCGGCCTCACTTATGAGACCTTGGGTTTCCTCTATGTGGAAACCGGAAATGCTGAGCAAGCGCTCAGCTTCAATAATGAAGCCTATGAGTATGACGATGAGGACAGCGTGACACTCGATAATCTGGGACAGCTGTATTACCGCCTGCTGGATGACAAGGAAAAAGCCAAGGGATATTTTGACAAGGCTCGTGAGAAAAAGCCCGGCCAAATCGATACCCTCTGGTTCCTCTCCCGCTATGACCTGGAGGCAGGAGACACCGGGGCGGCTCTTGAGAAACTGGAAATGGCACTGGAAGGCCGCTTCTCCCCGCTGAACTATGTTTCGAAGGATCAGGTGGAGGAGGAGATCAAGCGGCTGAAGCGCGATGCCTGAGCGTCTGCGAGCTCTGCCCCTTGAGCGCCGCCGGGCGGCGCTGTTTGTGGTTGTTCTGATCATATGCACCATTGCCTTCAGTTGGTCCAATTCACTGCAGAACCCTGAAGACTCCATGAAGCGCAGCGACATTGCCGAGGATGTTGTTCGTCCGCTTATACTTGCCCTGCCTGTCGAACAATGGCATAGCGAGGACATGGTGACCTATATCACCAGAAAGCTGGGCCATTTTGCCGAGTACTTTCTGCTGGGCGCGGAGCTGATGATACTGGCGCTCCTGCTTCGCCCGGCCTGCCGCCTGCGCTGGGTATGGCTGCTCCTGTTTGCAGCTGTCATCGCGGCGATTGATGAGTCGCTGCAATTGACCAGCGGACGGGGCGCGGCGGTGAGCGATGTGTTGCTGGATGCCTGCGGCGCGCTGGGGGGGCTGTTAACGGCAGCGCTTGCCTCCGGATTATACGCAAAGGGGAAACGAAAGCGTGCTTGATTTTTTACAAAAGGACCCGATGGGCTTTTTGCTCTTTATGCTCTACCGCGCGCCCGCGGTGCTGATGGCGCTGACTTTTCATGAGGTGGCGCATGGCTATGTCGCGCTGCGCTGCGGCGACCCGACGGCAAAGATGATGCACAGGCTCTCATTAAACCCCATCAAGCATCTGGACCCCATCGGCACGGTCAGTATGTTCCTGCTGGGTTTTGGCTGGGCCAAGCCTGTGCCTGTCAACCCCAACAACTTCAAGCGCGGAAGCCGGGATGACCTGCTGGTTTCCCTGGCAGGTGTAACCACCAATTTCATTCTCTTTGTGATCAGCACCCTTCTGACCGTGCTTGTCGGCTTCGCGCTCTATGTGCCTGAACTGTCCGGCGATCCGCAGGGCATGCGTTTCATGCTCAGCTATCAGGAGACAGGCTATACCCTTCAGCTGTTTCCGGCCTATGCGGGGGAGATGGCATCGCTGCTAAAAGCCCCCTGGCTGCTGCATATCCAGCGCTTCCTGCTGCATTTTTGCATGATCAACCTGGGTCTGTGCATCTTCAACCTTATTCCCATCCCGCCGCTGGATGGATTTCATGTCGTCAACGACCTTGTGCTCAAGGGACGGATCAATCTCTCGGGCAAAGCTTTCCGCATCACTCATCTGGCGCTGATCGTGCTTATGTTTTCAACGGATATTGTCAGCCGCGCGGTAGGCGCCGCGGTCAGCTTTGCGCAGGGTCTGGTGCTTGGCGGTTTCCTGCGTATCTTTGGGCTGTGAGGGACTGAGATGGCGCTGACGCTGAAGCTTAAGGACTTTAACGGGCCGCTTGATATGCTTCTTTTCATGATCGGCAAGGCCAAGATCGACATCAGGGATATATTTGTGTCAGAGGTGACGGATCAGTACATCCGCTCCGTTCGTGAGGCGGAGGATATGGACATGGATGAGGCATCATCCTTCATCCAGATGGCGGCGACGCTGCTTGAGATCAAAAGCCGCTCGCTGCTGCCAAAGCCTGCCCCGCCTGAAGGGGAGGAGGAGGACCCGCAGGCTGTATTGATCCGGCAGCTGGAGGAGTACGCGCGTTTCAAGCAGATCGCGTCCGATATGCAGGGCTTTGAAAAGGCCGCCGCGCTGATGTATGAAAAGCTGCCGGAGGAATATCCTTTGCCGCCGCCCAGCTTTGAGATATCCGGCCTCACGCTGTCCGGTCTGTTATCGGCCTTTGCCGCCGTGATGGCAAGGACCCCCAAGCAAGAGGAGCCGCCCGCGGACATCGCCAGGCAGATCATGCGTGAGGAGCACAGCGTACCCGACTGCATGCTGCGCATATCCAGGCTTCTCAAGCAGGGCAGCCTTGGTTTTTCGGCGCTGATCGGGGAGAGACCCACCAAGGAAGAGATCGTCACGTATTTTCTGGCGCTGCTGGAACTGCTGCGCCTGGGACGCGTCAGCATCACGCAGGACGAGGCCTACGGAGAAATTCTGCTTCATCCCGCGACAAGAAGGAAGCAAGAGCATGGAGCTTGAACACATCATCGAGGCCGTATTATATGTGGCGGGCGAGCCGGTGGCTCTGCGTGATTTAGCCAGGGCGCTTGAACAGGATGACGCGCAGATATTATCTGCTGTCCGGCGGCTTGAGGCGTATTACGATGATAACATGCGGGGCCTGAGGCTCAAGCGCTTTGGCGAACACATCCAGCTTGCCACCCGCGCCGAGTACGCGCCTTATATTGAGCGCCTGCTGCAGCCGGTTCAAAGGCAATCGCTCACCCAGGCTGCCCTTGAAACGCTGGCCATCGTAGCATACAGACAGCCGGTCACCAGGCTCGATCTGGAGGCCGTACGCGGCGTCAAATGCGATTATTCTCTGCAATCCCTGATGAATAAAAACCTTGTGAAGGAACTGGGCCGCAAGGATACCATCGGCCGGCCGATTTTGTATGGCACCACCGATGCCTTTCTGTCTCACTTCGGCCTTCATTCGCTTGATGATCTGCCCGACCCCGAAGACTTCCTGTCAGAGAACGCCGGGGATGACGAGGATGGGGAAGCGGGCGAGCGCTATGAGCAGCTGACACTGTAAATATATGAAAGTACCGCTGTGTGCAATGACGCGGCGGTACTTTCTCATATGGAATGATAATCAGATTTCCTTCAGCGTGCTGCGGATGTGGCTGTGCAGCTCTACATACTCTTCGTTGTATTCCGCAGGATGCTCAATATGAAGCGTGATCACCCTGTTGCCCAGCAGCGCCATGTGGATGCGGCCGCGGACAATGGTACCATCCATCATGATGGCGCGATAGTTGGCGTAATAGCCCGGTCCGTTAAGCAGCGCGCGTTCGGCGGTATTGGAAGGCTTCCATTCTTTATAAGCCTGGCCGATATCATCAAGCCTTGTCACCAGGTCCTTGCGGACATCGTTCTTGGTGTAGCTGCTGGATACAGAGGCCTGGGACAGCGTGATCACCACACCCTTGTTATCTTTCCACATGCTGGCCGGCTCGCGCAGGATGATGGCATCGCCCGCGCTCTCATCTACTTCATAGCCGGCCGCGCTTTCAAAGGTCAGCCCCAGGCGGGAGGCGGTGTAGGTCTGATACGTGA
>CAYZRZ010000099.1:0-8634 GCA_964480995.1 uncultured Christensenella sp.
CACCGGCGCCGGGGTAATGGGCTGGGTATTCCACTGGAAGTAAAACAGGACGGAGGCGGGGCTTGCCCGCCCGGCGCTGTCCACATATACCTGCACGCTGGCGCTGCTGCTCAGCTGGTACCCCGAGGGAACCCGTGTGTAGTCGGGCTGAATATAGTTATAGCCGGGCCACACCTGCACCGAAGCGGAATAAAACACCCGACCGTCCGGCCCGAAATAGCTGACCGGCACCGTTGTATAGGCGGGCTGAGGCTTTGGAGTCACCACCGCGTTTCTCGTGTAGAGAAAAGTGACACTCCGGGGGATCGCGGCAAGCGCCCGGGAAACGGAGACCGTCACCTCGCTGGGGCCAAGCAGGCGGTAGCCGGGTACAAAGAGGTTATTGGGCTTGATCACGCTGCCGCCGGCGGTCAGGTTGACATAGTCGGTATACAGCAGCGCGCCGGTGCTGTCCCGGTAGTAAATGGGCACCTGTACCTCATAGTAATAAGGCGGCCGGGGCGTCTGTGCCGGCGGCTGGGCCGGCGTGAAGCCGGTGATGGTATTGGCCACATAGCCCGTCCGCCCGTCATCAAGCAGAATGGCATACCAGCCGCTGGCGGCAATCCCCACGCAGGGATATACCGAGCCCGGCTGAACCTGCGCGATCACCTCATAGGATGTACCGCCGCCCGATCGCACGTTCACATAATAGGGGTTCGTGACGGTGACGGTGCCGATTACCTGCGCCGTCCCTGAAGCCGACGCGGGGATATACGCGAGCAATAAAACCGCCGCCAGCAGCAAGGCGGCCAATCTCGCGCTGCCTGTGTTTCGTTTCATGCGCTTTCCCTCCTTTAGAGGCTGTATATTCCTTAGAATATACCCGATGTACAGATATAACGCGCGGACGGATGCTTTTCATGCATGGGCGTGATAAAATGTAAAAAAAGGAGGCGCGTGGCTTGAACGAAAACTATGACCGCAGGATGCAGGCGCTGATGGAACAGCTGAAGCGGGAAGGCAAACGCCCCCGGCTGCTGCTGCACAGCTGCTGCGCGCCCTGCAGCACCGCCGTATTAACGCGCCTTTGCGAAGGCTTTGACATCACCGTATTTTACTATAATCCCAACATTGATACCAGGGATGAACACGACCGGCGCGCGAAGGAACTGGAGACTTTTGTGAGAGACAGCGGCCTGGCGCTGGGTGCCGTGATCATCCCCTGGGAACCGAAACTGTTTTATGAACATGTGCGCGGCCTTGAAGGGGAGAAGGAAGGCGGCAAGCGCTGTGAGGTCTGCTTCGGCCTGCGCCTCGACCGCACCGCCCGCTATGCCGCGGAGCAGGGATATGATCTGTTCACCACCACGCTGACCATCAGCCCGATGAAAAGCGCCCCGCTGCTCAACCGCATCGGCGAGGCGGCCGCGAAGCGCGCGGGGGCGGTCTTCCTGAACAGTGATTTCAAAAAAAGAGGAGGCTACCTCCTCTCAACCCAGCTCTCCCGTGAATACGGCATCTACCGGCAGGATTACTGCGGGTGCGTATTCTCAAAGCGGGAGCGGGCGGTTCCTTAATACCGGTTCTTCACCCGCTCGGCAAAACCCATCAGATCCTTGATCTCCAGCACCCGGCCGTCATCAAGCACAGCTTTGCCGCTGAAGCGGCCGAATACCTGGTGCTGGTCGGTAGCGGCCAGCACAGCGTTTATCCTGGCCGCGCGGTCAATCACCGGCACAAAATCAAGCGTCAGCCGGCCCCGGTCATCCGTGATGGTCCAGGGCTTTTCATACTCATAGCGCCGGCCGGCTTTGGGGATATTGAACACGACATCCCCAAGCTTATGGGCCCGGCCGCCGAAAAATAGCATATTCTCCGTGGCGCCGCCCGTATCGCCGAAGCCGTAGCCCAGGTTCATGCCAAAACGCTGGCCTTCCGCTATACCGGAGGCGGAGGCCCAATACCAGGTATTCTGGTAGGTCCATACCCCGCGGCCCCAATCCAGCACGCCGAAGGAGGTGGCGGGTGAGAAGATATAATCCCGCCCGCCATAGATGCAGCGGCCCTCCGCGGGCATGCAGTTGATCTTCTGATTGTAGTAAAAGCAGCGCGGCTTTCCCGCAAAGGGCGTGGCGATCACCATGCTGTCCTCACCGGGATCATGCAGGATGACATCAAACAGCAGAGGCGACCGCTCGCCGCCAAAGTCGTACATATGGCCGTAGATATGGCGCTGCGTCCCTTCTTTGCGGAAGGTGATCTCGTAGTTTTTACCCTGCGCGCGTACAACGCCGGAAGCGCTTGACGCGGGCAGGCCCCTCTTTCCCATCGGGAAGGGAATCATCCGCGTCACGGTGCGCTCGGTTTTGTTTTCAAAGTCGATCAGGCTGATGCTGTCCAGCCCCATGTAGCTGTTGTCGCATACAGTCAGCGCCAGGGCAAAGAAATCATTGCCGATCAGGTAATAATCCCATTCCTTGACGCGCCAGGCGGGGGCTTTGACGGCGGCCCTGTCATAGCGCTTGATCAGCTGGGTGGACCAGCCGGCCTCCATCAGCCGGCCTTCGAGGTTGAGCAAATCACCCCGCTGGAGCATTCTCCGCTGAGGATTGGGCCCTTGGTGCAACTCTGCTTCGTTTTTCATGGCGATATCATAGATCGAATGGGGATGATTGTCAATCATATCGTCATTTTTTGTCAAAAAGTGGTGACCAAGTGGTGACATTAACCACTTCTCGTGGATCACACCCCGCTCGCCCCGTAGTTGACCAGCACCCTGGCCGAGGGATCGTTGACCCGGCAGTTGGGCCAATCCGGGTTGGGCATCCAGAAGCCCTTCACCATATCCGCCTGTCCGGGGTAATACCGCTCGAAGATCTCCCGGTACAAGAGGCTTTCCTTAGTAAAAGGCGCCGCGTGCGCATAGCGCAGGTAATTCATCTCCGCTTCATCGTCGCTGTATTGGCTCCCGGCGAAGGCCTTCAGCTCATCCACCATGGAATGGCCCATCGCGTCGCTGAAAGCGGCCTTGTCGCGGTATAAGATGGATTGGGGCAGCCAGTCCCCCTCGGCGAAGGCCCGGCGCAGAAGGTATTTCCCCATCGACCGGGTGTTCATCTTCATCCCGGGGTCAACGCCCATCACATAGCGCACGAACGCGATGTCGCCGAAGGGCACCCTGGCCTCCAGGGAGTTGGCGCTGATGCACCGGTCGGCCCGCAGCACATCATACATGTGCAGTTCATCCACGCGCTTCTTTGCCTCCTTCTGGAACTCCGGGGCGCCGGGCGCGAAATCCGTGTACTTGTAGCCGAACAGCTCGTCGCTCACCTCGCCTGTCAGCAGCACGCGCACGGGGGACGTCTCCCTGATGAACCTGCAGATCAGGTACATGCCGATGGATGCCCGGATGGTCGTGATATCAAAGGTAGCCAGTTCCTCGATCACCCGCGGCAGAACGGACAGTATGTCTTCCCGCTTCACGATCAGCTCGCTGTGCTCGCTGCCGATATAATCTGCCACCTGCCGCGCGTATTTGAGGTCGATGGCATCCTTTTCCATGCCGATGGAAAAGGTGCGGATGGGCCTGTCGGACTCCCTGGCGGCGATGGCGCAGACCAGGCTGCTGTCCAGCCCCCCGCTGAGCAGGAAACCCAGCGGCGCGTCCGCGTCCAGGCGCTTGCGCACGGCTGAGATCAGCATATGCCGGATGGTCCCACAGACGGTGTCAATGTCCTCCCTATGGAAGGCTTGGGGCGAGGTCAGATCGGCAAATCGTACAAACTCACCCCGTGCCCAGTAGTGGCCGGGCGGGAAGGGATGGATATGCTCCACCAGCCCCATCAGGTTTTTGGGAACACTCGCGAACGCCATGCTGCCGTCCGCCTTCAGCCTGCCGTAGTACAAGGGCCGTATGCCGATGGGGTCGCGCGCGGCGATCAGCCCGTCTGTCGCGGGGTCATCGACGATCAGGGCGAACTCCGCGTCCAGCATGGCGAACATATCAAGCCCATAGCGCTCATACAGCGGCAGAATCAGCTCGCAGTCCGATTCTCCCGAAAACTCATAGCCGGCGCGCTTCAGTTCCTCCTTCACAGGCCGGAAGCCGTACAGCTCCCCATTGCACACGGCTGCTTTGCCATGCAGGCAAAAGGGCTGCATGCCCCGCTCGTCCAGCCCCATGATGGACAGGCGGTGAAAGCCAAGCCAGCCCCGCCCCGTCTCCATCAGGCGCGAGCTGTCCGGCCCGCGCGATACCGTCCTGTCAAAGTACCCTTCAAGCTCCTGCCGGCCAACGGCCTTGGTGGATAATCCCATGATCGAACACATAAAAAACACCTCCGATTTCGCAGTTCTCCTCTACATTTTAGGACGAATGCTGCGAATTCGCGGTGCCACCTAATTTGCTGTGTTTCCACAGCCGCTTCAAGGCTCTATCAAGCCCGCGCGCTGTAACGGGCACGCTCTGCCGTCTTCCCTACTGCCCCGGCAGGGGGTTCAGGTCGATGCTGAGGAGTGTTATTCGCCGGAACGCCTGGGCGGGGTTTTCACTGTCCCCCGCTCACTGAGCCAGCTTTTCCCGGCTACTTCTCTCCCTCACCGCATCTGCCGTGTGAAATTAAGGCATGATACCATGCAAAACAGCAAGCCGTCAAGCCGAAAAATTGGTAAAATTGCAAGCTGTAATATACATACTTGCAATTTTAACAATTTCGCCTGAGGCTTGCGGCAGGGGCGCGGGCTGTGCCCTTAGCGGATCAAGTGCCTGCTCAGCGCGTACTTGCACAGCAGCTTGCTGCCCAGGATCACGGCATCCTCATCGATATCAAACAGGCCGTTGTGGTGGGGGGCTGAGGTTGACTCTCCTCCCCGTGTTCCGACGTAGATATACGCGCCGGGCACGAGGTTCAAGTACTCCGCGAAGTCGTCAGCACCCAGGCGGACGGGACGGTCAGCCAATAGTTCCAAACCCATATCGCTGTACAGGTCCCTCAGCTCCGCGCAGACCTCGGCATGATTGACGAGCGCCGGAGAATAATCGGCAAAGACCGTTTCAGCCTCGGCCCCGTACTGCGCGGCGACGGAAGCGGCGAGATCTTCGATGTGCTTGTTCATGCGCGCGCGGGTCGCTTCATCCACATAGCGGGTGGTGCCCTCCAGCACGGCAGAATCGGCAATGGCGTTGTAGGAACTGCCGGCGTTGAACCTGCCCACCCCGATAATGAGGGGTTCCACGGGGTTGGTGAGGCGGGTTGCCAGGCCCTGAAGGGCGGTGACGATCAGGCAGCCAACGTAGAGCGCGTCCACGCCCAGATGCGGTGTGGAGACATGCGCCCCCAAGCCCTTCACGCGGATGGTGAAGGCATCGCAGGAGGCGTTGTTGGGGCCGGACTTCACGACAACCTGCCCCGTCCTGAGGCTGCTGTCGGCATGCAGGCCGATCACGCGCTGCGCGCCTTCCAGCAGCCCTGCCTCGATAAACAGCTTGGCGCCCGCGCCCACTTCCTCCGCTTGCTGGAAAAACAGGCGGATCTCGCCCTTCAACTGAGCTTGCACGGCCTTCAGGGCCATCGCCAGCCCCAGCAGGGAGGCGGTGTGCATGTCATGCCCGCAGCAATGCGAGAGTCCGTCATGACGCGAGCGGTAAGGCACCGTTTTCATATCCTGCACGCGCAGGGCATCCGTATCCGCGCGGATCACGGTCACGGGGCCGGGCAGGCTGCCCTTGATAGCGGCATATACGCCCGTTTCGCCGACACGGCGTGGCTCATACCCCATGGCCTGCAGTTTTTCTTCGATGAAAACCGCTGTGTTATATTCCTTCAGGCTCTCCTCCGGGTGCATATGCAAAAAGCGGCGCATATCAATGATCTTCCGGATGTTGTCAGCGTAAAGGCCGTTGATCTGTTCGTTCAGGCTCATGGCTTCTCCTCTCCATTTTCTATAGGCTCGAAGCGCGGCTGAAGGACGCCTTCGTGCGTGACCGTCTCGTTCCACATAGCGGCAGGGCGCACCCACAGGCCGCCCTCGCCGCAGAGCGCGCGGTATACCACCATCTCTTCCAGTGTTTCCGAATGGCGCGCAACGCCCTCCACGCGGTATAAGCCGCCCTTGAAATGCCTGTACAGACCCGGCTGAATATCCATCGCTCTCCCCCTCCCATGATCCTGAGCTGCATTCTACCATAAGCAAAGCATAAGCAAAAGCAGGGAGGAATCCCCTTGAATTGCGGGGCCGGAACGGCTATAATAGCATCAGTAATATAAGGAGGAACTCCCGATGAAATCAATCCCGATCAAGCTGAGCTTCGCTGAAGAAGTCAAGGCCTTTGTCAATGTTGTCAGCCGTTATCCCTATGATATGGATCTGCGCGCGGGCCGCCATGTGGTAGACGCCAAGTCCATCCTGGGCATCTTTTCGCTGGATCTGTCAAAGCCCATCTCATTGGAAGTGTACGCGGACGACTGCGACGACCTGATCAGCGACCTGAAAGCTTTCGCTATCTGATCCGTTTCGGTCAAGGCTTTTACCGGTATCTTGAACACAAATGAAAAACATTCCGGTGGCAAGCGCCACACCTGGCGGTGCCGCGCGCGAGCGCGGTTCCGCCCTTTTTATTGCGTTCACGATTATTCAGGAGGGTATCAGCATGTCAAAGATCATCGGCCCGGCGCTTCCAAACATCCCCTGGCAGGATAAGCCCGCGGGGACCGGGGACCATATCTGGCGCTATACGGACAACCCGATTATAAAACGCCACGCCATCCCCAGCGCGAACAGCGTGTTCAACTCCGCGGTCGTGCCCTTCAAGGGCGGCTTTGCCGGCGTGTTCCGCTGTGACGACCGTGCCGTTCACATGAACATTTTCGCGGGCTTCAGCGACGACGGCATCAACTGGAACATCAACCATGAACCAATCGTGTTCCAGGGCGATCCTGAGGTGACAAAGCTTCAGTACCGCTACGACCCGCGCGTCTGCCTCATCGAGGGGAAGTACTATATCTCCTGGTGCAACGGCTGCCACGGACCCACGATCGGCCTGGGCTGGACGGAGGACTTTATCACCTTCCACCAGCTGGAAAACGCCTTTCTGCCTCACAACCGCAACGGCGTGCTCTTTCCCCGCAAAATCAAGGGCGAGTACATGATGCTCAGCCGCCCCTCGGATACCGGGCACACTCCTTTTGGCGACATCTACCTCAGCCGCAGCCCGGACCTGACCTATTGGGGGCGCCACCGCTATGTCTTCGGCACGGCGGATGGCTGGCAGAGCACCAAGGTCGGCCCCGGCCCCACCCCCATTGAGACGGATGAAGGGTGGCTGTTGATCTATCACGGCGTGCTGACCAGCTGCAACGGCTTTGTCTACCGCATGGGCGTGGCCCTGCTTGACCTGGATGAGCCCTGGAAGGTGCTGCGCCGCGGCGCCTGGTACCTGATGGGGCCGGAGGAGCTCTGCGAGCTGGCGGGCGATGTGCCCAATGTGGTCTTCCCCTGCGCGGCGCTGACTGATGCCGCGACAGGCCGCGTCTGCGTATATTACGGCTGCGCCGATACCGTCACGGGCATGGCTTTCACCACAGTGGACGAACTGCTCAGCTTTGTGAAAGCTCATCCCCTTTAATCAAAATAGATCGAGGTATAACCATGAGAATATGCGACGCGCACGCCGATACACTGTATAACCTGGTCACGGCGCCCGGCAAGGCGAACGACCTGACGATGGAACGCCTGAAAAAAGGCGGCGTCAGCCTGCAAACCCTGGCCATGTATGTCGGCCCCAAGGCGACGCTTGAAGAGGTCGAAGCCCTGTTTGACAGGATGCTGGCCGCGTTTGAAGACCTCAAGCGCCGGGGCTGGGCGCAGGCTTTTGATCCCGGTGAAGCCGTGGAGGGCGAGACGCGCTTTATGCTGTCCATCGAGGGCTGCGAGGTATTCGCCAGAGGCCTGGATGTTATCCAACGCTACCGCGACCTGGGCGTGCGCATGGCCGCTGTCACCTGGAACCATGAAAACGCGCTGGGCACGCCCCACTGCGTCAATGCCACGGACGGCCTGAAGCCCTACGGGTTGGAGGCAGTCAGGGAGATGCAGCGGCTGAAGATCGCGGTGGATGTCTCCCACCTCAACGAGGCAGGTTTCTACGATATCCTCAATAAAACAGATGTGCCCCCGATGGCCTCCCACAGCTGCTGCAGGGCGATCAGGGATCACAGCCGCAACCTGACTGACCGGCAGCTGCGCGACCTCTTCGGGGCAGGCGGCTTCGTGGGGCTGAATTTCTATCCCAGCTTTCTGGGTACAGGCCCCTGCACGCTGGATACCCTTGTGGATCATTACGACCATCTCCTTCAGATGGGCGGCGAGGGAAAGATCGGCTTTGGCAGCGACTTTGACGGCATCGAGACCAAGCCCGAAGGCCTCGATACCCCCGAGGACTTCCCCAACCTGATCGGCGCGCTGCGCCGCAGGGGTTACAGCGAGCAAACGATCAAAAGCATAGCGGGCGAAGGCCTGATCGACTATTTTAAGAGGATCTGAGTATGAGGATACTATGCAGCGCCTGCCTGCTGGGTGTCCGCTGCCGCTATGACGGATCGGGCAAGCAATCCGACAGGGTCATGGAACTCCTCAAGGATCACGAGCTGGTCC
>CAYZRZ010000100.1:0-8515 GCA_964480995.1 uncultured Christensenella sp.
TAGCAGAAAGGAGAAATTCCGTGAGAACTGTTAATTTAGGTACTTCAGGTCTGACAGTGCCGTGCATCGCGGTCGGATGCATGCGCATCAACAAGCTTGAACCTGCGGAAGCTGAACGCTTTGTACATGCAGCGCTGGATCAAGGGGCGTATTTCTTCGACCATGCCGATATTTACGGCGACGGGGATTGTGAGTCTGTCTTCGCCAAGGCCATCCATATGAACAGCACCGTGCGTGAGAAGGTGCTGCTTCAATCAAAGTGCGGCATCCGCCGCGGCGTTGCCTTTGATTTTTCAAAGGATCATATCCTCAAATCGGTTGACGGCAGCTTAAAGCGGCTGAATACAGAATACCTGGATGTCCTGCTGCTTCACAGACCCGATGCTTTGGTTGAGCCCGAAGAAGTGGCGGAAGCCTTTGATATCCTGAACTCAAACGGCAAAGTCCGCCATTTCGGTGTCTCCAACCAGAACCCGATGCAGATCAAGCTGTTAAAGCGTTATGTCCGCCAGCCGATCGTGGCTAACCAGCTGCAGCTGAGCATCACCAACGCCACCATGATCTCCCAGGGGCAGCACGTCAATATGCAGGATGACTTTGCCGTCAACCGTGACGGCAGCGTGCTGGATTACTGCCGCCTGCACGACATTACCATCCAGCCCTGGTCGCCTTTCCAGTACGGTATGTTTGAAGGCGTATTCCTCGGCAATGAAAAGTTCCCCGTGTTAAACCGCAAGATCGATGAAATCGCGGCAAAATACAGCGTAAGCAATACCACCATCACGTTGGCCTGGCTGCTTCGCCACCCGGCCGGCATGCAGCCCGTCACCGGAACTATGAATATCCAGCGCCTGAAGGATTGTGTGAAGGCGGCGGGAATCCGTCTGACACGCGAAGAATGGTATGAAATCTATCTGGCTGCGGGGAATACGCTGCCCTGATTAAAATGTCAGCAGGAGGTCTCTGATGCTGCAGGCAAGCATAAATACGCGATGGTTATCCGGGCCGCTTCCCGATCATCCGGCTTTTGAGCAGGGTATCCGGCGCGCTCCAAGGCGTGAGCCCGCATTGGAGAAGGCCGAAAAAGAGCTGGCCATTCGAAACGCGCTGCGCTATATCCCCACCGAGTACCATGAAGTGATGGCGGCAGAATTCGCGCGGGAACTTGCGGAGCATGGACGCATTTACGGCTACCGCTTCAGGCCTGCGGGCCGCATCAGAGGCCTTCCTGTTGAAAGCTATATGGGAGAATGCCTTGAAGGCAAGGCGCTTCAGGTGATGATCGATAATAACCTCGATTTTGAGGTTGCCCTGTACCCTTATGAACTTGTTACTTACGGGGAAACCGGGCAGGTTTGTCAAAATTGGATGCAGTACAGGCTGATCAAGCATTATCTGGGACAGCTTACGAGGGAACAGACGCTTGTGATGATGAGCGGACATCCCTTGGGTCTGTTCCGATCACATCCCATGTCTCCCCGTGTCATCACGACCAACGGCTTGATGATCGGCATGTACGATGACCAGTTGAACTTCAACCGCGCGGCAGCGCTGGGCGTAGCCAATTATGGACAGATGACAGCAGGCGGCTGGATGTATATCGGCCCGCAGGGCATTGTTCACGGCACCTTCAATACTTTGCTTGGTGCCGGCCGTCTGAAGCTGGGGCTTGGGCTTGAAGATACTCTTTGCGGCAAGCTCTTTGTATCGTCCGGCCTGGGCGGTATGAGCGGGGCTCAGGGCAAGGCCGCTGAAATCGCGGGAGCTGTCGCCGTCATCGCGGAAGTAGACGCGTCCCGGATAGAAACCCGCTTCAATCAGGGATGGGTCAGCCTGAAAAGCGATTCGCTGCGGGAGATTGCTCAGACGGCGCTGAGTATGCAGAAGCAAAAGAAGCCCTGCGCCATCGCCTATATGGGCAATATCGTCGACCTGCTTGATTACTTCCTTGAGCATGATATCCACATCGACCTGTTGAGCGACCAGACATCCTGCCACGTACCCTATGGCGGGGGGTATTGTCCGCAAGGCCTCAGTTTTGAAGAACGAACCCGTATGCTTGATGAGGACCCGGAGGGATTCCGCAAGCTTGTGGACGCATCACTCAGGCGGCATTATGAGCTGATATGCGCCCTCCATCAAAAGGGCACTTACTTCTTTGATTACGGGAACAGCTTTTTAAAGGCCGTATATGACGCGGGCGTGACTGGCATTTGCGCAAACGGCCGCGATGATCTGGACGGCTTCATATTTCCATCCTATGTGGAGGACATTCTGGGGCCGCAGCTGTTTGATTACGGTTATGGTCCCTTCCGTTGGTGCTGCCTGAGCGGCAGGGAAGAGGACCTTGAAAAAACAGACAGGGCCGCTATGGACACGATCGACCCCAGCCGGCGCTATCAGGACAGGGATAATTGGGCATGGGTTCGCGACGCGAAAAAGAACAGGCTGGTCGTCGGCACACAGTGCCGCATCCTCTATCAGGACGCGATGGGAAGGTTGAACATCGCGCTCAAGTTCAACGACATGGTTCGAAAGGGAGAGATCGGCCCTGTGATGCTGGGCCGCGACCATCATGATACCGGCGGGACGGATTCACCCTTCCGTGAAACCAGCAACATCAAGGATGGTTCCAACATCATGGCGGATATGGCTGTTCAATGCTTTGCCGGCAACTGTGCCCGAGGCATGACCCTTGCCGCGCTGCATAACGGCGGTGGCGTAGGCATAGGCAAATCGATCAACGGAGGCTTTGGCATGGTGCTTGACGGCAGCGAGCGGGTGGATGAGATCCTGCGCGTGGCGATGCCCTGGGATGTCATGGTAGGGGTTTCCCGCCGGTCCTGGGCACTGAATGAACATGCCGTTGAGACAGCTGAAGAGTATAACCATCAGAACAGCGGCAGTGACTATATCACCATGCCGTACGCATCGGACAGCGCATTGGTGCGCCGCGCTGTGGAGGAGGCAGGATGAGCCTGCTGATACAAAACATAGGTCTTCTGGCTACACCTCTTGGCTTTGAAGCGAAGGCCGGGAAAGAGCAAGGAGATATATTCTTACTTGAAAAGGCGTATATTTTTGTCCGTGACGGGCTGATCGAGAAGATCGGACAGGGAAAGCCTGACGAATACGCTGATCAACTGATCGATGCCGATGGCTGCCTGGTCACGCCAGGGCTTGTGGACGCGCATACGCATCTTGTATTCGGCGGCTGGCGCGAGCATGAGCTTCCGCTGAAACTTGAAGGCGTGCCGTATCTCGATATCCTGGCACAGGGCGGCGGAATACTCTCCACCGTGCGCGCTACAAGGGCTGCTACCGAGGAAGAACTGAAAAACAAGGCCTTCAAGGTTTTATCAGGCATGCTGCGTCATGGGATAACTACATGCGAAGCAAAAAGCGGCTATGGGCTCAACCTTGAAACGGAGATGAAACAGCTTCGTGCAGTAAAGGAACTAAACGATGAGCAGCCCATCCGCCTGGTATCAACCTTCATGGGCGCGCATGCCGTCCCTGAGGAATACAGTCAAGACAGGGAAGCCTATATTGATCTGCTGATTCATAAGATGCTGCCAAAGGCCGTGGAAGAACATCTGGCTGAATTCTGCGATATATTCTGCGAAGCAGGTGTTTTTTCTGCTAATGAGGCAAAGCGCGTGTTGAAAGCGGCTCAGATGCTCGGATTGGGCGCAAAAATTCACGCGGATGAAATCAACTCAATCGGTGGCAGTGAGCTGGCGGGGGAACTGGGCGCCGTATCCGCGGAACACCTGATCTCTGCCACAGATGAAGGAATCGCCTCAATGGCGCGAGGCGGGGTAATCGCCTGCCTGCTCCCTGCCACCTCGTTTTACCTGGGCAAGCCCTATGCCCGGGCGCGGGATATGCTGGCTCAGGGCGTTCCTCTTTGTATAGCGACGGACTTCAATCCCGGCAGCTGCCCAAGCTATAATCTGCAGCTGGCCATGAATCTCGCCTGCTGGCACTACCGTTTGCTGCCAAGCGAAGTGCTTACCGGGGTAACGCTGAATGCCGCGGCGGCCATCGGCCATCAAAAAGAAATCGGCACGCTCCAGGCTGGCAAGCGCGCCGATATCATTCTGTGGGATGCTGATAATCTGGATTACATATTCTATCGCTTCGGTGATAATCTTGTCAAAAAGGTCATCAAAGACGGGCTCCTCGTCTGTGAGAATTAGTCTTACTCAAAATCCGGTATCATCTCTTTTGTCATCCGCAGCAGATCACCGCTGCGGATGATGCTGTTCATGGCGTTAATGTCCAGCCTGATCTCCCGGTCTCGATCATAATAAGGGACATTTCGGCGCACATGTTCCAGGATCGCCGCGTGGACAGGGGAGGGCTTTCCCCCGACCAGATCGATCCCCTGGCAGGCGCACATCAGTTCCATGGCCAATACACTCAGCGTATTTTCGACGATCAAGCGAGCCTTTCGAGCCGCCGTCGCCCCCATGCTCACATGATCCTCCTGATTGGCGGATGACGGGATGGAGTCCACACTTGCAGGATGAGCATAGACTTTGTTTTCGGACACCATGGAAGCAGCTGAATACTGAACGATCATCATCCCGGAGTTAAGCCCGCCCTGCCGCACCAGGAATGCCGGCAAACCGCTGAGCTGCGGATTGACCATGCGCTCCAGCCGACGCTCGGAAATATTCGTAAGTTCCGCCGCCGCGATTCCCAAATAATCAAAGGCAAGCGCCAGCGGTTCACCGTGGAAATTGCCGCCTGATATCACTGCGCTGTCATCCGAAAATATCAGGGGGTTATCAGTTACAGCGTTCAATTCGTCTGTTACTATGTCAAGCACATGCGCGAGGGCAACGCGTATGGCCCCATGCACCTGAGGAATGCAGCGAAGGGTATAGGCATCCTGAACACGCAGATTCTTTGATCCTTCAAGGATCTCACTGCCATCGCACAGCAGCCGCAGATTGCGGGCGACAAGGGCCTGGCCCTTTTGGGGGCGGACAGATTGCACCCTGTCTTCAAAGGCAGTGGTCAGTCCGCGCAGCGCTTCCAGCGACATGGAGGCTATAACGTCCGCGAGTTTCGCTCCCTGCAGCCCATCGTATAGGGCAAGCGCGCCGGCCGAACACATGGCCTGCGTCCCGTTGATCAGCGCCAGGCCCTCCTTGGCGCGAAGAGAGTATGTCGGCAGTTTTGCCCGCTTCATGGCCTCAGCGCCCGGCAGGCGCTCTCCCTGATAATCCGCCTCACCCAGTCCCAGCAAAACCAGTGCCAGATGAGAAAGAGGCGCGAGATCACCTGAGGCGCCCAGTGAGCCCTTCTGCGGCACAACAGGATGAACATTCAAATTCAGCATTTCCGCCATCGTCAGAACGATCTCGGGGCGTATGCCGGAGAAGCCGCCGCATAAAGCGTTTGCGCGGAGCAGAAGCATACCGCGCACAACTTCCGCGGGATAGGCTTCGCCCATGCCAGTACAATGGCTGAGGATCAGGTTGTTTTGCAGCGTGTTCGCGTCATCCCGGCTGATTGACACACGGGAAAAATCACCAAAGCCGGTATTGATGCCATAGGCAGGACGGCCGCTTTCCACAATATCTTCAACGACCTTGCGTGACCGCGCCATACATTCGATAGCCCTATTGGCAATTCTGACCTGAGCGCCGCAGCGCGCGACAGCAATAAACTGCTCTAGATCAAGGTGATGGCCATCAATTTCAATAGTCTGCCCAATTTGCGGCTGCATGAAACACTCCTTGAGTATCTTTCGTATCAAGATTCTAACATGGCTATGCCGATAGGCGCAATCGGGCAGAAGAATAAGCATGGAGCACAGCATCAATTCACATGCAGACTAAAAGCTGACACATCATCATATTCTCTATAAATCCCCTCAAAACCCTTGACATGCGAGGGAGCGCATGGTTTAATATTCAATGCTTGTAAGTTTAGCATTTGTAAACAAGTGCGAAACGAGAGCGGGTTTAATTCAGGAGGAGATATGGATATTGGCGCTAATCTGCGCAGCCTGCGCATCGCCCGCAATCTGACCCAGGAAGAGCTGGCTGACCGAGCTGAACTGAGCAAGGGCTTCATCTCTCAGGTAGAGCGCAACCTCACCTCTCCCTCCATTGCCACGCTGACTGATCTACTGGAATGTCTGGGCAGCAGCCTGTCAGATTTTTTCGCGAAGACGTCGGATGAAAAGATCGTTTTTTCACCCGACGATCACTTTGTCAAAGAAGACGAAGAAGGCTTGAAGGGAGAAATCACCTGGCTTGTGCCCAATGCCCAGAAAAACAAGCTGGAGCCCATTCTGGTCAAGCTCGGCCCGGGAGGATCAACACAGGAGATGCCGCCCCATGAAGGAGAGGAGTTTGGTTATGTACTCTCCGGATTTGTGCATCTGACGATCGGGCTTATTCGGCTTAGAGTATCGGCGGGGGAAAGCTTCTGTCTGCATCCGCGCGATACGCACTTGATTACAAACCCCGGCAAACGCAGCGCCAGTTTCATCTGGATATCAACGCCGCCATCATTTTGACATCGGAGGCTCTCATGCAGGAACAATCAAGGCTGATCAGACTTGAAAACATCTCAAAGGAATATGATGGCACGCCTGTGCTGAACGATATCAATCTATATGTGCGCAAGAATGAGTTTCTGACCCTGCTTGGTCCTTCCGGGTGCGGGAAAACAACCACGCTTCGCATCATCGGAGGCTTTGAAAAGCCGACAGCCGGACGTGTACTGTTTGACGGTCAGGATATTACAGATCTTCCTCCATATAAGCGGCGTGTAAATACCGTATTTCAGAAATACGCGCTTTTTCCGCACCTCAATGTGTTTGAAAACATCGCTTTTGGCCTTAAGGTTTCAAAGCAGCCCAAAGATGAGATCGTCAAGCGCGTGGACAGCATGCTTGACCTGGTCAATCTTCGCGAGTACGGCAAACGACGTGTGGATTCTCTCTCGGGTGGACAGCAGCAGCGCGTAGCCATCGCCAGAGCCCTTGTCAATGAACCTGAGGTACTGCTGCTTGACGAACCTCTGGGTGCCCTTGATCTCAAGCTGCGCAAAGGCATGCAGCTGGAATTGAAGCGCATGCAGCAGCGCCTGGGCATCACCTTCATCTTTGTGACCCACGACCAGGAAGAGGCGCTGACCATGTCTGACACCATCGTCGTGATGAAGGACGGAAGTATTGCCCAGATCGGTACGCCCAAGCATATTTATGATGAACCAAAATCCGCATTTATCGCCAACTTTATTGGTGAAAGCAACATCATCCGCGGCCGCATGGTGCGTGACGAACTGGTTAACTTCTGCGGCGCCAACTTTACCTGCGTGGATTTCGGCTTTCCCATTGACTCCCCGGTGGATGTGCTGATCCGGCCTGAAGACATTGTGATCCTCGGCGAGGATGTCGGGCAGCTGACCGGAACGGTAAAGAGCGTTCTGTTTAAAGGTGTTCATTATGAGATGATCATCGATGCGGGCGGCTTCAACTGGAAAGTTCATTCCACCAGTATGCAGCCCGAAGGGTCCGTAGTGGGCCTGTCTATTGTGCCCTTTAACATCCACATCATGAAGCCTATGCAGGAGGAGTCGCCTAATGAATAGCCCGATCCTTCCCTCCTGGTCATTCTGGCTGATGGGGCTTGGCCTTGCTGGCTTTGTGCTTCTGTTTCTTCAAATGATCCGCCGCAACAAAGGTATCAAGCGCTCATTTTATGCCTGGCCCTATACGCTGTGGATGATCATTTCCACAATCGTTCCGCTTATTCTGATCGGGTATTATGCCCTCACGGACAAATCGGGGCAGTTTACGCTTGAAAACTTTGCCAACTTCTGGGACAGCAACAGAGGGATGAAAAATGAGCTGATCGCCCAGGGCTTCGATCCGGATATGCTTGGCATGGGAGCCAGGGGAATGGTCAACGTTGATACGCTGGTTTACTCCTTGTGGATGGCCTTTCTTTGCACAGGGATCTCCTTTCTGGTTGGCTACCCCGCCGCGCTCATCATGGCTGACCGTGAATTCAAGCTTGGCGCGACGATCGTTGTGCTGTTCATCATCCCCATGTGGATGAACTTTCTGCTGCGCACGATTGCCTGGATGAGTCTGCTTGAGGATAACGGGCTGATCAACACGGTCCTGCAAAGCCTCGGTTTTGGCAAAGCAAAACTAATGTATAACTCGCAGGCTGTATTGCTTGGCATGGTGTATAACTACCTGCCCTTTATGGTCTTCCCGATCTATAACTCTTTAAGCCGCCAGGACAGCAAGCTCTCGGAAGCCGCGATGGATCTGGGCGCTAACAAATGGAAAACCTTCTGGCGGGTCATCTTTCCCATCAGTATGCCGGGAATCGTGTCCGGCATCACGATGGTGTTTATGCCGTCAGTCACCACCTTCTTTATCCCGCGCGTGCTGGGCGGCGGCAATACCGAGATGTTCGGCGACCTGATTGAGCGCACCTTCCTCAGCGCTGACGACTGGAATGTCGGCAGCGCT
>CAYZRZ010000101.1:0-8161 GCA_964480995.1 uncultured Christensenella sp.
CCCCTGCTGCATCAGGATCATGTTGCATTTGGCGTGCAGCTTGGTTTTCTGGTCCTCCAGCAGGACGTTCAAACAGTAGAGAAACGGACCGGGAAGCTGGTCCGCGTCGGACGAGCCCCCCTCGATGCCACCGAAGAGCTGATTGGTTTGCAGAGGGTTGACTTCCGGTGGCGCCCCGTCAGTGACCCTTATTCTCAAAGCGGTGGCCTGGCGATCCTTTTTGGCAGCCTGGCCCCGAACGGTTCCGTGGTCAAGAAGAGCGCGGTGGCGCCCGGGATGCTGAAGCACAAGGGCCCGGCCCGCGTGTTTGATTCCGAGGAAGCGGCCATTGAAGCCATCATGGCAGGATCGATCACCGCGGGGGATGTCATCGTCATCCGCTATGAGGGGCCGGCAGGCGGGCCCGGCATGCGGGAGATGCTCTCCCCCACCGCCGCCATCGCGGGCATGGGCCTTGACAAGGAGATAGCCCTGGTGACGGATGGACGCTTCTCCGGCGCGACGCGCGGCGCCGCCATCGGGCACATCTCGCCCGAAGCCTGTAACGGCGGCCCCATCGCCTTTGTGCGGGAAGGGGATACGATCATCATTGACATCCCGAACTTCAGGCTGGATGTGGACATCTCAGGGGAAGAGCTTGAGCGGCGCAAAGCCCAGACGGATCACCGCAGGGAGAAGGACCTCAGAGGCTATCTTGCCCGGTATGCCCGCCGGGTATCATCGGCGGATAAAGGGGCCATCATCGAAAATTGATCGGGAAAGGAGGACGTGGTCATGGACAATAGCAAGAAGATCCGCATTTTTGATACCACGCTGCGCGACGGCGAGCAGGCGCCGGGCTGCAGCATGAATCTGCAAGAAAAGCTGGAGGTGGCCAGGCAGCTTGAGCGCCTGAAGGTAGACGTGATCGAAGCCGGCTTCGCGATCTCCTCCCCCGGCGATTTTGAATCGGTATCCGCGATCGCCGGGACCATCAGGGATTGCACCGTCGGTTCCCTGGCCAGGGCTCTGCCCAAAGACATCGACGCGGCCTGGGAGGCCGTTCGCCATGCCCAGTCCCCCTTGATCCACGTGTTTTTATCCACATCTCCCCTGCACATGGAGTACAAGCTGAGGATGAGCCCGGACAAGGTGCTGGAGCGCGCGGGCGAAATGGTGAAGTACGCCAGGGCAAGGTGCCCCAACGTAGAATTTTCGGCTGAGGATGCCACCCGAAGCGACTGGGATTTTCTGGCCCGCGTGGTGGAATCGGCCATTTCAAACGGCGCCTCGACCATCAACCTGCCCGATACAGTGGGCTATACCGTGCCCGGCAAGATGGCCGAGCTGATCGCCTATATGAGAGAAAAGGTTCCGAATGCCGATCAGGCTGTCTTCTCCGTCCACTGCCATAACGACCTGGGCATGGCGGTGGCCAACTCCATCAGCGCCATTTCGGCGGGGGCCGGACAGATCGAGTGCGCGGTCAACGGCCTGGGCGAGCGCGCGGGCAATGCCTCGCTGGAAGAGATCGTGATGGCTTTAAAGACACGCAAAGACCATTACCGGGCGGACTGCCGGGTGGATACCACCCAGCTCTACCGCACCAGCCGCCTGGTCTACGGCATCATCGGCATGAACCCGCCGATGAACAAGCCCATTGTGGGGGCCAACGCCTTCGCGCACGAGAGCGGCATCCACCAGCACGGCGTGATGGCCAACAAGGAAACTTACGAGATCATGACGCCTGAATCCGTCGGCCTCACGCAAAACAAGATGGTGCTGGGCAAGCACAGCGGCCGCCACGCTTTTGAGGCCAGGGCCAGGGACCTGGGCTATGTCCTGACGGATGAAGAAGTCAAAGGGTTCTTTGAAGACTTCAAGCGCATGTGCGATTTGAAAAAGACGGTCACCGACAGCGATATCGAAGCTATCATCAGCGCGAAGATCGCGGCGGGCCAGGGGCTGTACCGCCTGGCGCGCTTCGACCTGCAGTCGGGCAACAAGGTGAAATCCACCTGCGCGGTGCAGCTGGAGAAGGAAGGCGGGATTTTGGAAGATGTGGCGCTGGGCGACGGCCCGATCAACGCCGCCTTCAACGCGGTGGATAAACTCACCGGGCCTCAGAACCGCCGGCTGGTGGACTACGCCATCCACTCCATTTCCCAGGGGGAGGATGCCTTGGGCGAGGTGGCGGTCAAGGTGCAGGAGGGCAAGCGGCGCGTGACCGGCCGCGGCCTGTCGGTGGACATTATGGAGGCCAGTATTCTGGCCTATATCAACGCCATCAACAAACTTGCCGAAATGGGAGAGCGCTATGACGAAGAGGTCAGCCCGGAATTTGGAAATCCTTGATACCACGCTGCGCGACGGCGCGCAGGCAGAAGGCGTCAGCTTTACTGTCTCCGATAAGATCGAGATCGTGAAGACACTCGACGCGTTCGGCGTCAAATACATCGAGGCCGGCAACCCCGGCAGCAACCCCAAGGACGCGGCCTTCTTTGAGGAAGCGGCCAAGCTGCGGCTGGAAAACGCCCGGCTGGTCGCCTTCGGCAGCACGCACCGCATTGGTGTCCGTCCCGAGGACGACGCTCAGGTGATCTCCCTCCTGGCCGCGGACACGCCCTGCGTGTCCATTTTCGGCAAGTGCTGGGACCTGCACGTGACGGAGATCCTGAAGGCGTCACTGGAAGAGAACCTCTCCTGCGTGCGCGATACCCTGCGCTTTTTTAAAGAAAAGGGCAAGGAGGTCATCTTCGACGCGGAGCATTTCTTCGACGGCTACCTCAATCATCCGGCGTATGCCGTGCAGGTGCTGGAGGCAGCCTGCGAGGGCGGGGCGGATGTGCTGTGCCTGTGCGATACCAACGGCGGCACCCAGCCCTTGAAGATCTATGAGATCACGGACATGCTGTCCGCCCGCTCTCCTGGTATCCGCCTGGGCATCCACTGCCATAATGATACAGGCTGCGCGGTGGCCAACTCCCTCCTGGCGGTCGAGGCCGGCTGCGATCATGTCCAGGGCACCTTTAATGGCATCGGCGAGCGCTGCGGCAACGCGGATCTCTCGGTCATCATCCCGGATCTTCAATTGAAAATGGGTCTGCGGTGCGTAACGGGCGATATGGAGGGCTTGCAAAAGACCGCCGCGCGGGTGGCCGATATCTCCAACATGACCCTGCCGGGCGATAAACCCTATGTCGGGGCCAGCGCCTTCGCCCACAAAGGCGGCATGCACATTGACGGCGTGGACAAGGTGAGCCGCTCCTTTGAGCACCTGCCCCCGCAGGCGGTGGGCAACAGCAGGCGCTTTCTGTTATCGGAAGTATCGGGCAAAAAGGCCGTGCTGCTCAAGACCAGAAGCTTTGCCCCCTGGCTTACCAAGGATTCCCCCGAAACGGGCGCGATACTGGCCCGCGTCAAGGAGCTGGAGCATCAGGGCTACCAGTTTGAGGCGGCGGACGCCAGCTTCGAGCTGATGGTGCGCCGGGTGACGGGTACCTACACGCCGCACTTCACTGTATCGATGTATAAGACCAGCGGCGAGTTTCCTCCGCACGATGACAAGCTGTCCTCCAACGCCATGGTGAAGGTGATCGTGGGCAGGGAGACCGAAATGGCGGCAGCCATGGGCAACGGCCCCGTGCACGCGCTGGATCAGGCGCTGCGGCGGGCCATCGGAGCCTTCTACCCGGTACTTAATGATGTCTACCTGGTGGATTACAAGGTGCGCGTGCTCGAATCAGGCCAGGCGGCGGGCTCCCGCGTGCGGGTGCTGATCGAAAGCACGGACGGTGCGCGCAGGTGGACGACCGTGGGGGCGTCGACCGACATCATCGAGGCCAGCTTTTCGGCCATCGTGGACTCTCTGGAATATAAACTGCTGAAGGAGAACATATAGTATGGGCATGACCATGACACAAAAGATTCTCGCCGCGCACTGCGGCAGGGAGAATGTTCGGACGGGGGACATCATCATGGCGGATTGCGACATGGTGCTGGGCAACGACATCACGGCCCCCGTCGCCATCAACGAGTTCCACAAGACGGGGAAGACGCGGGTATTCCATAGGGAAAAGATCGCGCTGGTGCTCGATCACTTCGTGCCCAACAAGGATATCAAGTCGGCCCAGAACTCAAAGAAGGTGCGCGATTTCGCGGGGGAGATGGGGATCATCAACTTCTTTGACGTGGGCAGCATGGGCATCGAGCACGCCCTGCTGCCCGAGAAGGGCCTGGTCACGGCGGGTGATCTGGTCATCGGCGCGGACAGCCACACCTGCACCTACGGGGCGCTGGGCGCTTTCTCCACGGGTGTGGGCTCCACGGACATGGCGGCGGCCATGGCTATCGGCAAGGTCTGGCTGAAGGTGCCCGCCGCCATCCGCTTTGATCTGTCAGGAAAGCTGAACAAATACGTAACGGGCAAGGACCTGATTCTGCATATCATCGGTATGATCGGCGTGGACGGCGCGCTCTACCAATCGATGGAATTTTCGGGCGAGGGCGTACATTCCCTGTCGGTCAGCGACCGTCTCTGCGTGAGCAACATGGCCATTGAAGCCGGCGCCAAGAACGGCATCTTCCCGGTGGATGATCAGACGCTTGAATACCTGAGGGCACGCGGAGCCAAGGAACCCCTTGTTTATGAGGCGGACGCGGATGCCGAATATGAGCGCGTGATCGAGATCGATCTTTCCCGCGTGAAGCAGACGGTCGCCTTCCCCCATTTACCCGAGAATGCGCGCACCTTTGATGAGATCGGCGACGTGAAGATCGATCAGGTGGTCATCGGCTCCTGCACCAACGGCAGGCTGGAGGACCTGATCCTGGCGGCGGAGGTGCTGAGGGGCCGAAAAACGGCAAGCCACGTACGCGTCATCATCATCCCGGCCACCCAGCAGATCTATCTGGACGCGATGGAGATGGGCTTGGTGAAGGATTTTATCGAGGCGGGCTGCGTAGTATCCACCCCCACCTGCGGGCCCTGCCTGGGCGGCCATATGGGCATCCTGGCCGAGGGAGAGCGCTGCGTGGCCACCACCAACCGCAACTTTGTCGGGCGCATGGGCCACCCCGCCAGCGAGGTGTACCTGGCCAGCCCGGCGGTTGCCGCGGCTTCGGCGATTGCCGGCCGCATCGCGCCGGCAATCTGATGCTGAACGCAAAATGCACCAGGGAGAGACGAACTACCACGGAAAGCACGGACCACACGGAAAAATAATTGTGTATACCTTTCCCTTCCGTGCATTCCGTGTATTCTGTGGTTCGTCTGCCCCCTATCCTGGATATCAATGACTGTGATTCGATGAATATAGGAGGCATGACCTATGGCTATGACAGGACAGGTGATCCGCTATGGGGATAATGTGGATACCGATGTGATCATCCCCGCCCGATACCTCAATACCACTGACCATCAGGAGCTGGCCGCCCACTGCATGGAGGATCTGGATCCTTCCTTTGTTGCCCGCGTGAAGCCGGGCGATATCATCGTGGCCGGGGAGAACTTCGGCTGCGGCTCCTCCCGCGAGCACGCCCCGTTGGCGATCAAATCAAGCGGCATTGCCTGCGTGGTGGCAAAGAGTTTCGCCCGCATCTTCTACCGCAACGCCATCAACATAGGGCTCTCGATCGTGGAATGTGACGCGGACGCGGACGACGGAGATCAGCTGACTGTGGACTTTGAACAGGGCAGGATCGAGAACCTGACGAAGGGCACCGAGCGGGCGTTTTCCGCCTTTCCGCCCTTCCTGCAAACCCTGCTCGAGTCTGGCGGCCTGCTCAGCGCCGTCAGGGAGGGCATACTATGAATAGCTTCGACATCGCGGTCATCGAGGGAGACGGCATCGGTCCGGAGATTACCCAGGCCGCCATGCGCGTGATGAACCGGATCGGGGAGATCTATGGGTACGACTTCAGCTTTATCAATGTATTGGCCGGTGGCTGCGCCATCGACGCCTTCGGCGAGCCCCTGCCCAGGGAGACGGTCATGGTCTGCCGCCATGCCGACAGCGTGCTGCTGGGCGCGGTCGGCGGCCCCAAGTGGGATACCCTGCCCGGCCACCTGCGGCCGGAGCGCGCCCTGCTGGGCATCCGCAAGGAGATGGGCCTCTATGCCAATATCCGCCCCGCCAGGCTCCTTCCGGAGCTGAGATCCGCCTGCCCCCTGCGCGAAGCGGCGGCGAAGCAGGGCTTTGACATGGTGATCGTGCGGGAACTGACAGGCGGCATCTATTTTGGCGACCGCGGACGCCGGGAAGGCGCGATGGGCCCTGAGGCCTACGATACCGAGTGCTACAGCGAGAAGGAGGTGGAGCGCATCGGCCGCATCGGCTTTGACATGGCCATGAAGAGGGGCAGGAAGCTGGTCAGCATCGACAAAGCCAATGTGCTGGAAAGTTCCCGGCTCTGGCGCGAGGTGATGCACAAGCTGGCTGAAGAGTATCCCGGGGTGGCGTACAGCGATATGCTGGTGGATAACGCGGCGATGCAGCTGGTGCGGGATCCTTCGCAATTTGACGTGATCGTCACCAGCAATATGTTCGGCGACATCCTGTCGGACGAAGCCTCCCAGCTGACCGGCTCCATCGGCCTTCTGCCCTCCGCTTCGCTTGGCGAAGGCACGTGCGGCATGTATGAGCCCATCCATGGCTCCGCCCCAGACATCGCGGGGCAGAACAAGGCCAACCCGATTGCCACGATCCTCTCGGCGGCCATGATGCTGCGGTGGTCGTTCGGGCTGGAGGAAGAGGCAAAGAAGGTGGAGGACGCCGTGACAGCCGTGCTCAAGAAGGGATACAGGACGGCGGATATAGGAGGCGGAGCCGGCGCGCTGGGTTGCAGGGAGATGACGGAGAAGGTGCTGGCGGAGTTGGCATAGTGTTTGCCCTGAAGAAGATAATCTTATAAACACCTATATTTGAAACAGCCCATCTCCTGCTTTATGCCAGGCGATGGGCTGTTTGCGTTTTTGTTTGTTCAGTTGCTATCAGATCCTGCTGTGCACCGTCTCGTTGCGCTGGGCGGACAGCAGCATGGCCTCCATCAGCCGCATCACGCGCATCAGCTGGGGTTGGGTGACCAGCTGGTCTTCCTCGCCCTTGATGGCCTTCATCACGTTGCGGTAGAAATCGCGCACGTCGGAGGTGACTTTGGGCAGGGGGAAGCGCTTGATGGTTTCCTCGGTGCGGGGGGCCATGGTCTTGGTCAGGCCGGCGGCGGTGACCACAGGTACGGCGTCGCGTTTCTCCCAGTCGGACACCATCACGATCTCGCCGTTCAGGGCCCAATCCCTGATGATGGCGGTGCCGTTTTCACCCTGCACGTACCAGCGGGGCAGCTCGATAAAATTGCTGGTACCCACCTCCACCTGCGCGGTGAGGCCGCTTGCGAAGGTGAGGATGGCCTTGAAGCCGTCATCCACCTCGTCATTGGTCACGTGCGACACGGTGCAGTAGGTGGATACCACGTCTTCCCCTAGCATCAGCAGCAGCTGGTCAAGCAGATGGACGCCCCAGTCCAGGATCATGCCGCCGCCCTGGCGCTTCTTGTTGCGCCAGTCACCCGGCACCCCGCGAGAGCCGTGGACACGGCTTTCGATGTTGAATACGCGGCCCAGCGTGTGCTCGTCAAATATACGTCTGACAGCCAGAAAATCCTCATCCCAGCGGCGGTTCTGGTGCACTGTGAACAGCCGGCGGGTTGTGAGGGAGGCGTCGATCATGGCCTGCAGGTCGTCTGAAGAGAGCGTGACCGGCTTTTCGCAGATCACGTGCTTGCCTGCCTTCATGGCGGCGACGGCAAGTTCGCGGTGGACATCATTGGGTGTGGCGATGGTGACAAACTCAACCTTCGGATCGGATAAAAGCGCCTCAAGCGATGGATAGATAAAAAGACCTCTCTCCTCCGCGAGTTCGCCCCGCTGGGGGTCGATGTCATAGATGCCGCAAACCCTCACCTCCGGCAGCGTGAGCAGCTTGTCCGCATGCCAGGCGCCCATGCCGCCGTAACCGATCAATGCCCAGTTCATATCCCTTGCCTCCTGAAAATATGTATGATACGACACAGGAGTATAGGCAGACCTCCATGTGATGTCAAGGACAGAGCGGTCTTGAGTTTCCGTACTGAGTTTCCGTACAGCGCCAACGAGAAACGAGGATATCATCTGAAAATCATGAGC
>CAYZRZ010000102.1:0-8049 GCA_964480995.1 uncultured Christensenella sp.
GCGGCGAGCGCAAGCCTTTCGCGAGACCTGCCGGAGCGCCGCAAGGCCAGGGCGGTGAGGGCCGAAGCTTTGCCAAGCCCGCCTTTGACAGAGGCCCGCAGAGCGGGGAGCGCAAGCCTTTCGCAAGACCAGCCGGAGCGCCGCAAGGCCAGGGCGGAGAAGGCCGCGGCTTTGGCAAGCCTGCCTTTGACAGAGGCCCGCAGAGCGGCGAGCGCAAGCCTTTCGCGAGACCTGCCGGAGCGCCGCAAGGCCAGGGCGGTGAGGGCCGAAGCTTTGCCAAGCCCGCCTTTGACAGAGGCCCGCAGAGCGGGGAGCGCAAGCCTTTCGCAAGACCAGCCGGAGCGCCGCAAGGCCAGGGCGGAGAAGGCCGCGGCTTTGGCAAGCCTGCCTTTGACAGAGGCCCGCAGAGCGGCGAGCGCAAGCCTTTCGCGAGACCTGCCGGGACGCCGCAAGGCCAAGGTGGGGAGGGCCGCAGCTATGCCAGGCCTGCTGTTGACAGAGGCGCGCCCCGGCCCCAGGAAGGCGGCAATCGCTTTAACAAACCTTCTTTTGTACCTGACCCGCAGGGAAATGACCGAGACCGCAGAAGCTTCAGCCGCCCGGCACAGTCTCAGCAACCGCAGCAGCGCTTCGGAAGACCGGGTTTTTCCGGTCCGACGCGTCCCGCCGGCGCCTTTCGCCGGCCCGCGTCGCCCAGGCCAAGCTTTAACCATGCTGCCCCGAGGCGGACGGATTTTCGCAACCAGCCCAATGACAGGGAAGGGACCGGGCTGAGTGCCGATGCCCGCAAGTCCGCCATGCTGGTACTAAACCGCGTGCTGCTTGAAAGCGGCTTTGCCTCGCTGTCGCTGGATGAGCATTTTGAGAAAGTGAACCTGTCGCAAAAAGACAAGCGTCTGTGCACCCGCATCGTTTATCTGACGCTGGAGCATCTTAACCAGATCGACTTCGCGCTGGACCGCTATCTGGAAGATACAGAGAAGCTTGAAAAGCGCGTGCGCAACATCCTGCGCCTGTCAGCCGCTCAAATTCTGCTGCTTGACCGTATCCCCGACAGCGCTGCCGTCAACGAGGCGGTGAAGCTGACGCGTGACTTGGGCCTGGAAGATCTGACCGGTCTGGTCAACGGCGTACTGCGCAATTTGATCCGCGGCCGGGAGGAACTGAGCTTTCCCGCAAAGGAAGAGGGGCTCACGTATTACCGTATAATGCAATCCCTGCCTGAGTGGTACGCGCAGAAGATACTGGATGCTTACGGACCCGAGGAAGGCGATCGTCTCCTATGCTATGAAAAGCAGGAGCACTATATCACCATCCGCCCCAACCTGCAGCGTATCAGCGCAGCCAAGTTTGAAGAATTGCTCCGTAAAAAAACCTGGGACGCAAAACCCGGTATCCTGCCTGGGGTATGGCATATATCAGGGGCATCCGATATCGGCCACGACAATGACTTTCTGGATGGTTTGTTCTCCATCCAGGGAGAGGGCAGCATGGTAGCCGCCATGGCAGTGAAACCAAAGCTCGGCGCTCAGGTGCTGGATACATGCGCGGCGCCCGGCGGCAAATCGGCCTTCATGTCCGAGCAGATGCAGGGCACAGGCCGTGTGCAAGCCTGGGATGTGCATGAGCACAGGGTGGATCTGATCCAGGCGCTGGCCGACCGGCTGCGATTGTACAACATCCGCCCGGCAATGCGCGATGCCCTGGTCTACCGAGAGCAGATGGACAGGATGATGGACGCCGTTCTGATCGACGCGCCCTGCACCGGCAGCGGCATACTGTTTGAAAAGCCCGATCTGCGCCATAACCTGAAGGAAGAGAGCTTAAGAGAGCTGACGGACATCCAGTCAAAGCTGCTTGATACCTGCAGCCGTTATGTAAAGCCCGGTGCCACGCTGGTCTATGCCACCTGCTCCATACTGCCTGAGGAAAACCACCTGCAGGTCAAGGATTTCCTGGATACGCATCCCGATTTTGTCATGGACGCGCTGCCTGAGGAGATCCCGGCGAACCTGAGGGAACTGACGGGAGAGTATGGCTTGCAGCTGCTTCCTCACCGTGACG
Organism: uncultured Christensenella sp.; assembly: GCA_964480995.1. Classification (GTDB taxonomy): domain Bacteria; phylum Bacillota; class Clostridia; order Christensenellales; family Aristaeellaceae; genus UBA1038. Next base: position 2,065 of record CAYZRZ010000102.1, read on the forward strand.
GGATGGAGGGCTTCTTTGTAGCCCGTATGAAGCGCGTATGAAAAAACCCGCTCTCTTGCAGATGTTTCCGGAGGAGCTGGCCCTGTATCTGAAAGATATAGGGCAGCCCGGCTACCGGGCGGATCAGGTGTTCGCCTGGCTTCATAAGGGAGCCGGGTTTGATGAAATGAGCAACCTGCCCATAGCTCTCCGGCAGCAGCTGACAGAGGCGGCCGTTGATAAACCTGTGCGCATCATCGAACGCTTCGTATCAGAGATCGACGGCACCATGAAGGTGCTGTTCGCGATGCGGGATGATCACTGCGTGGAAGGCGTGCTGATGCGCTACCGCTATGGCATGACGCTGTGCCTGTCCACCCAGGTAGGGTGCCGAATGGGTTGTTCCTTCTGCGCCAGCACCCTGGAAGGGCTTGCCCGCAACCTCACAGCGGCCGAGATGATGCACATGGTGATCCTGGCCGGGGCGGAAATGCCCGGCACCTCCGTTCACAACATTGTCCTGATGGGGTCGGGCGAACCGCTTGACAACTATGATGAGGTGGTGCGCTTCCTGCGCCTGGTCAGCCATGAGAAAGGCTTGAACATCGGTCTTCGGCACATCTCGCTGAGCACCTGCGGGCTGGTGGATAAAATGGACAGATTGGCGCAGGAAGATCTCCCCGTCACGCTGTCTGTCAGTTTGCACGCGCCCAATGATGAGATCAGGCAGCGTACCATGCCGATCGCCAGAAGCGTGAGCATTGAGCGGCTGCTGGAAGCCTGCCGCAATTATATCGACAAGACAGGCCGGCGCGTTGTGTTTGAGTACGCCCTGGTCCAGGGCGTGAATGATCAGCCCGAGCATGCCAGGGAACTGGCAAGCAGGCTTCGCGGCATGCAGTGCCATGTCAACCTGATCCCCTTGAACCCGGTAGAGGAACGGCAGCTGCGCGGCGTGACCCGCATGGAGGCAGCAAAATTTTTAGCGCTGATGGAGGAACACCATATTTCCGCAACGCTCAGACGGGAGATGGGGGCCGATATATCGGGGGCCTGCGGCCAGCTGCGGCGCCGCTACCTGTTAAAAGAAGGGGCCGCGATGTCGCTTGAACCCTTATTGGACGAAGGAGGGGACGGGGCTTGAGATCTGTTGCCAGAACGCACATAGGCCGTATACGGCAAAGCAATCAGGACGCCCTGCTGGTGATGCCGGACGTGTATCCCATCTATGCTGTCGCGGACGGCATGGGCGGACACCGCGGCGGAGATATCGCCAGTTTCATGGCCATAGAGGGACTGAAGGCCCTGTACGGCCTGACGCCGTCCCTGGCGGCGATCGATGCCTGCTATCAGCGCATTACCCGTGATATCTACCTGCGTCAGCAGGCCGAAGATTATCTGAGCGGCATGGGGACAACGCTGACGATGCTGTGGGAGGCGCCCGGAAGCGTGCTTTTGGGTCATGTTGGAGACAGCCGGGCCTATCTGCTGCGCGAAGGTCAGCTCACGCAGGTGAGCAATGATCACTCGCTTGTTGGCGAAATGGTGCGCAGCGGCGCTTTGGCGCGCGACGCGGCCCGCAGCTCCCCTTACCGCAACGTGATCACCCGGGCTGTGGGTACGGAGGATCGCGTGGTATGCGATACGGCTGTATTTGACAGGGTGCCCGGCGACCGCTGGCTTCTTTGCTCTGACGGGCTGAGCGAGCATCTGGATGCCCGGAGCATCCTTGACTGCCTGTTGATGAAAGACCTGGAAACGTCTGCCGACCGCATGGTGGTAGGCGCCTTGGAAGCGGGCGGCCGTGACAATATCACCCTGATCCTGCTGGAGGTGCCCAGGTGAGCATCAAGCAGATCATAGCGGATCGATATCAAATACTGGCTCCCATCGGCGAAGGCGGCATGGCGCTTGTTTTCCTGGCGCGCGACCTGCGCACAGGGCATGATGTAGCCATCAAATTTTTGCGGCCCGAATATAAGCAGAACCCTGACTTTTTGAGCCGCTTCCAGCGTGAGGCCAACGCGGCCAGCAAGATGAGCCACCATAACATCGTAAATCTTTTGGATGTGGGGACGACTGAAAACCCCTATATCGTCATCGAATATGTCAACGGAAAGACGCTGAAGGATATCATTCGGGATTCAAAGACGCTGCCGGAAGACGTGTCGGTGCAGATCGCGATCCGCATTCTCTCGGCCCTGCAGCACGCGCACCAGGCGGGGATCATTCACCGGGATATCAAGCCGCAGAATATTTTGGTCAATCAAAAGGGGTATATCAAGGTATCAGACTTCGGCATCGCGCGCATGGTGGGAACCAAAACGGCGACCATCCCTGATGCCGATAAATCCGTGATGGGCACGGTGCATTACTTTTCTCCCGAGCAGGCGCAGGGCGAGATGGCGACCGTATCCAGTGACCTGTACAGCGTTGGCGTCGTGCTCTATGAGATGTTGACAGGCAAGGTGCCCTTTGACGGGGAAACGCCGGTCGCCATCGCGCTGCAGCATGTGCAGGTCAGGCCCCGGCCCCTGCGGGAGATCAACCCGGATGTGTCTCCCTCCGTAGAGGCGGTGGTGATGAAAGCCCTTGAAAAGGGTCCGGTCAACCGCTATCATACGGCGCTTGAAATGGCGCAGGCTTTGAAAATCGCCCTGCAGTCACCCGAGAAGGAGAATACGCTGGATACGCCTGTGCTGGCCATACAGCCTGAAAAGACGGGTACATCCAAAAAACGGCGCAGGCGGAACAGGGATCGCGTCGCAATGGCGGTGACCGCCGCTGTGGTGCTGGGGCTGCTTGCCTGGGGCACGATCACGATCGTCAATTCCGTAGTCAACAGCACAAGGGCCCCTTACCTGCTTGATTTTGAGGAAGACGCCGCGATCAGGGAGGCCAGGCGGGCTGGACTTATCCCGCGCATTGCCAGGCAGCCCAGCGGAGAGCCGGTGGGGCGCGTGATCCTGCAGTCGCACGACTATGATTATCCGATGAAGCGCGGCGATACCATTCTGATCACCATATCCTCAGGGGCCAGCAGGCAGGCCGTCCCGGCCTTGACCGGCAAGCTTTTCGCAAAAGCGCAGGAGGAGACGGAACGAATCGGGCTGAAGCTGTTTGAAAGCAGCCGAATCATGAATGCCCAGGCTTCCGGCACCATCCTGAGCCAATCCCCCCAAAGCGAAACGATGCTTGACTACGGCGGGGTGATCCAGGTGACGGTATCCGGAGGCGAAGTCACGGTGGCTGACTATAAGGGTCAGCCCTATGAGGCGGCCGAGTCTGTCATCAAGCGATCGGGGCTTCTGCCCGATGTGGTGGATCACGTAGTGGTAGAGGATCCGGCGCAGGACGGCCGAATCGCGACCCAGACTCCAAAATCCGGCGATAAGGTGATGGAGGGCACACCCCTGCAGCTGGTGCTTTATGTTTATCAGCCTCCCCGGACGGAGACGCCATGATAAAAGGCGAGATCAAGGAAGGGCGCGGCGGATTCTACACCGTGCGCGATGAAATCGGGCAGGAGCATATTCTGCGCGCGAAAAAGAAATTCAGACGGGACGGGATCAGTCCCCTGCCCGGAGACCGCGTGATGTTTTCCCCCGGATCCGGGGAGGAGCATGGGTGGCTGGAGGAGATACTGCCCCGCGCCAGCCTGTGCCTGCGTCCCCCTGTAGCCAATATCACCCTGATGGTGATCGTGGTAGCACCCGAGCCTGTGCCTGATTACCTGCTGGTGGACAAGCTGCTGGTCTATGCCGATATGCAGGGCATCCGCCCCTTGATCGCGGTGAACAAGAGCGATATCGGCATGGAGACCTATGAGAAGGCCCGAGAAATCTATAAAAGTTCAGACGCCCCGGTCATCGCACTCAGCGCTTCCTCGGGTCAGGGGCTGGATGAGCTGTGCAGCCGGATGCGCGGTGAGCTGACGGGTTTTGCCGGACAGTCGGGCGTAGGCAAGAGCGCGCTGCTGAGCATGGTGACAGGTACCGAGCTTATATCCGGCGCGATCAGCGACAGGATCAAGCGCGGCAAGCAGACCACCCGTCATACTACGCTTCTGTACCACGATGGCATGAGGGTGATGGATACGCCGGGGTTTTCTCTCCTCGAACTGCCGCGCGGCATGGAGCCTGAACAGCTGAGCGGGTACTATCCGGATTTTCGCCCCTATGAAGCGGACTGCCGTTTCAATCCCTGCCTGCACTTGACAGAACCGGGATGCGCGGTCAAGAAAGCCTGTGAAGCCGGGGATATCAACGCTTCCCGTCTGATGCGCTACGGCGAGTTGATGGAAACGGTCAAGAAGACATGGAGGGAAAGGTATGATTGAGATAGCGCCTTCGGTGCTGGCGGCGGATACGCTGCGTATAGGTGAGGAAGTACAGAGGGTACTGGATGCCGGGGCTGATATGCTGCATGTGGACATCATGGACGCGCATTTTGTGCCCAATTTGAGCTACGGACCGGACCTGTGCCGGGCCCTGCGCCGCGGGTTTCCCGATATCCGGCAGGATGTTCACCTGATGATGGACAACCCTGAACACTATATTGAGGCCTTTGCCGCGGCCGGGGCAAATGAGATCACCATCCACGTTGAACTGGGGGAAAAGATCCTGCAAGCTATTGAACATATTAAAAGTCTGGGCTGCAAAGCAGGGCTGAGCGTAAAGCCCGGTACGCCTGCTGACAGCCTCCTTCCATACCTGAGCCTGATCGATCTGATACTGATCATGACGGTCGAGCCCGGTTTCGGCGGGCAGAAGATGATGCCCGAGCAGCTTGACAAGGCGGCCCTCCTGCGTGAAAAAAGCTTTTGCGGCATCATCTCGGCCGACGGCGGGATAGGGCCTGACAACGCGGAACCGGCTATCAAAAAGGGCGTGACGCGCCTGGTAATGGGGACCTCCCTGTTCCGCGCGCCGGATGCCGCTTTGGCTGTCGCGAAAATCCGTGCCTTGGAGACACTATGAAGGGGAAAACACCGCATATCAAGCCCGAAAAGGGATTCCGCGCCAAGCAGGCGCTTGGCCAGCATTTTTTGAATGACAAGGCATTGCTTGAGGAACTCGTTGCCCTGAGCGGGATAGAGCGTCCGGACCATGTTTTTGAGATAGGTCCCGGCTTAGGCGCGTTAACGGAGGCGCTGGCAAAAAAGGCCGGCCGGGTCCTGGCGATGGAGGTGGATCCCCAATTGATCCCTGTGCTGCGGGTAACGCTGCACGGACTTGATCATGTGGAAGTGATTCAGGGGGATATCATGGGGGATGGGCTTGAGGAGCTGCTGTTGCCCCTTGGCCCTTTTAAAATCGCGGCCAACCTGCCCTATTACATCACCACGCCGATCATGAATCGCCTTCTCCGGCTTGATCTGCCGATTCGCTCGATCAACGTGATGGTGCAAAAGGAGGCGGCGGAGCGCCTGATCGCGCGCCCTTCCACACCGGCTTACGGGCCGCTTGCCTTGCTTGCGCAGTATAAATCTGAGCCCAGGATCGTCAAGATCATCGGGTCGGAAGCGTTTACGCCGCCGCCTAAGTGCGACAGCGCGTTTGTCACGATGCCCATGCGCGAAATGCCGCCTGTCCGGGCGGATGAGAAAAGACTGTTCAGCCTGATTGACGCCGCCTTCCGCATGAGGCGAAAGACTTTGGTCAATAACCTGATGCCCGTTTATTCTCTCAGCCGGTCGCAGGCGGAGGAGCTTGTACAAAAAGCCGGCCTCCCCGCCGGGGTGAGGGGGGAGGCGCTAAGCCTGGAAGAGTTTGCCGCGCTGACTAACCTCCTATAACATTGATTTGATTCTCCTATAACATTGATTTGATTCTGATCGGCGGCCTGTCCGGCTCCTTTATATACGCAAAGCCCCGCGCTGAGTCCGGCGCGGGGCTTTGCGTTCTTCATGCCTGGTGCCAAGGAGGAGAGAAATTACTCTTCATCCTCAGGAAGCTGATGGGTTTTCGCGGCGCGGCGGCGCGGCTTGCGCTGCTGCGGGACAGG
>CAYZRZ010000103.1:0-7975 GCA_964480995.1 uncultured Christensenella sp.
ATGACTTATTTCCACTCCCTCCCCCCAAGACCGGAACTTACGTTTGCAATTCACACGACGAACGTTCGTTTATATTTTAAATGGCAATATTCGATCTTTTATGATATGATATATCGCTACGACTAAGGAGGGTTGGTTCATGGATAAAATCAAACGCACGGAGCGCATCGCTGCCCTGACAAAAATACTGGTCAGCAGGCCTAACGAGGTGATATCGTTCTCCGCGTTCAGCGAGCGTTTCGGCTCCGCCAAATCGACGCTGAGCGAGGACATGGTGATCATCGACGCCTCGCTGAGGCAAAACGGGCTGGGACAGCTGCAAACGGTGGCGGGCGCTGCGGGCGGGGTGCGCTTTCGTCCCTGCGCGCAGGCAGACAGCGCGCGGCAGTTTTTATCCGGGCTGATCGGCAAGCTTCTTGCGCCGGATCGCATCCTGCCCGGCGGCTACCTGTATTTATCAGACATTCTGGGTGACCCGGTCACCGTGCGCGGGATCAGCCAGATCATCGCCTGCGCCTGGTATGAGGAAAAGCCGGATTTTATCCTGACAATGGAAACCAAGGGCATCCCCGTCGCGATGATGACGGCCGACTATATGAATATTCCCCTCGTGATCGCCAGGCGGCAGAGCAAGGTGTACGAGGGCAGCGCCGTCAACATCAACTATCCCGGCGGCAAAGGCACGATTGAAACCATGTCGCTTTCGCGCCGTGCCGTGAAGACCGGCCAGCGCGCCTTGATCGTGGATGACCTGATCCGCGGCGGCGGCACAGCCAGGGGCCTGATCTCCCTGATGGATGAGTTCAATGTTGAAGTGATCGGCCTCAGCTTCGTGCTGGCGCAGGACACGCCGCCGCGCAGGCCCATCGAAAAGGAAAAGACACTGCTGCTGTTTTCAGGCGGCGGAGAAGATGAGCCTCTTTCCATCCGCCCTGCCGATTGGATCACTTCAGGAATCTAAAGGAGACGGCATGCTCGCAATCATCGGCCTTGGCAACCCCGGCGCCGCCTACGAGAACTCAAGGCACAATGTAGGCTGGAAGGTTCTGGATATATTAGGCAAGCAATACAGTATCACCATCAACAAAAACCGCTGCAAAGCGCTGATCGGCGAAGGCATGGCAGGAGGGCACCGCATCGCTCTCATCAAGCCGCAGACTTATATGAATTTAAGCGGCGACAGCGTGGCCGCCGTGATGCACTGGTACAAGATACCGCCTGAGCAGACGCTGATCCTGTCAGATGACATTGACCTCAGCGCGGGTGCCGTGCGCATCCGTCCCCACGGCGGGGCGGGTACACACAACGGCTGGCGCAGCGTCATTGCCGTGACGGGAAGCGACCGTTTTCCCCGCATCCGCATCGGCGTGGGCGCGCCCCCGCCCGGATGGGATCTGAAGGATTGGGTGCTTTCAGGCTTCGGGGAAGACCAGGACATCATGAATGATGCTTTTGAGCGCGCCGCCCAGGCTGCCGATTGCTTTATCAAAAACGGAATCGATCTGTCCATGAACCGGTATAATAAGAGATAACATGCAGCAAAAAACATTTGATATATTGCTTTCCAGCAAAAGCTGGCAGCAGGTGCTGGCATCCGTCAAAGAATCAAAGACTGCCGCGCTCTACGACGTAACGGAGTCTCAGCGGGCTTTTCTGGCCGCAGCCTTATCGGCCGCGGCGGACAGGCCTGTACTTTACATTGCCTCCTCCGAAGCCCTGGCTTCCCGCGCGGCGGAGGACGCGGCGCAGCTGCTGGGTGGCGCTGCCGCGGCCATGCAAACGCCGGAGCTTCAGTTTGTACGCGGCGTATCCGGCCGTGAGGCTGACTGGCAGCGGCTGACAGTGCTCAGCCGTGTCAAGTCGGGAGACATCCGGTTGCTTGCCGTATCCGCTGAGGCGCTTTTGACGCGCTATATGCCCGCTTCATGGGCGCTGGGCGATGAGGTCACCGTCAAAGAGGGGGACGACATTGAGCCGCTCAGCCTGGTCGCCCGGCTGACCAACATGGGCTATGAGCGTGTGCCGATGGTGGAAGGAAAGGGGCAATGCGCCCTGATCGGAGACATTTTAAACGTTTTCGCCCCTCAAAGTGACCAGCCCGTACGTATTGAGTTCTTTGACACCCAGGTCGATTCCATCCGGCCTTTTGACATTTTGACACAGCGCAGCGCAGGCAGGCTGGATACTGCGCGTTTTGGTCCCGCGCTTGAGTATTTTGTTCCCTCGCAGCACCGTGAGGATGCGGCGAGGCGTATGCGCGAGGCCTTGAAAATTGCGGGATCCTCGCTGAAGACCCGGCAGCTCTATGCCGCGCAGGAAGAGGAAGACCCAGTGCTTCCGGCACAGTACGCCACCCTGCGGGATATCGAACAGCTGCTGGACAACGGCTATTTCCCCGGCATGCACCTGTGGGCCAATATCCTCTACCCTGAGGCCCGCCATCTGTGTGACCTGTTTCAAAACCCGATCATCGTGGTGGATACGCCTGACCGTTCTCTCACGCGGCTGGATGAGCGGCTGGAGAGTTTCGCGCAGGATCTGAACCTGGCACTGGAACATGGCGGGGCTTTCCCCGCCCAGCAGCATCTGCTGTATACCTCCCAGGAGGTCATGGCGAGGCTGAAAGCGCAGCCTGTCGTCACCATGCAGGAATTGCTTCGCGGCATGGCCGGGCTGGAACCCGACCTTACCCTGCCGATGAAGGGCAGCGGCCTCAGCCGTTTCCAGGGCAGATTCGCGGAGCTTTCGCTCAACATCAGGCAATGGATCGCGGACAAATATGCCGTTGCCATCCTGTGCGGCGGCGAGGTGCGCGCCCTGCGCATGCAGCGCGCCCTGCGCGAGTTTGAATGCGCGCTGGAGATCAGGCATGATCTCTCTCCCGACCTCAAACGCGGCAGCGCCGCCCTGTATGCCATCCCCTATTCCCGCGGCTTCATCATGGAAGAGGCCGGCATCGTCCTGCTGACCGATACAGATGTATTGGGCAGCGGGCAGAAGAAAACCAAAGCCCGCGTGGGTTCCGGCCAGCGCATCGAAGCCTTCACAGACCTGAGCGTAGGCGACTATGTGGTGCATGAGCACCACGGCATAGGCATCTATCAGGGCACGGTGCGTCTCCAGAGCGAAGGCGCGTGGCGTGACTACCTCTTGATCCACTACCGGGGCAGCGATAAGCTCTATGTACCGCTTGACCAGTTTGAGCGGGTTCAAAAGTTTATCGGTTCCGAGGATAACGCGCCCAGGCTCAACGATCTGGGCAGCGGCGAGTGGGACAAGCAGCGTAAAAAAGTAAAAAGCAGCCTGCAGAAACTGGCCTTCGATCTGGTCAAGCTTTATGCCGAGCGCCAGTCCGTTCCGGGCTTTGCGTTTGATCCGCATGCAGAGTTCGAGGCGGAGTTTGGCGAACGCTTTGAGTATGAGCTCACGCCCGATCAGGAACGGGCTGTGCGCGATATACTGGACGACATGGCCCGTCCCGCCAACATGGACCGGCTGCTGTGCGGTGATGTCGGCTATGGAAAGACCGAGGTGGCGGTACGCGCCGCTTTCCGCGCCGTGATCAACTCAAAGCAGGTCGCCTTCCTAGCCCCGACCACCATTTTGGTGCAGCAGCACTACCAGACCATCAAGAAGCGCTTTGAAGGCTTCCCGGTGACGGTGGACTATATCAGCCGTTTCCGCACCCCCAAGGCAAACAAGGAGGTGCTGACAAAGGCTGCCAGGGGTGAACTGGATATCCTTGTCGGCACGCACAGGCTGCTGAGCCGGGACGTCAACATGAAGAACCTGGGCCTTCTGATCGTCGACGAGGAGCAGCGTTTCGGCGTCGCGCACAAGGAAGGGATCAAGAACTACAAGCGACGTGTGGACGTGCTGACCCTTTCGGCCACGCCCATCCCCCGCACCCTGCACATGAGCATGGTGGGCGTGCGCGATCTGAGCCTGCTGGAAAGCCCGCCCGAGGAGCGCTACCCTGTTCAGACCTATGTGGTTGACTATTCCGACACGCTGATCCGCGACGCCATCCTGCGCGAAAAGAACCGCGAGGGGCAGGTGTATTTTCTCTACAACCGCGTGGCCGATATCGACCGCTTCGCTTCCTCCCTGCGCCAGCTGGTGCCGGAAGTGAAGATTGCCGTCGCTTACGGACAGATGAAGGAAAACGCGCTGGAAGACGTGATGATGGACTTTGTGGCCGGGCACTACGATGTGCTTCTGTGCACCACCATCATCGAAAACGGCATCGACATTCCCCGCGCCAACACCATCATCATCCATAACGCCGACCACTTCGGTCTGTCGCAGCTCTATCAGCTGCGCGGCCGCGTCGGACGAAGCACCCGTTCCGCCTACGCCTACTTTACAGTACGACCAGATAAAGCGCTCAGCGAGACGGCGGAGAAAAGGCTGTCCGCCATCAAGGAGTTTACGGAGTTTGGCAGCGGTTTCCGCATCGCGCTGCGCGACCTGAGCATCCGCGGAGCCGGTAACATGCTGGGCCCGGAGCAATCGGGCCAGGTAAGCGCCGTGGGCTACGATCTCTACTGCAAGATGATCGAGGAAGCTGTCAGGGAGGCCAAGGGCGATTACAGCGGCCGCCGCGAGAGCGAGCTGGATACCAGGGTGGAGCTGCACATCAACGCCTACCTGCCTGAGGAATATGTGCCGGGCGAAGCCCAGCGCATGGAAATATACAAGCGCATCTCCCTGATCGCAAACGATCAGGACAAGAGCGACCTGGTAGACGAACTGATCGACCGTTTCGGAGAGCCGGATCAGCCGGCGCTCAACCTGATGGATGTAGCGCATTTGAGAGCGCTGGCCAACAGGATAGGCGCCGATCTGGTCACCTATGCAGGCAGCGCCCTCAAGCTGCGGCTCAGCCCGCAGTACTCTGAGGACCCGGCCCTGATCTATAAGAGCATGCTGATGACGGACAGCCGCCTCAGCCTGCAGAGCGGCAAGCGTCCGGCCCTGCTGCTATTGCTGAAGCACTCGGATGATGAAAAGGCCCTGCATGAGGGCCTGACCGTTCTCAAAAAGATGATGGACAGCATCGACAGATTAAAGAGCCTTGAGAAAGAACAGGAAACGGTTCCCCAGTCCTGACAGAAGCGCTTAGCGCATCCACCCGCATCGCAAAGCCGCGTCACATTGAAAAGCCCGCCGGACGGCGGGCTTTTCAATTGCTTTGTGTTGTTTACTTCCCTTCGCCGACAATGTATTCCGTCGCCGGGGCGGGGATGGCAGTTGGGGCCGGTGTGGGCTGCGCCGCCGCGACGGCCTGGGCCGTCTGGCTGTAGAGCAGTTCCTGGGTTTCTTTGTTGGCAGTGCCGTTCACCCTGAGCTTGTTATCGCGCTGATAGGCTTTCACCGCGTCGCGGGTCCCCTCGCGGTACTGGCCTGTCACGCTGCCCAGGTAGTATCCCAGCTCCTTCAGGCGGTTCTGAAGCCAGAAGACATCATCGCCCTCAGCCCCGACTTTCAGCTCACGGATGCCGCCCGCGGGGGTGACGGCCATGTCATAGTCCGGCCTGGGTGCCGGTTCAGGCGTCGCGACGTGATTGCCCAGCTTTTGTGAGAACTCGCCCAGCCCGTTAGCGTACTTGAGCTCGGGATCGATCAATCCGTCCTCATGTATCCAGACCTCAGTGCCCTCGCCGATGTTATCATAGATCCACTTCGCGTCGTTGAGCGTCAGGCGGATACAGCCATGGCTGGCCCGGCGGCCCAGCTTGGTGACAGAGGCCATCTTGACCTCCGTGCGGTCCGGTGTATACAGGAAGGAATGGAAGGCGATGCTGCTGTTGATGCGTGTCCAGTATTGGGCGTATCCGCCGCCCCAGGTTGGGAAGAGAGCCCAGCGGGCCCTTCGTCCTGTCAGCACCCAGGTGCCTACATCGCTGGGAAATTTTTCCGTGCCGGTGGATGCCGTGAATACCTTGTGCAGATCGGTGAACCCGCCATCGCCGTCACGCTTGAACACCTTGACCAGCTGATTGGCCACATCCACCTCTATAAAGTAGGGCACAGGCGTGGGTTCAGGCGCAGGCCTGGGTGTATTGTGAGGCAGCACCGCGTCGGGGGCAAACAAGGCCAGCCAGGTCTCCTCCCCGACAACACCGTCACTGACCAAGCCGTTTTTCTTCTGAAAGGACTTGACGGCGGACTGCGTCTGCTTGTAAAAACCGCCGGTCGGCTTGCGGTCCAGATATCCCAGATAACCAAGCTGCTCTTGCAGGGTGGTCACAGCCTTCTGCTTGCTGCCATATTGCAGCTTGCCGGGAAAGCTGGTATCGGGCGGCGCGGTGGGAGCCGGCGACGGCGTTGGGGTAGCGTTGGGATCGGGGGTAGGCATGACGACATCATCACCAAACAGCTTGATTTGCGTTGCGATGTCTGCCGCGCCGCTTGCCTCCAGGCCGTTGAGCGCCTGAAAGTCCTTCATGGCTTTTACAGTCGCGTCCAGATACACCCCGGAAATATTGCCCTGGTAAAACCCAAGAACGGAAAGCCTTCCCTGAAGTTCGCTGACATCGGAGCCTTTATCGTCCTTTTTGAGGGGGCGGTAGAATTCATCACTGTAGATGATCTCCAGCAGATCATTATCCACCTCTCCGGTCTGCGCCATGCCGTAGGCCTTCTGTACAGCCCGGACAGCCTTTTCGGTCTGGCTCAAAAAGTTGCCGGTCGCCTTCGCGTCCAGGTATTTCAAGGCGCGCAGGCGCTCCTGCAGCGCCCGGACATCATCGCCCCGGTCACCGCTTTTGAGCACGCGCGCTTCGGACGTCACAGTCACAGCTTCTTCCTCTGTCGCGTAAACCGGCGGGATGATGGCTGTTTGCAGGCAAAGGCTTAAGATCAATATCAACAGAATGCCGCGCTTCATCATAAACTCCTTTAGCATGTTCCCACCGCATTGTAATAGTTTAGAAACACAATTGCAAGGATCATTCTACAATCACTTCATGATCAGCATAAAAAAGAGACCCGGACATGCCAGGTCTCTGAAGCGGAACCAATGGTTACAGCTTCTCTTCCTCCGCCAGCCTGTTGCCCAGCACCACGCCCATCATCGACGCCATCATCAGCCCGCGCGTCCAGCCGCTGGAATCGCCCAAAGCGTAGAACTTGCCAATGCTGGTGTTGAGGCTGAGGTCCATCTTGATGCGGTTTGAGTAGAACTTGAGCTCAGGGGAATACAGCAGGGTCTCATGGGCGGCGAAGCCCGGCACCACCTGATCCATGGCCTTGATGAAATTGAGGATATTGGTCATGGCGCGGTAGGGCATGGCGGCGGTGATATCTCCGGCGACAGCGTCGTGCAGCGTGGGGCGGACGTTGGACTGCATCAGCTCCTTCTCCCAGGTCCGCTTGCCATCCAGGATATCCCCGAAGCGCTGCACCAGGATCTGGCCGTTGGCCAGCATGTTGGTCAGCTCACCCACCTTCTGGGCGTAGGCGATGGGCTGATTGAAGGGGTAGCTGAAGTTATGGGAGCAGAGGATGGACAGGTTGGTATTGTCCGACTTGCGCTCCTTATAGCTGTGGCCGTTGACAACGGCCAGGTCGTTATCATAGTTTTCCTGGCTGACAAAACCGCCGGGGTTCTGGCAGAATGTACGCACTTTGTCACGGAAAGGCAACGGGTAGCCGACCAGCTTGCTCTCATACAGGGCGCGGTTGACTTCCTCCATTACCTCGTTGCGCACCTCGACACGCACGCCGATATCAACGGTCCCGGGCTGGTGGGCGATGCTGTGCTCCTCACAGAGCTTCTCCAGCCAGTCGGCTCCGCGCCGCCCGGTGGCGACGACGGTTGCATCTGCCGTGATTTCAAAGCTCTCCCCGCCGCGCGCTTTTTCCACATGCACGCCCAGGCAGACCCCGTCCTTGAGGATCAGGTTGGTGCAGCTGTATCCGAAGAGGATCTCAACCCCGTTATCGGTCAGGTAGTGCTGGATAGCCCCGT
>CAYZRZ010000104.1:0-7916 GCA_964480995.1 uncultured Christensenella sp.
CTGTATAGGCTTCCCTCACGTACCAGGGAGCTTTTTTGATATTTCTGCCGATCATCGTTACAGCGTCATTCACCTTCATCTCCCTGGTCATGCCATCAACAGGAGCATATCCATTGATGTAGAAATTTATAGAAACATTGCCGCTTTTACCGGGTTTCTTGGGAAGATTATCTATTCGAGCATTGCCGGAGTGTTCGGTGCTTTCAATTGATTCCCGATAGCGGTTGGTGGCGGGAATTTTCAGGGTGATCCCTGAGAACCAGTAACTTTGGGGGTTTGGTGGGAGATCATCAGGCATGGTTAAGGTCAAGCTGAAGTCGAGTATATGATTGACATTATCCACATTTACAGATGCTGAAGCTGTGCTTCTTTTGTAGAATGGATCCCAGCCAACCTTATCAATCGATACGCTTGAAGCAAACACCAGGCCCTGTCCGACAGCGGCTGTGGGTGATGGTGTCGGAGTAGGCGTGGGGGTTGGTGTCGGAGTAGGCGTGGGTGAAGGCGTAGGCGTAGGCGAAGGTGTAGGTGAAGGCGTGGGCGAAGGCGTAGGCGTAGGAGTAGGCGTGGGCGAAGGTGTAGGCGAAGGCGTGGGTTCAGGGGTTGATGTCGGCGTCGGTGTCGGGACGCCGCTCAGATCGGGTGCCACGGAATAAGTCAGTGTTCTGCTTAAAAAATACGCGCTGATTGCCTCGGGCGTCATAAAGATGCCCAAAAGCAGCAGAAAAGCGGCAGCAAGGGAAAGAACTTGCTTTATTCTTTTCATGCCAGCCGCCCTCCTTTCATAATAAACAAAAAATCCGGGTCAATTCAGTTCATGGACTCGGCGGAGACAGACAGGCTGATCGCGTAAGTCGCGCCGGAGGCCGCGATTGCGGTCTGTGCCGCGCTGTCACCGGTGTCATTCCATTGCGCTGTGAGCTTATACTGAATCGTCTGTTTTGCCCCGGCCGGAAAAATGATCCCGCCGGCGGCCAGTTCCCCGGAACTGATGGTCGCGGCAGGGGTCCCGCTTTCTGAGGAAACATTGTACAGGCGGAAAACCAGCCCGGGCATCGCGTTCAAGGCCTGTGCCATGCCGCTTGACGCGATGGACGCGGACAGATTGTAGTCGCAAACCTCCGTCGCGCTGTTTGTGTTGGTCAGTTCAAAACGGTAGAGTTCTTTCTCCCCGTCCCCGGGAGCCAGCGCCAGGCCTCTGAGGCCCAGGTCATAGGAGGTGGATTTTTCATCCGCGTTGAATAAAAAGACGCGCGTATAGAGCCTGCCCCGCGCTTCACTTTGCCTTGTGTAAATGGCAAGGGAGCCGGAGCTCATGAAGGTGATCACCAATAGCAATAAAAAAACGGGAACAGTATATTTTTTCATCGGATTTGCATCCTTATCACGCGCGTTCATTTTGAAAAGGCTGTCCGCTTATTGATAGCCGGATACGCGAATAGAGATTGCCTGGGGGTCAAAGGACTCCTGTGTCATGCCGCCAAGCAGGGCTATGTCCGCGTCCACCCAGGTCAGAGTGACCTTGTAATTGTGGGTTTCCTGCACATTCGCGGCCAAATCAAAGCCTGCTGCCTCCAGTGTGCCTGTATCCGAGCTGCGCAGCAGGGTGCTGCCGCCGTACAGATCCGCCCGCAGCTTGCCGGTGCCCGCGAGCGACGAGGGGTAGGAGATGCTGATCAATACCTTCAGCGGCACCTGCGCGGTACCGCCGCTGTTGTAATTTCTCACCGAGAAGGCATAGCTGGCGCTTTCCCCCGGTGCCAGGCTTGTATGGCCGAGGGCGGATTCCACCTCGAAAGCGTAATACTTGGGGCCGACCCATCCGCTTGAAAACAGGCCGGCCTGCTTAACATAAGCGGCCAGCGTTGTGCCCGTCCATGCTGATATGATCAGCAGGATCATTGCCAGAATAATCTTGAATCGTTTTGATCTAAACATGCTGTGTCCCCCTGATATAGATCGATAGAGGGAGGATGGATCTGCCCGACATGACGGATTGTCGTGCCGCTTCGCTGTCGGGCCAGCTGAATACAAGGGAGAACATCTTTTCCTCGGGAACAGAGGCCGTGAACGCCTTGCTCTGGCTGTAGCTCAGGCGGCCTGACGCGTCCGCGGCACCGACCTGCCGGCCTTCTTCTGTCAGGCTGATCAGGATACCCGGCAAAGCCTGATAGACCGATGAAAAATCGGCCTCGATCACCAGGTCCATATCCACTTCGCTGTGCCTGCCCTCGCCGGCTGAGTTGCTGATATTGAAGTAATAGCTGACTGTGTCGCCCGGGGCGATCCACAGGTCAAACTCATCGGCGCTGCCCCTGCCCACATCCAGCACGAAGCGCTTGGCAACGATCGGCACAGCTCGTAATTCGACCGTGCTGGTGTAGATGGCCAGTGTGCCCGCGTTAAGGGAGGTCACGATCATCAGCAGAAGCATTGTGATGATCAACGCTTTTCTCATGGTCATGACCTCCTTTGCGAGCGCTTATTAATAAATTTACTCTGGTAAGATATCAGTTGTTGCCGTTGCCGTTGCCATTGCCACTGTTCGAAGTGAGTGCCTGTGTTGCCGTTACGCTAATCTTCAAACCATCACCGTAGGTCGGGGGGGTCATGGCTGTTGTGGATTGATTGGCGTCCTTATCGTCCACCCAAGTTAGGGTCACTTCGTATTCGTGTGTATCTTTTTTCTTCTGATCCAATTGGTCTTTTGCTACATATGTAAAGCTTCCGTTCTTTGTGCTATCGAGGACTTCATTAGAACCTTTCTTTCTGAGTTCGGCAGTAAGACCGATCATATCCTTAGCCTTGCTGATATCAACTGTGATAGTGTAATTGAGCGGCACTTCTGACTGTGTTCCTTGCCCTTCAAAGTTGGATACCGAGAAACCGCTTTTCTGAGACTCAGTGGGAGCCAGTTTGATAGGGTTTAATACGGTTCCGGTTCCGCCTTGTGCACTGAAGGCGAACTTTTTAACAGCTACTTCGCCTGCGAGGTCTACAGACTTGGTGTACACGGCCAGGGTGCCAGCGGTGAGGGAGGTGACGATCGCCAGGGCCAGCAGGGCGAACAGGAGGGGTTTCTTTTTCATGATTTGGTACTTCACTTTCTTTTTTATTTGGGTTTGCTTCCATGGAGATTCCGGGGATCAGTTTCTTAAGAGAACAGGATGGACGGATTACACAGCGCGCATACGTCTCTCTCCTTCTCATAAAAATTGATCCACCAGCACGGCGCTGAGCGCCGCAATGTGGCAACTGGCTGCCATTCCGCCTCTCGGCGGGGAAGGCCCTGTAGCTTTGCGTCACAGCCTTTCGGCTGTTTTGCCGTTAGCACACCCTTGAAGGTGAATCTACGATGTAATAATACTATGGCCGCATGTGGGCTGTCAACACATTTTCAAAGAATTTTTTGAAATATTTCTCATTTTTGTGTGAAATATTACTTTTTCTTTGCTATTGACGGCATCCGGGGTTTTGTGCTTATATTATTCCATGACAAAAACCGGAAGGGGCTGCAAAGTGCAAGAAGGCAAGGGGCTGTACGCGACCCGGGAAGAGGTAGAGGAACTCCTGTTAAAGACAAGGGAGCTTGCCGACAATAAGGGCAGGAAGCCTTCAAATACAGTTAAAAAGAAACTGCCTGCCAAAAAAATCGCCGGGCGTGTTATCTATGGCCTGCTGCTGCTGAGCCTTGCTTTGATGCTGGGCAAGATCTGGACGGACAGGATGAACGGCCGCGCGCCCTCGCTGTTTGGCTATCAATCCTATGTGGTGGAGACGGGCAGCATGATCCCTACCCTGCCCATCGGCAGCACGATCCTGGTGAAGGAGCTGAAGCCGGGGGAACTGCCCGCTGTGGGGGATATCATCACCTACAGCCGTGAAAGCGCGGCCATTACCCACAGGATCACCCACGAGGTCGTGGGGGAGGATGGCGTCGTTCGCTATCAGACACAGGGCGATAACCCGGATAACTCAGCCGACCCCTGGCTGGTATCCCTTTCGGATATCAGGGGTGTTGTGGTCTGGCATGTTACGCTTCCCTGGGCCGGAAGGTAGGCGGTATGAAAAAGATACTTCATTATAAGAAGCGCTCCCGTCACGAGGACGCGCCTGACCCGGTCCAGTTTGTCGCGCAGATCACCAATGTGGATTCAGCGGAGGTCTACCAGTATCCCGGCGGCGCTGAAGAAAAGGTGCTGCGGGAGATCAGCTTTGATATCCGGCGGGGGGAGTGCTGGTGTCTGGTCGGCAGCGAGGCCTTTGAGATCGAGCTGCTGCTTGAGATCATCGGCAGCGTGCGCCCCTATGACAAGGGGCGGATCATTCTGGCCGAGCGGGGCATGATGCGCAAGAAGCGCAAGGTGCTGCCCCACGTGTTTTTCATTTCGGACAGCGATGTGATCTACCCCAACATGAACACATTGGAGTACCTGATGGTTGCCACCGCCAATATGCCCGGCGAGGCCGCGGGGCGGCAGGCTCATATCCTGCAGCGCCTGCTGGATACCGGGCTTTACTACCTGACGCTGACGCCCATCAAGTACCTCTCCCGCGCGCAGAAGGCTGTGATCAGCCTGCTGGCCGCCAGCTTCACTATGTCTCTGCTGATTATTTTTTCCGTTCCTCAGCTCCAGTTTGACAGCCGCCTGGCAAAGGGCATCCGGGGGATCACGAATATCATCACCAAAGGCGGCGGGGCCGTCCTGATCGGCACCAAGGATCTGGCCATGGCGCAGGAAGCCGGCACCCACGCTGCTTTCCTAATCAATGGCAGGGTCACCCACAGCGGGTCCGTGCGGGATGTGATGGCGAAGCTTGACAAGCGCGTCTATATTGTCACCTGCGACAGCGCGGAGGCCTTCGCGCAAAAGCTCAAGGAGCTGGAGCCCGCCCTGTATGCCTCCGCGCGCGGGCGGGAAGTTCAGGTGTTTGATTACCGAGACACCCCGATCGACCAGAGCGGGTTCCTCAGGCTGGTTGAGCAGACGGGGGAAACCATCGACACTGTATTGACCAGCCATAAAACGCTGGAAAACGCGTATCTGGAGGCGCTGAGCAGCCATGATCTATAATACGAGCTTTATGCGCAAGGAACTTCGCAACGCGTATATGCAGCAGAAGTTTTCAAGAAACCGCCAGCTCTCCCTGGGGCTGTTCCTGGGGCTGATTTCCTTCGCGATCTACTTCAGCCTGCAGACGCTCAAGCAGAGTGTCGTATCGGACGCGGCGCCCCAGCTGATGATGCCAAGCTACTTCTCCACCCTCTATATTTATCTGTTCGTTTCCCTGATCTTCAACGTGGTCTTCTATATCACCAACTACGAGTACATGACCTTCATCGAGGTCATCCGCAATAAGTGGTATCCCCTGGTGCAGCTTGGCTACAAGCCGACGCGGCTGATCGCGCTGAAGATGATCGGCAGGTTCGTCTTCCAGGGGGCCGTGTACTCGATCGGCTTTGTGGCGACCATTTTTCTTTCTTCCTTTTTGAAGTTTCCGCTGGTGCTTGACTATATTATTCCCATGTATATCATGGGCCTGATCGATATCCTGATCCTGGCGGCGGTTTCCCTGACGGTGTCGCTGTTTTTAAGTGACATCACCAATGCCCGCTACATCGTGGGCCTTCTTGCCGCGGGGCTGTTCATATTCAAGCTTGCGTCCGGCTACTACGATGTGCTGGCCAACCGTGTGCTGATGAGCAGCCTTTCCAACATGCTGGACGCGGGGCAGACGGTGTTTATGTCGGTCTCAGGCGCCCTGATCATTGCCTGTGTGGTGATCTGCCTGGTCTACGGCAACCTGATGGCGCGGGTCTATCATCCTGCCCTGCTGGACCGGCTGCCGACGCTGACAAACAAGCAGGCAGGCACCATCGTGCTCAAGAGCGCTTCATCCGCCGATTCCAAAAAGCGTGAGGTGGAGGCGAGCACCGAGCTGACAATGCGCAGGCAGGGCGGAAATTTGCCTTCCATCATCAGCGCCGTCCTCATGCTGACGGTGATCATCGGCATGCTGGGCATCAACATCGTTGTGCTGGCCTTCGGCTATGCCTCGCCTGAGCGCGAAACATCCATCAACGGCATGATCCCCTATGTGTTCCAATCCTCCACCATGGAACCGCATATCTTGCTCAACGACCTGGCGGTGTTTCAGAAGGTGGATAAGACATCCAGGCTGGATGTCGGGGATGTGTTGCTGTTCAAGGATCTGGCCGGGGTGGTCAACGTAGCGGAACTGACCGGCTATGAAACGGATGAACTGACGAATGAACCGACAGGTCGGCTTGAAACGGATGTGAGCAATTACGTGGATGAGCGCTACCGCGGCCTGGCCGCCCAGACGATCGAACGCGGCCAGGTCTACGCCGTACATGATTACAACAACCGCTGGCTGGGCGCTATTATCCTGTTTGCCAACACCATACTGGGCCGCCTGATCTTCCTGCTGATCCCGACAGTTATGATTTTCTTCTACGAACCGGTGACCAAGTTTTTCAGAAACATTTCAAAGGAACAGCAGTAGAAGCCCATACCAATAAAGCAGGAGCCGCATGACGCGGCCCCTGCTTTATTGGTAAATAAATTGATATTATGCTTCAGTTATTGATCTTATTCCTGTTGCTGACCCTCAGCCTGGCCATGGCTCGGGCCATCATGGAGCGCGCGAGGTAATATTCCTGCATGCTCTTTTGCTGCCGCAGCTTGGCCTGCGCGGCGCGGGCATCGCGCTCGGCGCGTTTCTGGTCAATCTCCCAGGACCATTCCGCCGTCTGCAGCATCAGCAGCACATGGTGCTGGGTCACGGCGGCAAAGCCGGCGGAGCAGGCGGCGATATCGGTCTGGGGCTTGCCGTTCTTCTCATAGGTCACGCGGATCTCGCCCTCGATGACGGAGATGACCATGGGCTCGTGGCCGGGCTCTATGCCCAGCTCCCCGTCGGGGGCAGGCAGGATGAGCCGGTCAATGTAGCCGTCGTAAAAGGCGTGCTCCGGCGTCAGTATATTCAGGTGGATCGGGTCGGGCTTAGCCATTGCGGCCTTCCTCCATCTTTTTGGCCTGGCGGCGCACGTCCTCCAGGTCTCCCGCCATGAAGAAGGCGGCCTCGGGCAGATCATCCGCTTCGCCGTCCACAATGGCTTTGAAGGAAGCGATGGTATCCTTCAGCTTCACGTAGCGGCCGGGGATGCCGGTGAATACTTCCGCCACAAACATGGGCTGCGACAGGAAGCGCTGGATGCGCCGCGCGCGGTACACCGTCTGCTTGTCTTCCTCAGACAGTTCCTCCATGCCCAGGATCGCTATGATATCCTGCAGCTCGCGGTAGCGCTGCAGGGCTTCCTGCACGCGCAGGGCCACCTTGTGGTGCTCCTCTCCCACGATGTCGGGATCGAGGATACGAGAGGAGGAATCAAGCGGGCTGACGGCCGGGTAAATGCCCAGCTCCGCCACCTGGCGTGAAAGCACCGTCGTCGCGTCCAGGTGAGAGAAAATGGCGGCGGGCGCCGGGTCGGTCAGATCATCCGCCGGCACGTAGATGGCCTGCACGGAGGTGATGGAACCGTCCGACGTGGAGGCGATGCGCTCTTCCAGGGCGCCAACCTCTGTGGCCAGGGTAGGCTGATAGCCCACGGCGGAGGGCATGCGGCCAAGCAAGGCCGATACCTCGCTGCCCGCCTGAATATAGCGGAAGATGTTGTCAATAAACAGCAGCACATCCTGATGCTTCACATCGCGGAAGTATTCCGCCAGGGTCAGGCCCGTCATGGCCACGCGCATGCGCGCTCCCGGCGGCTCGTTCATCTGGCCGAAGACCAGCGCGGTTTTGTCGATAACGCCCGACTGGTTCATCTCGGTCAGCAGGTCATTGCCCTCGCGGCTGCGCTCGCCCACGCCTGTGAATATGGAGTAGCC
>CAYZRZ010000105.1:0-7839 GCA_964480995.1 uncultured Christensenella sp.
CCATATGGGCATTTTGCTCGACCAGGAGCACGGTGACGCCTTCCGCGTTAATCTCCCGCGTAATGGAAAATATCTCCTGCACCAGCAGGGGGGAAAGGCCCATGGAGGGCTCGTCCATCATCAGCAGCTTGGGCTTTGACATCAGCGCCCTCCCCATGGCCAGCATCTGCTGCTCGCCGCCGGATAGCGTGCCCGCGGCCTGTTTGCGCCGCTCCTTCAGGCGGGGAAAGTGATCGAATACCTTTTCAAGTGTCTTGGCCTGGTCTTCCTTATCACGGTTGGTAAATGCCCCCATATCCAGGTTTTCCATCACGCTCATGCGCGAAAACACGCGCCTTCCCTCCGGTACCTGCACCAGGCCCATAGCGACCAGGCTGTGGGGAGGAACCTTGGTTATATGCTGTCCATTAAAGGTGACCTCACCATTCCTGTAGGGGATCAGACCGGATATGGCATGAAGGATGGAGGTTTTTCCGGCGCCGTTGGCACCGATCAGGGTAACAATCTCTCCGGGATTCACCTCAAAGCAGATATCGTGCAGCGCGTGAATGGCTCCGTAGTACAGGTCCATGTGCTCAATCTTCAGCATGCTGCGCGCCTCCTTCGCTTTCCCCGTCAGGCGTTCCCAGATAAGCCGCTATAACTTCCGCGTTTTTGCCGATCTGCGCGGGGCTGCCGTGGGCGATCACGCGGCCGTAGTTCAGTACATAGATACGCTCACAGATGCCCATGACCAGCTTCATATCATGCTCGATCAGGAGAATGGCGACTGAGAACTGATTGCGGATGATCTTGATGGTAGCCATCAGTTCGGCGGTCTCGATCGGGTTCATGCCCGCCGCAGGCTCATCCAGCAGCAGAACCTTGGGGTTGCAGGCGAGTGCCCGGCATATTTCCAGTTTGCGCTGCTGTCCGTACGGCAGGCTGTCAGCCTGAGCCTGGGCAACATCTTCCATATCAAAAACCCTCAGCAGCTCACGCGCGCGGATATCAATACCCATTTCTTCGGTCTGGTAAGAAGAAGCGCGGACGATGCCCGAAAGGGGGGAATACTGCATCCTGGTATGGAACGCAACTTTGATATTCTCAAGCACAGTCATGGACTTGAACAACCGGATGTTTTGGAATGTGCGAGCGATGCCGTTTTTGGTAATTTCATGCGTTGACATCCCGCTGATGGATTTGCTCAGCAGAATGATCTCGCCTTCTGTCGGCGCGTATACGCCGGTCAGCATGTTGAATACAGTTGTTTTACCGGCACCGTTGGGGCCGATCAGCCCTACGATCTCGTTGTTTCGCAGGGTCAGGTTGATGCCTTCCGCCGCCACCAGTCCGCCGAAGCGGATGCCCAGGTTTTTAGTCTCCAGAACAATAGCGTTTTCCCATACATCATAGCGGGGTGTGTAGGGCATCTTGGCCTGACGCTTTTTGATACGCAGCGTTTTTTTGAGCCAGCGCCCTGTGCCGTCCCATGCCTTGATCAAAGAAAACTCCTTGGTGCCCATCAAGCCGGAAGGACGGAACAGCATCATGCCAATCAGGAGGGTCGAATAGATGACCAAGCGCCATTCGGAGAAACCTCGCAGAAACTCGGGCAATGCGACCAGAATGGCAGAGGATATGATAGAGCCGGTGATCGAGCCCATACCGCCCAGAACGACCATGACCAGGTACTCAATAGACTTGTTAAAGCCGAAGGTCTTGGGGCTCAGCATGCCGATCTGATGGGCATACAGGCCACCCGCGATACCCGCGAAGAAGGCGGCCAGCGTAAAAGCGAACAGTTTGTAGTAGATTGTTGGAATGCCTGTCGCTTCGGCCGCCACCTCGTTTTCACGGATGGAGATGATGGCACGCCCATGCCTGGAGCGGCCAAGGGTGTAGATGCTGGTGATGATGATGACCATCACCCAGAATACGATCGAAAGCTGAATGGCGCCTGATACATTGGTATCGCTTGAAAAGGCGCGTGACATCCGCGTAATGCGGGACAGCCCGCCCGCGCCGCCGGTAAATGACAAGTTTTCAATCACCACACGGATGATTTCGCCGAAACCCAACGTGATGATGGCCAGATAGTCACCCTTTAGGCGCAGGGCCGGCATGCCGATGATCAGGCCGAATAAGGCTGCCATCAATCCGCCCGCGATCAAACCAATCGGCAGGCTGAGAGCGAAGCTTGTTTCGCTCATCGCTTTGGTGATCAAGGCAGCCGTATAGGCCCCGATGGACATAAAGCCGGCATGTCCAAGCGCCAGCTGGCCCAACAGGCCGGTCGTCAGATTTAAGCTGACAGCCATGATGACCGCGATGCCGATGGTGATGATGATGCCGGAAATATAACTGTTAATGGTGCCGGTCGATATAAGAAGCGACAAGATCACATAGATGATGACAAGGGCTGAAATGTTCAGCGTATAACTTTTTACCTTTTTATTCATCGGCTATACCTTCTCCCTTGTCCCGCGGCCGAGCAATCCTGAGGGTTTAAACAGCAGCACCACAATCAGAATGCCGTATACCACCGCGTCGCTCAGCTGGGATGAGATATACGCCTTTGTCAGGCTTTCCGCCAGGCCCATGATCATTCCGCCCAGCATGGCGCCGGGGATGATCCCGATGCCGCCAAGTACGGCAGCGATAAAAGCCTTCAGGCCGGGCAGAGCGCCAAGCGAGGGAGATACGCTGGGGTAAGCCAGACCGTAGAGCAGCGAGCCTATACCGGCCAGCGCGCAGCCGATAGCAAAGGTAAGGGAAATGGTATTGTTGACATTGATGCCCATCAGCTGGGCGGCGTTAAAATCCTCCGATACCGCGCGCATGGATTTTCCGGCGCGGGACTTTGATACAAATGCCTGCAGCAGGATCATCAGCACGGCAGATGTAAGGATCGTAATGGTAGTGGTCGAGCCGACCATCAAAGGGCCGATGTTCAGCGCGGGCAGCTTCAGGCTGATAGGATACGGCTTGGGCGTAGGCGTAAAGATCAGGAGCGCCAAGTTCTGCAGCAGCATGCTGACACCGATGGCCGTAATCAAAGACGAGATGCGCGGTGAGTTGCGCAAAGGTTTATACGCTATTCGCTCAATCAGCACGCCGAACACAACACAGGTCAATATTACCAGAACGATGACCAGGGGGACAGGCAGATTCAGCATGGTGATCATGACAACGGCGGCATAAGCTCCCACCATTAAAATATCACCGTGCGCGAAATTGATCAGGCGCACGATGCCATATACCATGGTATAGCCCAAGGCAATCAGCGCGTAAATGGCGCCGACATGAAGGCCGTTGATCAATTGGTTCAATAGCAGTATCACTTAATTGTTCAACCTCCGTCCTCCCGAAAATAGACACAAGGGGGAGGAGCAAGTCCTCCCCCTGAAAAGATACCTAAGGCTTAGGGGTTCTGCATTTTGACGAAGACCTTGTTGCCCTGCGCATCAAATGTCATGATGAAGGCGCTCTTGATCGGGTCATTGTGCTCATCAAAGGTGATCTTGCCGCTGACAGCTTCAAGGTCGGTCGCTCTGATGGCTGCCACGACATCTTCATACTTGGTGGAGCCCTTCTTCAGAGCCTCAGCTAGTACAAGCGCTGCGTCATAGCCGGTGGCGGAGAAGGCAACGGACGGTTCTTCATTATATGCGGCCTTGAACGCGGCAACGAAGTCCTTGGCCAGCTGGCTGTCAGCTTGCGTGGAGAAGTGATCTGAGTAGGTCATATTCGTGAGCAGGGATTTGTCAGCGATTGCATCTACAATATCCGAGATGCCGTCGGCGCCCAGGAATTTGACGTTCAGCCCGATTTCATTGGCTTGCGTCAGGATCAGGGAAGCCTCCGCGCCGTAATAGGGCAGGAAAATAACTTCGGGGTTTGCGTTCTTGACGTTGGTCAGCTGGGTTTTGAAGTCCACATCGCCGTAGGCGGCGGACTCAGCGGCAACCATTTCAAGGCCCAGCGATGCAGCCTCGGCAACAAAGGCATCGTAGAGTCCCTTGGAGTACTCGTTGCCGTTATCATACAGTGCCGCTACCTTGGTAAAGCCCTCATCCTTGGCGTAGCGCGCCATCTGCACAGCCTGGAAGGGATCCAGGAAGCAGGTGCGGAACACGCTGGGACGATCAGTTGTGATATCATAGGCGGTGGCGGAGGCGGTGATCATCGGGATGCCAATGTCCGCGGCGTATTCGGCCACAGCCTTGGTCACGCCGGTCAGCACCGCGCCGATGATGGCGACAACGCCGTCATTCTGTACAAGTTTTTCAAACGCAAGTACGCCGTCATTTGCTTCGCCGCGGTCATCTTCCCAGATAACTTCGACCTTCTTGCCGTCAATGCCGCCCTGCGCATTCAACTGGCTGATATAAAGGTCAACGCCTTTTTGAACAGCCAGGCCGTAAACTGCGTAAGGACCGGATAGGACGGCGATGCCTCCGACTTTAATCGTTTCTTCTGCCAGCGCAACCGGCGCGACAAAACTGATGCCCAGGACGAGAACCAAGAAAATTGATAACCAAGCGCGCTTTTTCATGACATCTGCCTCCTTTGTTCCGTAGTTATTCTCCACGGTTGACGGTATCATACATAATGAAGCATGAATATGCAATAGTGAGATTGTACCTGCTTTGTATTGCATTTGTTGAAATGGTTTTGATTGTATGATATGTCCGCGCTTGACAGATTTATCTGCATCATGCTATGTTTTTGCAGGTTTCACCGATTGACTTGCAATGAAAGTGTGAAAATTTGAACCGATTTGAACTGATCGCGGGACCGGAAAATGAGGGAATGCAGCTGCTTTCCTTTTTGCGCGCCCGCCATCCTCTGGCGCCTGAACGCGTGCTTCAAAGCGCGCTCAAAGCCCGGGATGTTAAATTGAATGGTATCCGGGTTTCCGGCAACACAGGGATCAAGGCAGGCGATCTGGTTGTTTGGTTTACAACATGGAAGGAGCCTGATCTTGAGATTATATATGAAGATAACAATCTCATGATCGCCAATAAGCCATCGGGGATCAGCAGCGACCGGCAGGAAGACGGGGCCATGAGCGTGGAGGAATGGGGAGAGGGACGCGGCGTTTCCATCGTCCACCGGCTTGACCAGCAGACATCAGGATTAATCATCCTCTCAAAGAACGATGCTGCCAAAGCTGCATTGGAAGAGGCGCTGCGCATGCGTCAGATTGAAAAGCGATATCAGTGTCTGGTTGCGGGTGTGCCTGAAAAACCTCACGGCGTTTTGCGCGCCTATCTTTATAAGGATTCGGAACTGGGCAGGGTATCGGTATCTGAAAAACCAGGGCGGTTTGCCAAAGAGATCGTTACGGAGTATGATGTCATGGAGGCTAAGGGCGATTATGCCCGATTGCTGGTCACCCTGCACACCGGGCGCACACACCAGATCCGTGCCCATATGGCCTTCATAGGCCATCCGCTGCTGGGGGATGACAAGTACGGCTCGCGTGAAGCGAACCGCAGCCACAAAGCAAGACGGCTGATGCTCTGCTCGACCTGGCTGTGCTTCCAAACACAAGGAGCGCTTGCCTATCTTCATGGCCAGGCCTTTGGTATTCAGCCGCCCTTCTAGCCTCAAGTATATTTGATTGTGAGGAACGGCATGCAATCCGGTAAGATTCGATTAATCAGCGTTGATATGGACGGTACGTTTTTAAGCCCTGAAGGCGGCATTTCAAAGAATAATCTGGCGGCGGTCAAGGCGGCTCAGGACGCCGGCATTGTCTTTTCCATCGCAACAGGGCGTTTTTATGAGAATGCTGCCATCGGCATCCGTGACTGGGGGCTTGATTGTCCGCTGATTACTGTAAACGGCGGTAAGATCGCGGCGTCTCCTTTCGGAGACGTCATTTCTGAGCATATGATGAGCAAAGAAAGCGCTATGGAAGCCTTTCGCATTTTAGAGGAACAGCGGGCGGATTACTACGTATTCGCCAAAAACCGAGTCGCCATCCGCGGCTTTGAAGATAGACACCATTCCCAAATCGAGTTCGGCGATGAGCGCATGCGGAGTGAAGCAAATACCCGGTACTTCTACGGCGCGGATGCCTGCCTTGAACTGATTGATGAGGGCATCTATAAGTATTATGTACATGCCTATGATGATCTAGAAAAGCTCGGACGCATACGCTGGGCCCTGGAAGAGGGGATCACCCGGTCTGTGCTGACACATTCGGGAGCCTATAATATTGAGATCATGCCCACCGGCATCGACAAAGGCAGCGGTGTGGCCGAACTGGCCCAATACCTTCATATCGGGCTTGACGAGGTCATGGCGATCGGCGATCAGGATAACGACCTCCCGATGATCCGTCTGGCCGGCTGGGGTGTCGCCATGGGCAACGCGACGGAGGATGTAAAGAGCCAGGCAAAGATGATCACTCTGAGCAACGCAGAGGATGGTGTAGCTTACGCCATCAGGCGCTACGCGCTGGGCCAGGCATAATAGAAAGGCATTTCATCGCAGATGAGATCTGCCCGGCCATCGCTGCATTCGGCGATGGCCTTTTCAATATCTTCCTTGTCCTTTATCCGAACAATCAGCCGAGCGCTGACCCGGTCTGAATAGCTTGTGTCTTCCGTCTGCTGGGGAAGACCGGCGAGCCTGTGCTGTATCCTGTCCCATAAAGAATAGGGCACAGACAGTGTCAGACGCGCGCTTTGCTCCATCAGGGCTATGCCCGCGGCCTCAACCGCGATGGCGCATCCTTTGCTGTAGGCGCGGGTCAATCCGCCCGTGCCCAGCAGGACACCGCCGAAATAACGCACCACCACGCAGCAGCAGTTTACAAGCTCACGCTGTTTCAATACTTCCATAATCGGCTGCCCGGCCGTACCAGAGGGCTCGCCATCGTCCTGGTAGCGCATGATCCCGGCATTCTGCCCGATGATATAGGCGTAGCAATGATGTCTGGCGTCTCTATGCTTTTCTTTAATCAGCTTGATGTAGTCAAGCGCATCCTCCTGCGACTGCACCGGAGCCGCATAGCCTATAAAGCAGCTTTTTTGAACCGCCAGTTCATCGCAGGAGGATGATGCCAGTGTCTTATAGTCCATATCATGCATCAGTATTTTATAATGAGGCGGACGTAGTTCTTCTTGCCGCGCCGCAGCAGCAAGCCATCGCTTCCGATTTGCTCATATGTAATGACAGCGTCGATATCCGTCACCTTTTCGTCTCCTATCAAAACCGCGCCTTGCATGACCATCTTGCGGGCTTCGCTTTTGCTGGTGCACAGGCCGCTTGCGTTGAGCAGCGTGGTCAGGCGGCTGTCCGCCTCCAGCTCGTCCCTTGATATGGCAAAGGTCGGAACCTCATCCATGGCGCTGCCGCCGCTGAACAGGGCCGCTGAAGCCTCCTGTGCCTTTTGCGCTTCCTCTTCACCGTGAACGATCTTGGTGCACTCAAAGGCCAGCACCTTTTTGGCCTCGTTGATTTCAGCGCTTTCCAGAGCGCTCAGCCGGCGCACCTCGTCCATCGGCAGGAAAGTGAGCATGGAAAGCGATTTTGACACGTCCTGGTCACTGACATTGCGCCAGTACTGGTAGAATTCGTAAGGTGTGCATAGCTCAGGATCAAGCCACAAAGCGCCTCGCTCGGTCTTTCCCATTTTCTTTCCTTCATGCGTCAAGAGCAGCTTGAAGGTGCATGCAAAGGCATCCTCATGTTCTTTGCGGCGGATCAGATCAGCGCCGGCCAGCATATTGCTCCACTGGTCATCGCCTCCCATCTGCAGGCGGCACCCATGGCGCTTGAACAGCTCAAGGAAGTCATAGCCCTGCATCATCATGTAATTGAACTCAAGGAAGGTCAGCCCCC
>CAYZRZ010000106.1:0-7592 GCA_964480995.1 uncultured Christensenella sp.
ATGATGCCGATGGAACTGGCCTCCTTGGGATCAAAGCCCAGCAGCAGCGCGATCATAAACGCGATGGCAATGCCCAGCTGCGCGCCAGCCCCCATGAACAAGGCGGAAGGCCTGGCGATCAGCGGACCGAAATCAGTCATCGCGCCGATGCCCAGGAAGATCAGCGAGGGATAAATGCCCAGCTTCACCCCCTGATAGAGGTAATAGAGCAGCCCGCCCGGCTCCGTCCCCACAGGCCCTTCCATCAGGTTGGCCAGGGGCAGGTTCGCCAGCAGGATGCCAAAGGATATCGGCAAAAGCAGCAGCGGCTCAAACTTTCTGCCGATGGCCAGATAGATCAGCGCGCAGGCGATCAACATCATCAGCCCATGCTGCCAGGTAAGGGCGGAAAAACCGGAATCCGCCCATATCTTTTTCAAGGCCTCTAAAAACATACGCATTGTTCCCTTTCCTGTCGCAACGGCGCGCTCGCGCCCTTATGCCTTCCCGGACAGCCTCAGCACTACGGCCGAGGTTATCTTGATCAGCAGAAAAACCGAGGTCAGCAGCGCGAACACCATGCCCATGCAAAACAGGGCAACCATGATCCCCTCAGACAGCGGCATACCATAACCCTCCTCAAACATCCTCTGATTACGAACTTTTTCATTATATCGGTGTTATTAAGTTCCGTCAATTCATTAACATTTGCGTTATGGCTGCCATTATTAGTAGCTTCATATGTAAACCAAAATCCGCTTGCCGCGAGCTGATCGTATCTTCAGCTCATGTTACCCAGCGTGGAGGCGCTCATCTCCACATTGGCGGCCAGATGGGTGGGAAAACCGGAGCGCTTCATCGCCGGGATGCTGAACACACCGGTCGCGGCCACATTGCCCGCCCCCGATCCCGACAGCGCGCCCATGAATGTGGAGACGACCAGCGCCGCGTAGCCGGCCCCGCCCCTGCGCCTGCCAAACAGGGCCAGTATGATGGCGATCGCCTTATCCATCAGCGGGTGAAACTGAATATCTGTGCCGCTGCCAGGAAGGCGACGATGGCATAAAACAGCGTATTGGTGGATGTTTGGATCAGATAGGTGAATATGTTGGCCCACTGCCCCGAGACGGCTATCAAAACGATATAGCCGGCCAGCATGGCTTCATAGATGGGGCGCTTCAGCCAGGCAAACACCGTCAGGATAACCGCCAGAAGGATCAGGAGATAGATGATCTCTATGGGCGTTTATATATTATTCCCTTGTTTTGCAACTTGTTTATCAGATTTCCCTGTCAAGCTGGAAGCTGTACACGTCACAGCGGTAATAGGCCTCTTTGTGCTCCAGCAGCCGGTCATCTCCGCTGTAGTAGGATGTCTCCAGCACCAGATAGGCGGGGGGCGCGAACCTGCCGAACACTTCATCGGTCACGGCTGTGCGGCCGCAGGCGGACACGCTCTGTTCCACCCGGGCAATGGAAGCGCCGGCCAGATCCCACAGGTCGAGGGTGGTAAAGGCCTGGCCCCGCTTTTCCATCTCTTCAGCCTGCCCGCGCATGGCCTGTCCATACTCCGCCGCGACGAAGGATGAGTAATAAGCCACCGGGGAACTGCGCGCATAGCCCAAAAGGCAGATCAAAACGCAGCCCGCCGGGAACAGGGAGAGCGCCTTCTCATCATCGCACGTTTCATCAAAGCTGTAGACTCTGGTGCGGCCGCTGACGTCCTTCTCGCTCAACATACTGCTGAAACGCGTGACCTTGCGGATCTTCTGCTGAATTTTTACCATTTTGACAAAGGTGCCTTTGCCCTGAACCGTATAAATCAGCTCCTCCGCCAGCAGAACGTTCATCGCCTGCCGGACGGTAATCCGGCTTACATCGTACTGCTCGCTCAGCCGCTTTTCGCTGGGCAGCTTATCGCCCTCTACGTACGCCCCGCTGTGGATATTGCCCTTGAGCGTGTCAGCGATCTGCTGATACAAGGGGATGGATGACTGATGGTCTATCACGATGCTTCCCCCCGTCCTGAATAATGCAGGCCCAGTATAGTGAGGCGCTGATTTGATGTCAATCAGGCCCTTTGGCGCCCTGTACGGTGAAGGACCGGGCAGGGGCTGAAGCCGGCACTTCCTATCCTTCCCTTATTTATGGTAGAATGATCCGTTGGATTTAGAGGAGGATGAAACCATGCAATCAAACCAGCCCGATATGAGGGCAGACGATAAAAACAAAAAGCCGGTCTCCGAAAAAAGCCCGGCATTGATGCTGATGCGCGTCCTGCAGGGCGCCCTGATCGGCGGCGGGGCTATCCTGCCCGGCGTATCAGGCGGCGTGCTGGCTGTGGTATTCGGCATCTACCGCCCGATGATGGAGCTGTTGAGCCACCCCTTCCGGGCCCTTAAAAAGAACCTTTGGCTGTTTATACCGATCGTCATCGGCGTGGGCATCGGCTTTGTGGGCTTCGCGAAGCTCATGGCCCTGCTGTTCGCGGAGGATTCGCCCTACCCCATCAGCCTGTTTGTGGGCCTCA
Source organism: uncultured Christensenella sp. (assembly GCA_964480995.1). GTDB lineage: Bacteria > Bacillota > Clostridia > Christensenellales > Aristaeellaceae > UBA1038. The sequence continues at coordinate 2,509 of CAYZRZ010000106.1, forward strand.
TCCTGGGCACCGTGCCTTCCTTGCTGAAGACCGCGCGCAGCCAGGGCCGGAAGCCCGCGGCGGATATGACAGCCCTGATCCTGACCTTCACGGGGCTGCTGGCCTTCCTGATCATATTGGAAGGAACGGGCAGCATGAACCTCACCCTCACGCCTGTCTGGGCCTTGATCTCTGGCCTCATCTGGGGCTTCAGCCTGATCGTTCCCGGCCTTTCCAGCAGCTCCATCCTGATCTTCATGGGCCTGTACAAGAGCATCATGGACGATGTGGGCCGGCTGCAGCTGGGCACGGTGATCCCGCTCCTGCTGGGCATCGCGCTGGTAGCCTTCCTGTTCGCCCGGGTGATCGACAGCCTGTTCAACAAGCATTTCAACGTCGCCTCCCACGCCATTGTCGGCCTGGTGCTGGCCTCCACCATCATGATCATCCCCCGCGAGTACGCAGGTCTGGGGCAGATTCTTCTTTGCCTGGGTCTGGCCGTCATCGGCTTCGCCGGAGCCTGGTATCTGGGCGTCTGGGGCGAGAAATACGAGGCGCGCAAGTAGCGGCTTTCTTCTTCATATCACAGCCATCCCGAAAAACGTATAAAATGAAGAGGAAAGTCAAATGAGTGAATTAAGCAATTTGGAAAAAGAGGTGCAGCGCAGGCGCACCTTCGCCATCATCAGCCACCCCGACGCCGGCAAGACGACGCTGACCGAAAAGCTGCTGCTGTACGGCGGAGCCATCCGCCAGGCCGGTTCCGTCAAGGCCCGCAAGGCGGCGACCCACGCCACCAGCGACTGGATGGAGATCGAAAAGCAGCGCGGCATCTCTGTCACGTCCAGCGCCATGCAGTTCAGCTACGAGGGCTACCGCATCAACATCCTGGACACCCCCGGTCACCAGGATTTCAGCGAAGACACCTACCGCGTCCTGGTCGCGGCCGACAGCGCCGTGATGCTCCTGGACTCGTCGCGCGGCGTGGAAGCGCAGACCATCAAGCTGTTCAAGGTCTGCCGCATGCGGGGCATCCCGATCTTCACCTTCGTCAACAAGATGGACCGCGCGGGCAAGGATCCTTTCTCCCTGATGGAAGAACTGGAGCAGGTGCTGGGCATCCGCGCCTGCCCGGTCAACTGGCCCATCGGCACTGACGGGGACTTCCAGGGCGTCTACCACCGCGATACAAGGATGGTCGAGCTGTATTTCTCGGAGGATCACGGGGCTACCAAGGCGCGCAAAACTGAGGTATCGCTTGACGATCCCGCGATCGAGGGCATGCTGGCCGGCCACTATTTGAAGAGACTGCGCGATGAGATCGAGCTGCTGGACGAGGCGGGCGACGCGTTTGACCTGGAGGCTGTCCGAAAGGGTGATTTGACCCCGATGTTTTTCGGCAGCGCCATCACCAACTTTGGCATCGAGCCCTTTTTAAACCGTTTCCTGGGCTTTACCCTGCCTCCGACGCCCAGAGAGAGCGATCAGGGCAGCGTAACGCCCGACAGGCCGGAGTTCACGGGCTTTGTGTTCAAGATCCAGGCTAACATGAACCCCGCCCACCGCGACCGCCTGGCCTTTGTGCGCGTGGTCAGCGGCGAGTTCAAGCGGGACATGAGCGCCTGGCATTCAGGCACCGGCAAGCAGATCCAGCTGAAGGCTCCCCAGCAGTTCATGGCCGACGAGCGCGCCATGGTGGAGGAGGCCTATCCCGGCGACATCATCGGCCTGTTCGATCCCGGCATCTACCGCCTGGGCGATTCGCTGTGCGAAAAGACCAAGCTGCGCTTTGAAAAGATCCCCATCTTCGCGCCGGAGCACTTCGCCAGGGTGCGCCCGCTTGACAGCATGAAGCGCAAGCAGTTCTTAAAGGGCATCTCGCAGTTAAGCGAGGAAGGCGCGATCCAGACCTTCTCAAGAGACGAGCTGGGCCTGGAGCAGAGCATCGTCGGCGTGGTCGGCGTGCTGCAGTTCGATGTGCTGAGCTACCGGCTCAAAAGCGAGTACAGCGTCGACCTGCTGATGGATCAGCTGCCCTGGCGCTTTGTGCGCTGGGTGATCGAAAGCCCCAGGGATATTGAGGATCTGCAGCTGACCTCCACCAGCCACCGCGGCCGCGACAGCCGCGAGCATCCGGTGCTGTTTTTTGAAAACGAGTGGAGCATCCGGCTGGCGGAAGAAAAAAACCCCGGCCTGAAGCTCTCAGATATCGAGCCGATGGAGGCCTTCGCGGATTAAGACCTTTGAGAAAGCGGCGGATACATTCAAGTATCCGCCGCCTTTTTATACCGACTGAAACTTACCGTTTCACCGCCGCCAGCCTTCCCCTGCCCTGGACTATCGCGACCGCGGTATAGATCACGCCGATCACCAGGATGATCATGCAAACCACAGACAGCCCGATATAATCATAGTGCCAGCACAGCAGCCAGGCGATGTTGCAAAGCGAGGAAAAGATGAACAGCCCCCTCACCTTCACCCGCGCCTCGGGGCGTATCCTGCTGTCGCGCAGGCCGAACTGGTAGACGGTGAAGCAGCCCAGCGCCAGATAGATCAGCCCCCAGATGGAGAACGTGAATCCCGAGGGAGCAAAGAGATTGGGCATGGAATCGGAGACTTCGCCCGGCGCGCGCCCATTGAGCGGCAGGCCCTGAGCCAGATAGTTGAGGACCACCATCGCAATAAACGCGATGGCGACAGCCGGTTTAAGAGGCAGATTCTTCTTCCGGGCCTTCATTGCTTCACCATCTTTCCCCCTGTACGGGTCCAAACCCTGCGATCATTTCCTGTTCCTGGCCGCCTTTCGCCAAGCAGGCCATTGCTATCAAGTTACCCGTTCAGGCGCGGATTAATAAGGGTATGCCTGTCAGGCGAATGAACGCGCCGCATTCCGGGAGCGCCTGATGGCGCCGCTCCTGCTTGTCAATTCCGTCGCCCAATATTGACATACAGGCAAAACAAGCCTATAATCCGTTCGGCGGCCAGGATGGCCGCCTGTATTGAGGTTTTACAGCTTTGAAGCGATTCGATTTTCTTTTGTTGCTGGGCGCGAAGCTGCGCAGCCAGCCGCCCGACAGGGCGGTTTTTTCCGCCTGCGCACAATGAACCCGGATAAATGAAGGAGATTATATACTTGATTCGTTCTGATATACGCAATATCGCCATCATCGCCCACGTCGATCATGGCAAGACCACACTGGTGGACCAGATGCTCAAGCAGGGCGGCGTTTACCGCCAGAACCAGCAGGTACAGGAGCGCGTGATGGATTCCAACGATCTGGAGCGCGAGCGCGGCATCACCATCCTGGCCAAAAACACCGCCGTGCACTATGGCGACCTGAAGATCAATATCGTAGATACCCCCGGCCACGCCGATTTTTCCGGCGAAGTGGAGCGCGTGCTCAAGATGGTGGACGGCGTGCTGCTTCTGGTGGACAGCTTTGAAGGCCCGATGCCCCAGACGCGCTTTGTGCTGAAGAAAGCGCTGGACCTGAAGCTGCCGGTGCTGATGGTCATCAACAAGGTGGACAGGCCCGATGCCCGCTGCGAGGAAGTGGTGGAGGAACTGCTGGATCTTTTGATCGATCTGGAGGCTGACGCCGACACGCTTGACAGGCCCATCCTCTACGTCAGCGCCCGCCACGGCACAGCCACGCTGGATCTGTCAACCCCCGGCACAGACCTCAAGCCGCTTTTTGAAACCATTGTGAACCACATTCCGGCGCCTGAGGGTGACCCGGAAGGTCCGGCGCAGGTGCTGATCTCCACCATTGACTACAATGAGTACGTTGGCCGCATCGGCGTAGGGCGCATCGCGCGGGGCACCTTTACCTCCGGCATGATGGCGGTCCGCTGCAACTACATCGATGAAAAGATCAGTCAGCCCTTCCGCGTGACGGAGCTGAGCACCTATATGGGCTTAAACCGCACGGCGACCGAATCGGTCTCCATGGGCGACATCATGGCGCTCAGCGGCCTGCCGGACCTGAGCATCGGCGATACGGTCTGCGTGGCCGGCACCGCCCAGCCGCTGCCCTTCGTCGCCATCGGCGAGCCGACGGTCAAGATGAGCTTTTCCGTCAACGACAGCCCCTTTGCCGGGCGCGACGGCACCTATGTGACCAGCCGCCACCTGCGCGCCCGCCTGTACCGCGAGCTGGAAACCGATGTCAGCCTGCGCGTCACCGACGGCGAAACGCCGGACACTTTTGAGGTATGCGGGCGAGGCGAGCTGCACCTGTCCATCCTGATCGAAACCATGCGCCGCCAGGGCTATGAATTCCAGGTATCGCGGCCCGAGGTGCTTTTCCACTGCCAAAACGGCGAAAAGATGGAGCCTATTGAGCGGCTGATGTGCGATGTACCCCAGGCCTACGCCGGCGCCGTGATCGAAAAAATCGGCCGCCGCAGGGGTACGCTGGAGAGCATGGCAGGCCTTGACCGCGTGCGGCTGAGCTTCCTGGTTCCCTCCAGAGGCCTCTTCGGCTACCGCGGCGAGTTTTTAACAGACACGCGCGGCGAGGGCATCATGAGTGCCGTGTACCACGGCTACGAACCCTACCGGGGCGATATACCCCACCGCAGCGTGGGCAGCCTGGTCTGCTTTGAAACAGGCGACGCCACCCAGTACGGCCTCTATAACGTGCAGGACAGGGGCAACCTCTTCATCAGCGCGCAGACCCCCGTCTATGCCGGCATGGTCTGCGGCCAATCCAACCGCCCCGGCGACATTGTGGTCAATGTCTGCAAAATGAAGCACGTTTCCAACGTCCGCAACTCCTCCTCCGCGGAGGACAGCCTGCGCCTGGTCAGCGTGCAGCCCCTGACGCTGGAGGAAAGCCTTGAGTTCATCGACGATGATGAGCTGCTGGAAGTAACCCCCAAAGCCCTGCGCATCAGAAAGCGCGAATTGAGCCACGATCAGCGGGCAAAGGCGACCAGCAGGAAGAAGAACCAGGAATAATACCGATTACAGCCAAAGAGGCTTCTGATTTCAGATGCCTCTTTATCTTTATAATCAAGCAAATAACTATATAGCCTAAACCCCCGTTGATTTATAGCGTGTTAGGATCAATCGAGAACGCTTCAAGTATCTCGCGCTGGGA
>CAYZRZ010000107.1:0-7577 GCA_964480995.1 uncultured Christensenella sp.
ATCACGCGCTTTATCCAGTGTTTTCAATGGGTTTCGGAGTTTTCAGCAGGCCCTACTTAGAACAAATTGATTCGAATGTATTAACATGAGGATTAGCACAAGTTGGTTCCCTAATGACCTCCAATTACCTAGCGATATGCTTTAGTCTCAAAGCGCTACATAAGCTCTACCTGCAGAAACCTATATAGCGATACGAGGATATTTGACCAAGTAGAAAAGAGGTCAAGAAGAGTTCATTTCTTAATTCAATTTGAGTTGTGATTCATCTCACCAATAATATCTGTGTGGAAGACCTTGCCCCGCCGTACATATAATAGCGCACCGCGGCCTGAACCCTTCAGGCCGCAGTGTTCGCTTGATCATCCTCTTAGAACTTCACCATATCTCCGCTTGCCGCGGAGCGGTAGATCGCGTCCAGTATCCTGGTCACGGTGAAAGCCTGCTCGGGCTTCACCAGGGGCTGCTTGCTCTCATCGCGCAGGCACTCCAGCCACTGCTTGGCTTCCTGCACGCCGGCCGCGGAGGCGGCGCCGCTGAAGTAGGCCACATGGCCGGAACCGGCCTTGCGCTCATCCGTCAGCAGGCCGTTATGACCGCGGTTGTAGTAGAGCTCATCCTGAGGATAGCTCATGCCCGAGCGGATCTCGGCACCCGCCTTGGTGCCGCACAGGGTGGTGGAGGCCTCGCGGGACTCCATCAGGTTGATGGCCCAGGCGGCTTCCAGGTAGATGGTCGCGCCGTTCTTCATCTTGATGAGGCCAAAGGCGGAATCCTCCACCTCGTATGTTTCCGGATCCCAGGGGCCGAACGCGTTGCCTTCCACCGCCTGCGGCAGGTGGCCCAGCTTGTAGAACACGCTGCCGGTGACGCTTTCGGGCTCATAGTTATCCATCATCCACAGGGTCATATCCAGCGCGTGGGTGCCGATATCGATCAGCGGGCCGCCGCCCTGCAGCGCCTTGTTGGGGAATACGCCCCAGGTGGGCACGGCGCGGCGGCGAACGGCGTGCGCCTTGGCAAAGTAGATCTCACCCAGCTCGCCCTGCTCGCAGGACTTGTGCAGGGAGCTGACTTCCGGGCGGTAGCGGTTCTGGTAGCCGATGGTGAACTTCTTGCCGCTCTTTTTCCAGGCGGACATCATCTTTTCGGCATCAGCGGTCGTGGCGGCCATGGGCTTTTCACACATCACATGCTTGCCCGCCTCAAAGGCGCTTACCGTGATCTCGGCATGGGAGACATTGGGGGTCAGCACATGCACCACGTCAACGCTCTTGTCCGCCAGCAGCTCGCGGTAATCCGCGCAGCGCTTCGCTCCCTCAGAGCCGTACTCCTTGGCCGCCTTTTCGGCGCGCTCGGGGATGATGTCGCAGAAGTACACCATCTCGCACAGATCGCTGTTTTCCTTCAGGCTGGGCATGTGCTTTTGATTGGCGATGCCGCCGCAGCCAATAATACCAACGCGTACTTTTTTCATCGTTCTTGCTCCTCTTATTTTTCAGCAGGGCGCTGACCACCTCACAGCTGATGTTGACACTTTCCGGGTGCCTCTCCCCTTTCCGGGATCTATGCAGGCTTTCATTATAGGCCACATCAGGGGGGCCGTACAATCGGCAAACTTCCCAATTTTTAAAGCCTTTCCCCGCCATTTCGCGAAAAACATTCCTCTCCTCCAATTCTAATCCATTCTCATCCCATTTGCTTTGATGACAGTCCTTGCTATGCTATAATCAGCATGGGACTTGTTTTCACAAGGGAAAGGACCGCCATGGACCGCGACCACCTATACGCGCTTTGGATACAGGCGCAGCAACAGCCTATTGCGGGCTGGGATTTCTCCCATCTGGACGGACGCATGGAGTCCGGCGCCCTGCCCTGGGATTATCGCGGGATCGTGCTCTCCCACCTCAAGCCCGACAGCAGATTGCTTGATATGGGAACGGGCGGCGGTGAGTTTCTGCTTGGCCTTGGGCATCCCCATCGGCTGACCGCTGTCACCGAAGGCTTCGCGCCCAACCTGGCCCTATGCCGGGAGCGGCTCAACCCGCTGGGCATCGAGGTCAAGGAGGTGCGGGAGGATAACAGGCTGGACTTTCCCGACGCGAGCTTTGACCTGATCATCAACCGGCATGAGGACCTATCGGCGCCTGAGGTCTTCCGCTGCCTGAAGCCGGGCGGCATGTTCATCACCCAGCAGGTAGGCGGCGGGAACAACCACGACCTGGCGAAGCGTCTGATCCCCGGCTGCGCCCCTTCCTTTCCGGAGCATACACTCAGCGCTAACATCCGCCTGTTGGAAGCGGCAGGCTTTGAGATCATCAGGCGGGAGGAAGCCTTCCCCCGCGTCCGATTTTATGATGTGGGGGCGCTGGTGTATTTAGCCGGGATCATCGAATGGGAGTTTCCCGGTTTCTCTGTCCAGACCAGCTTTGAGCAGCTGATCAGTCTGCAGGAGGAGCTTGAAGCCACCGGACACATTGACGGCACAGAGCACCGCTTCCTCATTGCCGCCATAAAGAAGTAACCGATCCATTCATTTTATAGGAGGAGGTATCTCAATGACCCAAACCAAGAAAAAAGGCCGCTGGGGCCTGGTGCTGGCAGCACTGGCCATCATAGCAGCACTCGTGGCAGGCGGCCTGTACCGCGTGGGCCAGGGCGAGCAGGCGCTGGTCATCACCTTCGGCAAGGTAACCGGGACAAACGGACCGGGCCTGTATTGGCACATGCCCGGCGTCCAGCAGATCATCGCCGAAAGCGTGACCACGATCCATGATGTGGAGTACGGCTACCGTACATCCAAGGCCGCGTCACGCACCAGCAACGCGGAATATACGGATGTGATGGAAGAATCCGTCATGCTGACCAACGACAACAGCATCGTGCAGCTGGAGGCCATCTACCAATACACCATCCGCGACGTGAAGCAGTATGTGTTTGACGTGGTCGATCCGGAAAAGACCATGCACCTGGCCTTTGAAGCCATCCTGCGGCGCAATATCCAAAGCCGCTCGCTTGACGAGGCCCTGCTGAGCAAGGACTTGATCGAGCAGGAGGTCCTGCCGGATTTCCAGGCCCTGATCGACAGTTATGAGATGGGTGTGAAGATCAACGGCGTGCACATCCAAAACATCACTGTGCCCAGCGCCGTTATCGCCAACTATGAGGACGTCAACAACGCCAAGAACGAAAAAGCCCGCCGCCTGGACGAAGCCCAGACCTATGAAAACAAGGTGCTGCCTCTGACCCGCTCCCAGGCCTATCAGATGACGCAGAGCGCGCAGGCCTATAAGGCCTCCGAAGTCGCCAAAGCGGAGGCCGAGGTGGCCCTCTTCCGCGCTGTGTACGAGCGCTACCAAGCCCAGCCCGATATCACGCGCGACCGGATGATCATCGAGACCATGGAAAGCATACTGGGCGAAGCCGGCAAAATCGTCGTGGTCGATCAATCCAACAATGTGCTGAGCTTGCTTGACCTCAGCGAGGATCAGCCGGAGATCTCCGTCCGGCAGGGAGGCGAACAATGAACGATTTTAACAACACGCAGTCAGAAACCCAGGAGCAGATGAAGCAGGTCGGCCGCCAGGCCGCCGGCGCGCTCAACCGGCATAAAAAGCCGCTGATCATCATTGCCGTCATCCTGGCCGCCCTGGCCTTGCTATGGAGCGAATGCTTCTTCGTGGTCAATGAGAGGGAGCAGGCTATGGTCAGCCGCTTCGGCGTGATCAAGCAGGTCATTCTCAATGAGGAGAGCAGCTTCTACGAGCGCTACGCAGACCAGCTGCAGGATGAGATCACCATGAACGGCGAGGTGAAAATCAAAAAGGGCAGCGGCCTCCATTTCCGTATCCCCTTCATCGACAAGGTGGAAAAGTTCTCCTCCATGCTCTACACCTATACCTCCAACTCGGAGACCATCAATACCTCCGATAAGAAGCAGTACAACGTAACCACCTACGCCCAGTGGCGCATTGCCGAACCCGCCCTCTTCAGCCTGAAGCTGGGCAACCCGCGCAATGCCGAAAACCAGCTGGACAACCTGATCCACCCCGTCATCGTGCAGGCCATCAACAGGCTGACAGGCGATGACTTCATCTCCAACAAGGAAGCGCTCAACAGCGCCCTGCGGCAAGGGCTGGAGCATATCAACCGTGACATGGTGATCCGCGGCATCCAGGTGCAGGACATTCAGGTGCACCGCAGCATCCTGCCCGCGGCAAACGTGGAAACCACCTACGACCGCATGAAGGCTGACCGCGCCAAGGTGGCCCAGCAGCTGCGCAGCGAAGGCGAGCAGAGCTACCAGATGGCCGTTTCCGATACCGACCTTCAGGCCAGCATCATCAACGCCGACGCGGACAAGGAGGCCGGAACCGTCCGAGCCCAGGCGGACGCCGAAGCCCTGTCTATCTACGCTGAGGCCTACAAGGTTGATCCTGATTTCTACACCTTCTGGCGTTCCCTCCAGGCCCTGCAGGGCACATTGAAGGAGAACAGCACCCTGGTCCTTAGCCAGGATCATCCCCTGTGGCAGCAACTGCTCAAGTGGGGATTTGGCACAGGAAACTGACCGAAAAATAATATTCCAACCTAATGCAAGACGGCCTCCGATCGCTCGGAGGCCGTCTTGCACAGCTTTGGGCTTATGCCCGGTACATCTCACCGGGCTGTTCAAAAATCATGGTATCCTGCAGGAAGCGGATCGCCTTGGTCAGCCCTTCTTAGGAAGACATCAGGGCGTCCTCATGCTCGATGGAGATGACATCATCATATATTGACATACTATTGATCATCAATCATTCAGGCCCGCGCCGCGCCTGAGGTCTGAGACCTCCTGCGCGCTCAGCTCACGCCATTCACCCCGTGCCAGCGCGCCAAGCTCGACCGGGCCGTATTTCACCCTTTTTAAGCGGATCACTTGGTGCCCCAGAGCCTCCACCATCCGCCGGATCTGCCGGTTACGTCCTTCATGGATGGTGATGAGCATGTCGGTGAAGAGGGATTCCTGCTTGAGTATCTTGGCGCCGGCCTTCGCGGTCTTCCGCCCGTCGATCATGATGCCAAAACGCAGACGGTTCAACTCTTCATCTGTCAGCTGCAGGGATACCCGGGCGATGTAGCTCTTGTTGACCTCGCCGCTGGGATGCGTCAGCCGCGCGGTGAGGTCGCCGTCATTGGTGAGCAGCAGCAGGCCCTCGCTGTCAAAATCCAGCCTGCCGACCGGGTAGAGCCGCGCAGGAAAATCCCGGAACCGGTCCAGGACTGTCGGGCGGCCCTCCGGGTCCGAGGAGGTGGTCACCTCGCCGATGGGTTTATAGTAAAGCACATAGCGCTTTTCAGCCTGCGGGGTAACGACCTCTCCGCGCACGCGCACTTCATCGCCCTCTTCAACCTTCAGGCCCATCTCACGCACCGTGATGCCATTTATCTGCACCAAGCCTTGCGTGATCATATCCTCCGCATGCCTGCGACTGGCAACGCCGCACTCGGCCAGGTATTTCTGTAAACGCATAGATATCTCCAATCCGGCGCAAGCGCCCCGTACATTATGGCAAAAACCCTTCAGCAATGCAATGCGCGGGCATGAATCATCATAATATTGAATAGTTCAAAATATTGCTTGACAGCTTATACTATACGTCGTATATTATTATCGGAAAGGAGGTCATGGCATGGATGTTCAACTAAAACGAGGCGTCATAGAGGCCTGCGTGCTGAAGCTGCTCAGCCGCGGCGACAGCTATGGCTATCTATTAAGCCGTGACGCGGCGGATATCATCGCCCTGTCAGAGTCTACGCTCTATCCGGTGCTGAAACGGCTGGAAGCTTCTGGCGCTGTGGAAAGCTACAGGCGTGAGCACAGCGGCAGGCTGCGCAAGTACTATCACCTCACCGAAGCGGGGCGAAAGCTGATCGATGATTTTCTGTCGGAATGGGCGGAAATAAGCAAAGTATACGAATTTATCAAGGAGGATCACCATGAATAAGGCAGAATTCTTAGCCCGGCTTCAAACAGCGCTCAGCCCGCTGAAGGCGCAGGAGCGCGAAGACGCTCTCGCCTATTATGATGAGTGGATCGAGGACAGAATGCAGGACCGGGAGTGCCCTGAGGAGGAAGCGGTCGCAAGCCTGGCTCCGCCCGAGGAGATCGCCGCCAGCATCCTCGAAAACCGCAGCCCGGAACAGGAGCCGAGGGAGTCTCCCGAAGCTGAAGGTATGCGCGTCATGACCGCTGACGCCAACCTGGTGCGCCATGTTATGATCAGAACCAAGAACACGACAGTTTTCATTAAGCCCTCCGAAAGCCTTGAGTTCACGCTCCGTTACAGCGAGGACGAGTTTCACAGCTATGACTGCGTGTTGGACAAAGGTGAGTTATCCCTGGAGCTTCGCCCAGCTGTGCGCTTTTTTGACTGGCGCATCGGCTTGATCATCAGACCCAGGCATACGATTGAGCTGAGCGTGCCGCGGGACTTCGCGGCGTCCATCGATGCCCAAACAAGCAACGCGTCCCTTGGTATGGAAGACATTACCCTCTGGGGCACTCTGCGCCTGTGCACAAGCAATGATAAACTGCAGGCAAAAAACCTTGAAGCCAAAGAGATCGACCTGCATACGTCAAACAGCGCTTTGACAGCCGAATCGCTGAGAAGCGCGGGCACCATCGCGATGAAAACAAGCAACGGCCGCGTGGACGCAAGTGAGCTTCACGCAAGCAAGACGCTTTCTATTCAAACATCCAACGGCCGCGTCAATGCTGACAAGCTGACCGGCGGTGTATCCATCCGCATTCAAAGCTCAAACAGCTCGCTGCATGTTTCGGGCATTGAGGCCAATAACCTGACCCTGCTTACATCCAATGCTTCCATTTCCGGCAGCGTGAAGGGCAGCGCCGCGGATTATACGGTTCACAGCGGCACCAGCAACGCGAAAAACAGTTTGTCGGATCATAAATACAGCGGCGAAAAGATCTTGGACGCGCATACAAGCAACGGTTCGATCAAGCTGGAGTTTGAGGGCTGAGCCTTCCCGAAAGCCTACAAACAAACAAAGCCCGGCGCGAAAACTCGCGCCGGGCTTTGTTTGTTTATGGATCAGTCGATCATCTGAAGGATAGACTGCTTGGGGCGGGCCCCAACGGCGGTCTTATAAATGCTGCCCTTCTTAAATACGATCAGGGTGGGGATGCTGCGCACGCCATACTGCTGCGCAAGCGCCTGCTGATCATCCACATTGACCTTGCCAACCTTAATGGCCGTGTTTTCCTTCGCGATCTCCTCAACGACGGGGGAGACCATGCGGCAGGGGCCGCACCATTCCGCCCAGAAGTCGACCAATACGGGTGTTTCGGATTGTAAAACTTCCTGATTAAAATTCTGTTGCGTGAGAGTGATTACTGACATCTCGCATCCACCTTTCTAGCACTTAACGTGTTTCAGATTAAATATACCCCGCCAATGTATCTGATAATCATCCGGGCACAAAAATCCGCACTGCCTTTTATGCTCACCTTCGGCCGGAACAACATGGTTGGACTTTGCGCTGGTTTGCTGTATAATGCCAGAGAACGCGAGCCTACG
>CAYZRZ010000108.1:0-7518 GCA_964480995.1 uncultured Christensenella sp.
TCCGACGCCTTTGAAAACGGATGGAGCAGCGTGAAGCTCTACTTTATGAACAGCCTGCCGACCGAAACGGATGAGGATCTCCAGGCCTTTGGCGACGTGGCCCGGCTGATCATCGAGGCTTTCCGCCAGACGCCTAAGGAAAAGCGCGGCAAGGGCCTCAACATCAGCCTGTCAAGCTCCACCTTCGTGCCCAAGCCCTTTACCCCCTTCCAGTGGGACGCGCAGGACGATATGGAGACGATCGCAAGTAAGCTGGCCCTTTTGCGCCGGACACTGAAGATCAAGGGTGTTTCCTTCAGCTGGAACGATCCCGAGCTGAGCCGCATGGAGGCCTGCATCTCCCGGGGCGACCGCCGCATGGGCGAGGTGATCTACAAGGCCTGGCAGCGCGGCTGCAAGATGGATGGCTGGCGCGAGCACTTCAAGTATGACCAATGGATGGAGGCCTTCCGCGATGCGGGGCTTGACCCTTCCTTTTACGCCAGCCGCGAGCGGGCAAAGGATGAGCTGCTGCCCTGGGACTTTATTGACTGCGGCGTGACCCGCCAATACCTGTGGCTGGAGCGCGAGCGCGCGCTGAAGGCGACCGTGACCCCCGACTGCCGCGGCGGCTGCGAGGGCTGCGGACTGAGACGTTTTCCGGGGGCATGTCCGGCATGAAGATGATCGTCGTGTTCTCCATTCGGGATAGATTAAAATACATCGGCCACCTTGACCTGATGCGAGCCATGCAGCGGGCGCTGCGCCGAAGCGGCCTGCCCGTCCGTTACAGCCAGGGCTTTAACCCCCACCTGCAGATTTCCTTCGCCGCCCCCCTGTCCGTGGGCATGGAAGGGCTGCGCGAGGTGATGGATGTGCCATATGACGGCGATATCAGGCCCGATGAATTTATCGGCAGGCTGAACGATGCCCTGCCGCCGCTGATCCGCTGCGTCAGCGCCAGACCGGTCGATGAGAGCCACGCGGCTCCCATGGCGCTGCTGGCAGCCGCGAACTTTGAGATCAGGCCGCTGGAACATGGGGAGGCCTTTTGCGCCGCTCTGCCGGACCTTCTGGCGCAAGACAGCATCATGGCCATGCGCAAAACAAAAAAGGGCTTGGTGGAAACCGATCTGCGGCCTTTGATCTACAACGCCTTTATCAAGGACGGCGCGGTGAAGGCCCTGCTGGCCCTTTCCACCACCGGCACCTGCAAGCCCGACCTGTTCATCCGCGCGCTGAGCGAAAAGGCGGGGCTGCAGGAGCCTGTCCCCTGCCAGGTGACGCGCGAGGCGCTGTATACCCCGGCTTTTGTACCGCTGGAGGAAGCGTGAGCAGCATTCTGCTGATCAAAATAGAGGGAGCCAAACGCTCCATCGCCCTGATGGAGGATGGCAGGCTCCTTGAATACCATGAAAGCCGTGACGCGGGTGAGCTGAAATCCGGTGAAATCTACCTGGGCCGTGTCAGCCGGGTCATGAAGAACCTGCAGGCCGCCTTTATCCGCGTGAGCGGCGACAAGGAAGGTTTCCTGCCTTTTGATGAAATACCGGACGGTCAGCCGATGCCCGGCGACAGCCTGCTGGTGCAGGTAAAAAAGCCGCCGCTGGACGCCAAGGCCGCCTACATGACCGCGAAGATCGCCCTGCCGGGCAGCTGCTTTACCCTGCTCGCACAGGAGCCCGGCAGCAGGATCAGCAAGCGCGTCAAGGATGAGCAAAAGCGCAAAGCGCTCTACCGTCTGGCTGACGAGCTGTGCCCGGAGGGCATGGGCATATTGATGCAGGAGGCCGCTTTGTCCATGGATAAGGCGAGCCTGAAAGCGGAAATCAGCGCGCTGGCGCAAAAGTGGCATGTAACGCGGGAAAACGCTGCCCGCTTTAGCCCGCCGGCTCTGGTGGAAGGGACGCCGGACGCGGCGCTGAGGCTCTTAAAGGACCTGCCGGAGGCGCCTGAGAAGATCATCTGCAACAAGCCGGATCTGCTGCCCGGTTATGGGCTGCCGGTTGTGCAGGCAAACGACCCGATGCAGCTTTTTGAGGCAGATCATAAACTGCGCAAAGCTTTGCGCCGCGTGCAGCACTTAAGGAGCGGCGCCACGCTCGTCATCGACCCCTGCGAGGCCATGTGGGTGATCGACGTGAACACCGCGGCCAATACAGCGGGCAAGGACCGGGAAAAGACCCTTGTCGCCACCAACATTGAGGCGGCTGAGGAGATCGCGCGGCTGCTGAGGCTGCGCCGAGCGGGCGGCATCGTATTGATCGACTTCATTGACATGAAATCAAGCGCGGACCGCGAAGAGGTTTTATCAGCCTTCCGCGCCGCCTTAGCAAAGGACCCGGTCAAGACAGCCATCCACGGCTTTACCAGCCTGGGCTTCCTGGAACTCACAAGAAAAAAGGCGGACGTCCCGCTGACGGGGGAGACCCTGCTGGCCTGCCCCTTTTGCCGGGGAACAGGCATGATACACAAAGAGGAGAATGAGGATGAAGCGTGAACCCATCGTTCACATAGACCCGGATATGATCCGGGCGCAGGAAAAGTACGCCGACATCGTCCGCGAACACCCGGATCGCCCCAAGAGCTACCACATCGTCACCTTCGGCTGCCAGATGAACAGCCACGATTCAGAGACCCTGGCGGGTACGCTGAGCCATATGGGCCTGACCAGGGCCGAGGACCGCGCGCAGGCCGATCTGGTGCTGTTCAACACCTGCTGTATCCGCGACAACGCGGAGCGAAAGGCCCTGGGCAATATTACCTGGCTCAAAGAAGTGAAAAAGCGCAGGCCCGGCATGCTTATCGGCATCTGCGGCTGCATGATGCAGCAAGAAGGCATGGCGCAGACCGTGTTGCAAAAGTACCCCTTCGTGGATCTGGCCTTCGGCACGGGCACACTCTACCGCCTGCCCGAGTACCTCTATCAGGTGGTGGATGAAAAGCGCCGGGTGATCGATGTCAGCCGCGAGGAATCCACCATCGCGGAGGGCCTGCCCATCCTGCGCGATTCCTCCTTCAAGGCCTACATCAACATCATGTATGGCTGCAACAATTTCTGCTCCTACTGCATTGTCCCCTATGTGCGGGGGCGCGAGCGCAGCCGCAAGGCGGATGACATCCTGCGCGAAGCGGACATGCTGGTCAAAGACGGCGTTAAGGAGATCACCCTGCTGGGGCAGAACGTCAACTCCTTTGGCAACGACTCGGGCGAAATCAGCTTCCCGGAACTGCTGAAGAGGCTGGATCAGACAGGTATCCAGAGGCTGCGTTTCATGACCTCCCACCCCAAGGATCTCTCGGATGAGTTAATCGAGGCCTACGCCTCCCTCAAGTCCCTGGCTCCGCACCTGCATCTGCCCATCCAGTCGGGGAGCGACAGGATGCTCAAAGCCATGAACCGCGGTTACACGGTGGAAAGCTATCTGGAAAAGGCGGCGAAGCTGCGGCGTGCCCTGCCCGCCATCGGCCTGACCACTGACCTGATCGTGGCTTTCCCCGGCGAGACGGAAGAGGATTTCAGCGATACCCTTGAACTGACCAGCAGGATGCGCTATGATAGCGCGTTCACCTTCATTTACTCAAAGCGGGCCGGCACGCGGGCCGCGGGGCTTTCAGGCGAGGTGTCGAAAGAGGCGGCGACAGAGCGCATCGAGCGCCTGATCGCCCTGCAGGAGGGCATCACGAAGGAGACCCTGGCCTCGCTGAAAGGGGAGCGGATGGGTATACTGATAGAAGGTGTTTCGGCCCGCAGGGAAAGTCAGATGTCCGGAAAATGCGGGCGGAACATCTCCGTCAATTTTACGGGCGGCGATGAGGGCATGATCGGTCAGATCGTCCCCGTCAAGATCAACGGCGCCGGCAGCAACACGCTGCGCGGCGAATTTGAAAAGGAGCAGATCACATGAATGATGCTATTTTAACGGCTGCCCAGAATCTGGGCGTCCTGCTGCGAGAGAGCGAGGAATTTACCCTGATGCAGGAAAAGGAAGTGGACGCCCTGCTGGATAACGAGCTGCAGGGCCAGTACCGCGAGTATGCCCTGTCCCGCCAGAACCTGCAGGAAGCCGAAATGCAGCCCGAACGCGACGAGGACGCTATTGAGAAGCTCCGCATGGAGATCACGAGGCTGGAGTCCGAGCTCAGCCAGGGGGAGACACTGAACGCCCTCAATACCGCCCGCGCAAGTTTTGACAGGCTGATGCAGCAGGTCAACAGCGTGCTGGAGGAGGTTCTCAACCCCAGGGATGAGGAAGAGGAAGCCTTTATGGGCGGCGGCTGCGGCTCGGCCGGCGGCTGTGCCGGATGCAGCGGCTGCGCCTGATCTAAAGCTAAAAGCGCGCATACAGGCAGCATAAGCGGCCGCCCATTCCGCGGCGGCTGCTTATTATTAGGAATCCTACCATGTCAAACGAAGGAGCGTGTCATGGCCCAGCTCACCCCGATGATGCAGCAGTATATGGAAGTCAAGCAGCAGCACCCTGACGCGATTGTGTTCTACCGCCTCGGGGATTTTTATGAGATGTTCTTTGATGACGCGCTGCTGGCCAGCCGGGAGCTGGAATTGACCCTGACAGGACGGGACTGCGGCCTGCCCGAGCGCGCGCCCATGTGCGGGGTGCCCTATCACGCGGTGGATACCTACCTGCCCCGGCTGATCGCCAAGGGCTACAAGGTGGCCATCTGCGAGCAGACGGAAGACCCCTCCCTGGCCAAGGGCCTGGTCAAGCGCGAGGTCGTACGGGTGGTGACGCCCGGCACGGTCAGCGATTACGCCACCCTGAACGAGCGGGCCAACAACTTTTTGTGCGCCGTGTTTCTCTCGGGAAAAAAGGCCGGGCTGGCCCTTTGCGATGTGACGACGGGCGAATTCTATGTCAGGAACCTGACAAATGCTGCGCTGGAGCTTCCGCGAGCGCTTGCCGCCGCCGCGCCCAGCGAAATCATCACCAATACGCCCGAAGCGCTGCGCGGAGAAACGGATACCTTTGTCCAGGGCTATTCTCCCGCCGCTTTCAGCACAGGTTCAGCCAAAGAAAGGCTGCTTTCCCACTTTGCGGTCGGCAGCCTGGACGCGCTGGGGCTGGACAACTCCATGCAGCCCGCCATCCAGGCGGCAGGCGCTTTGCTCAAGTACCTGAGCGATACCCAGATGACAGATCTCAAGCACATCCTTCATCTTCGTCTCCTGTCCCAATCAGACACCATGCCGCTGGACGCCGGCACCCGCCGCAATCTGGAACTCACCCAGGGGCTTCGCGGCGGCACGGCATACGGGTCGCTCTTGTGGCTGCTGGACCGGACGGCGACCGCCATGGGGGGACGGCTGCTGCGAAGCTGGGTGGAGCAGCCTCTGGTCAAGGCCGAAGCCATCCGCCAGCGCCTCCAAAGCGTACAAGCGCTGTACGATGAGCCCGTCACCGCGGAGGCGCTGCTGATGCACCTGGGCCAGGTCTATGATATGGAGCGGCTGCTGAGCCGTGTTGCCTACAAGACCATCGGGCCCAGAGACTGCCTGTCCCTCCTGCGCTCGCTGCGGCAGGTACCGCCGGTGCGGGAGCTTCTGGCAACTCTATCGGCCCCAGGTATCCGTCAGGCGCTGTCAGGCATGGATCCGCTGCCTGAACTGGCACAGCTGCTGGAGGCGGCCATCAACCCCGACCCGCCGCTGAACCTGGCAGACGGGGGCGTGATCCGCGAGGGGTACGACGCCCGGCTGGATGAGTACCGCGCGGCAGCCACCCAGGGCAGGCAGTGGCTGATGGACTATGAAGCCCGCGAGCGGGAAGTTACCGGCATCAAAAACCTGAAGGTGCAGTATAACCGTGTCTTCGGATATGCCATCGAGGTGACCAAATCAAACTATGCCTCCGTTCCGGCCGATTACACCAGAAAGCAGACCCTGGCCAACGCCGAGCGATTTGTCACCGAAGAGCTGCGGGAACTGGAGCGCAAGATCACCGGCGCGCAGACAGAGAGCCTGCGGCTTGAAAACGAGCTCTACAGCCAGGTAAAGGACACACTGCTGTTAAACCTCCCCCGCCTGCAGGAGACGGCGCTGGGCTTCAAGCAGCTTGACGCGCTTCTGTCTCTCTCCCGCGTGGCGCGGGAAAGCGGCTATGTGCGTCCCGCCATCAACGAGACAGGCCGCCTCTATATCAAGGACGGACGCCATCCGGTGGTAGAAAAGACACTGAGCGAGCAGAGCTTCGTGCCCAATGACACGGATATGGATCATGAGGCGCAGCGCGTGCTGATCCTGACAGGCCCCAACATGGCAGGCAAATCCACCTACATGCGCCAGACCGCGCTGATCACCCTGATGGCGCATATCGGCAGTTTTGTTCCGGCCGCTGAGGCTGATATCCCCCTGACAGACAATATCTTCACCCGCATCGGCGCCGCGGACGACCTGGCGGGCGGACAGTCCACCTTCATGGTGGAGATGAGCGAACTGGCCTATATTCTGCGCAGCGCGACGGACAAATCGCTGGTCATACTCGACGAGATCGGCCGCGGAACGGGCACCTTTGACGGCCTGGCCATCGCCTGGGCCGCCGTGGAATACCTGGCGGACAAACAAAGAAGCGGCGCCAAGACTCTCTTTGCCACCCATTACCATGAGCTGTCAGAATTGGAGGGCAGCCTGGAAGGCGTGATTAACTGTTGTGTCAGCGTGAAAGAGATGGGCGAGGAAGTCATCTTCCTGCGAAAGATCACGCGGGGAGGGGCCGATAAAAGCTTTGGCACCTATGTAGCCAAGCTGGCCGGTGTCCCCCGCCCTGTGGTCGCCCGCGCGATGGAGATCCAGGCGAGGCTGGAGGCCAACAATTTCAACGGGAACGCCATCGGCAAAGGCATCCTTGAAAAGGGACGCGCCGGCAAGAAGCAGCAGATGCACCTGTTTGATACGGGGAAAGCCGAGCTGATCGAGGAGATCTCCAACATGGATGTGCTGTCGATGAACCCGATGGAAGCCCTCAATGCCCTGTTCCTCCTGCGAGAGAAAGCGAGAACCCTGTAAATGGATAAGATCATCAAACTCAGCCCCGAGGTCATCGGCCATATCGCGGCCGGCGAGGTCGTCGAGCGGCCCAGCGCCGCTGTCAAGGAGCTGGTTGAAAACAGCCTGGACGCGGGGGCTTCCGCCATCACCGTGGATATCCGCGAAGGCGGGCTGGAGTTCATCCGCGTCAGCGACAATGGCTCCGGCATCCCCGAAAGCGAGCTGCGCATGGCCTTTGAGCGCCACGCCACCAGCAAGCTGCGCACGCAGGAAGATCTGCTGCGCATTGCTACACTGGGGTTCCGCGGGGAGGCGCTCAGCTCCATCGCGGCGGTTTCCAGGGTGACCCTGCTGTCCCGCCTGCGCGGCAGCGAGAGCGGCATGCAGGTGGTCAACGAGGGCGGGCAGATCACTGATATACGCCCCGCTCCCTGCGCCGAGGGAACGGCCATCACCGTGCGCGATCTGTTTTTCAACACACCAGTGCGGCGCAAGTTTATGAAAAAGCCCGCGCAGGAAACGCAGCTGGTGGC
>CAYZRZ010000109.1:0-7479 GCA_964480995.1 uncultured Christensenella sp.
GAGGATGGTGGTAAGCCGCTGCTTTTGCTCGTAAGTTTTGCCGCCGTACTCTACGCGCAGGGGCGTTTCAAAGCGCCCTTCCAAATTGCCCTTGGGCTCCTCCGCCACAAGCGCGGCGCGTTCAAAGTGCTGCGCCAGCATATAAAGCCCCGCCAGCAGAGCAGCAACCAGCGCCGCAATCACGATGATGATCATCCATTGGCGGCGGCGGGATAAAGAGGAGAACCGGCTGCCGGGTTTGCTTTGCATTAGATCTCCCCCCTTCTGCGCGCTGAAGCGCGCAAATGCTGAATGCGGAATGCGGAATGAAGCCTGCGGCTTCGGGAAGCAATGGCGAAGCGTGGCCTATGGCCACGAGAAGCGGCTGCTGCGCAGTCGGGAAGCTATAGGGAATAAAGTAGGGATTTTGGAAAGCAATGGGAAAGAATGCCCGTTGGCAACGGAAAGCTGTGGTGATTATGAAATTTCCTCGTTCTCCAATTGCTTCACAATCGCTTCCCTGCCCGTCGAGCCCCCATCGCTTCCCTGCTCTTTGCGCATCAAAGCTTGCGCATTTCCGTAAACTCGAACGCCAGCCAGACCCGCCGCGCGCGTCCGTCGAAGACAAACTCAATGAGGCCGTTTCGGCCGCGGCGGTCAACCTTGATGATGTTGCCCTCCTGCTCCTTCAGCGGGCCGGAGAGCAGCTGCACCTTGTCCCCCGCCATATAGGCCTGAGACAGGCCGATCAAACCTTTGTTATTGATGATCCAGCGGGCAAATGCCTCATCTTTATCCCGGAGTTCCCAATGTCCCTCGCCGTCTGTCAGGAGCCTGTATACATCCGGCACGCGGCCGCAATCATACAAATTAACCCCTGTAATATCAAAGGGTACGGATATAAATACGTACCCGGGCAAGAGAGTGTGTTCCTTGAGAGACTTTACGCCGTTGGTGCTTTGGTGCTTGATCTGACGCACGGGTGTAGCGTATAGGCCGGGAAACAGCGTCATGATAGCATGCGCGACGGATAGTTCGGAGCCGGTCTTGCAAAAGACACAGGTGTATCGGTCAGACCCGGCAGGTTCCGGGATAGATTCCATAGCTTTGCCCCTCTCGAATCATCCGGTTGAACAAAAGTGTTCAGGTGACTCATCGAAATTGATAGAAAATTTTCTTCGCATTTAACGCTTCCAATGAAACTCAAGGAAAACGCTCCACGCTGCTTGTAAATACCCAAGATGAAGACCTTTCCATCTTTCAGCCTTCGAAGCCCCCCTTGGCTTTATGAAGAAATATACCGTTGGCTTGGTTTTTTGTCAAGACACAAATAAATTCACTTTCGAACAAATACCACCAAATTGTCTTGTTTATGAGAGTTGTCTTATAACATGGCTAACAAAATGTTACAGTGTTATTGTGAATTACTCACGCATTATTATTGAAGTATGACATAGCCCTGCTTTTGTTGATAATCAAAGGTTTCCGGAAGCATCTTAATAAGATGATCAAGAACTTTGTATCCAAAAAGAGCTTATTTATTCATCCCTCATCGATTCCACATACAAATACAGGCCTGAATATGTTACAATCTTTAATATAAATAAAATAAATGTTACAATATTGTAAAATAAATCAAATGCATAATTCACATGTTCTGGGTTCGAAACAGCCGGGCCTTCCAAGTCACCCTTTGCGCAGTTCGCCAAGTGATTGAACATTTTTCACCGGAAACATGCCATTGTCTTCCTTGAGGCTGATAGGAGTCATGGCACTTCTCCGCAGAGCATAAGCCGATAACTTCAGGGCTCATGCCCTGACCGGCTATATAAAAGGATGCCCGGCACAGAGGATAACCCCTGCGCCGGGCATCTATCATTATACTGCACTTACCCCGTCACTTGCATGCGGAGACCCTAAGGGGCAACAACCGGCTCAGCCGTTCAGATCGTCCTCAATCCTCAGCAGGCGGTTGAACTTGGCCACGCGCTCGGTGCGGGCGGGGGCGCCGGTCTTGATCTGGCCCGCGTTGACGGCAACGGCCAGGTCGGCGATGAAGGTATCTTCCGTTTCGCCGGAACGGTGAGAGATCACGGTGGTGTAGCCGTTCTTATGGGCCAGGCGGATGGTATCCAGGGTCTCGGTCAGGGTGCCGATCTGGTTGACCTTGATCAGGATGGAATTGCCGATGCCCTTATCGATGCCTTCCTTCAGGATGGCTTTGTTGGTCACGAACAAATCGTCGCCGACCAGCTGGATCTTGTTGCCCAGGCGCTCGGTCAGCTTCTTCCAGCCATCCCAGTCACCTTCGGCCAGGCCGTCTTCGATGGAGTAGATGGGGTACTTCT
The DNA here is from genome assembly GCA_964480995.1 of uncultured Christensenella sp. Taxonomy (GTDB): domain Bacteria; phylum Bacillota; class Clostridia; order Christensenellales; family Aristaeellaceae; genus UBA1038. The sequence continues at coordinate 2,328 of CAYZRZ010000109.1, forward strand.
CGCACCAATCGGCGTAGAGGTCGATCATCTGCTCGCTGGTGCGGCCTTCCTTATCGCCCTCGATAAAGTAGCGGTTATTCTCGGAGAACTCGCTGGAAGCGGGGTCAAGGCAGATGAAGATATCCTTGCCGGGCACATAGCCGGCGGCCTTGATAGCTTCCACCAGCAGCTTCAGCGCTTCCTCGTTGCTCTGCAGGTCGGGGGCAAAGCCGCCCTCATCGCCCACGGCGGTGGACAGCTTGCGCTTGTTCAGGATGCTCTTGAGGGTCTGGTAGACCTCGGCACCCATGCGCAGCGCCTGGTGGAAATCCTCAGCGCCCAGGGGCATGATCATGAACTCCTGCACGTCAACATTGTTATCGGCATGCTTGCCGCCGTTGAGCACGTTCATCATGGGGATCGGGGGCTTCACGCCCACCAGGCCGCCCAGGTAGCGGTACAGCGGCAGCTCCAGCGCCTTGGCGGCGGCGGAAGCGGCAGCCAGGCTGACGCCCAGCAGCGCGTTGGCGCCCAGCTTGCCCTTGTTGGGGGTGCCGTCCAGCGCGATGATGGTTTCATCCAGCTTGCGCTGATTGAGCGCGTCCATGCCAAGGATGACGGGAGCGATCACTTCGTTGACGTTTTTGACGGCCTTCAGCACGCCCTTGCCGCCGTAACGGCTCTTATCGCCATCGCGCAGCTCGACAGCCTCACGGGTGCCGGTGGAAGCGCCGGAGGGCACAGCCGCCACGCCGACATCGCCGGAAACCAGGCCGATCTCAACCTCGATGGTGGGGTTGCCGCGCGAATCCATGATTTCACGCGCTTTGACAGAACTGATGCTGGTGTACTCGTTCATCTTTAAGTTTCCTCTCTTGATCTAAACTCGGCGCAAGCGCCTGCAATAGCTTCCTCGCCCGGTAAAGGCATAGTTTAGCCATCAATTCACATACTGTATGATACCCTTGTACGATAGAGAAGTCAAGGTAAAATCTTCTATCAGCGCCTTCGCAAAGCCTGCTTGACGTCCCCTCAGCGGCATCTCAATGGCGTGATTTCCGCCTTTCCCGTTCATTCAGAAGAGCAGCCTTCCATTCATCGCGCAGTATGCCAAGCGCGCTCAAGCTGAGCATTTCATCGAGTATGTTATCCGGCACGCTCTTGATCGCTTCTTTGTCTTCAAAGAAGCGAGCCAGCTGATCCATTTCGAAATCGCTTACCTCAGCATCGTCCTCTTCCCCCTTGCCAAAGGCATTGACATAGTCAGCTTCCGCTTCATCCAGGGTGGGGATGTCCTCCGCAAACACGATGTCCGTTCCCATCGCCTTCGCAAGCGGAGCAAACAGAGAAAGGGCCCGCGTCCTCTTGACCAAAATCGTTTGCGGCCTTCCTTCTTTCTTGGCCGTATCGATCACCTGACGCGCGAACTCATCAGCATAATCACCGGTGCCTTTGGCTAAGCTCATGTTGATCAATAAACCGGTGTCGCAATTCACAATAATCATCAAGCGGGGGAAATAGGGTGTTTGCTCAGGCATCTTGCCCAGGCGAACCGCTTCTTCATCTTTACTGACAGGCTCACTGTGCAAGAGCACATCGCAGCCCCAGACGCCTCCTTTTTTTCTTGAGCGCTTGACATGCCCCAAGGCCAGTTCATCGATAGAACGGGGAGAAGGATAATCCTCTTCCGCCTGCGGCGGCGGCAGTGACAGGGCGCTCCATTGATAGGCATCTCCTTGCTTTTCAAGCAGAGGAATTTTACGATCATAAGGAGGCCCCTCCGTGAACCCCAACCGCTCGGCGGACGCGTCTTGCATTCTGCGCGCTACTTCAACCGCGGCGTCAAGGGCTTCACTGAGACGGATAATATCCGCTTCCTCCTTGATAGGCCAGGGATACATTTCAGGTTTGTGAATGATAAGGTTTGGATAGGCATTGGCACCGCGAGGGGTGATATTGTTCTTCGCGCAATATGCTTTGACATTCTTCATAGCTTCCGGATGCAGGTCGTCCTTGCGTTCAAACGAGCACATCAAGCAGTTTTGCGATAGCATGATCTCATGCTTTTCAAACTCATCCGCGTCCAAATCAACCGTGCTCATGCGCCGATAGCTTTCAAGCCCCTCGCTGCCCGGATACATGGCAAGGGCGGTAAACCGGCCCGCGTTTCCCATGACGCAGCAATAACCTATCCCGCCATCCGCATGGCGCACAGCAAACAGCTGTGAATCATACATCTTTTTCCATAACCGGGTTTTCTTAAAATTAAAGGCAGCTTCGTATGCTCTGTTAAAATCCACCAAACTCTCCCCCTCCTCACAAATCTTAATAAATTGATTATAAGTTATATTACGTGCGTTTGCGTGTCAAGGAAAACATACTATATGTCACACGCGGGGCGAATGTGCTCAGGACAGATTTGACCTTTTTTATGCCGCGTGCCGGCCGCGGGGATGGCTGGCAGCAATCAGGTGACTGATATCCGGTAGGCTTCATTTCCACAGCGATACAGTCAAGTATCCCCGGTAACCTCAAATAAAAAAACGGAACAAATGTTACTTTGTTCCGCTTGGTGCGGTCAAGAGGACTTGAACCTCCATGAACGTAATGCTCACTAGAACCTGAATCTAGCGCGTCTGCCAATTCCGCCATGACCGCGTACGCACTCTGGAGTGCTCAGATAAAATAACATAGCTTCCATGCCCTGTCAAGCGCTTTTTTACACGGACGCACAAAAACACCGCGCAAATACTTCGCAAATACTTCCGCCTCGGGTGATTGACGCTGGATGTGGACTATGCTATATTATCTCTTGCTGATTTGTTCGGCTTGCCAATGTAGCTCAGCTGGCAGAGCAGCGGTTTCGTAAACCGCAGGTCAAGGGTTCGAGTCCCTTCATTGGCTCCATCGAGGTGTAGCGCAGTTTGGTAGCGCGTTTGGTTCGGGACCAAAAGGTCGCAGGTTCGAATCCTGTCACCTCGACCAGTTACTCCGGCAGTCCATTGGATTGCCGGTGTATTTTTATGTACTAAACTCTATATCACGTCAAACCCTTCGCTCTTCAGCCTCTCGATAATCACGCTCAAATCGATCTTCTTCATGGCCGCGCCCTTGGGGATCGTCATGATTCTTCCGGCGGTGGAGAGCATGCCGGGCATGACAATATCCTTAAACCCAATATCCCTCATCACCTCAAGCAACTCGGGATATTCGCTGCACAGGGCATGAACCGAACGGCTGAGATCGATCCGCTTGTTCCCCATTCTTATTCTCCCTTATATCAAGCAGTATTCCGATAAAATTATAGCAATCCATGAGACTTTGTGTCAATTGAAATGGAGCGCCTTCGGTTGATAAAGAGGAGCTTGTGCTGTATACTGAACGCGGTCAAATGAACTGAGGAGGACAAGGCATGAGCCATCGGCAAACCGGTCCGCACACGCGCGCGGCAAGTACCAGCATCGGGCACATCGGCCAGTATATTCTGATCACGCTGGAACAGCTTCTGCTGCGGGCGATCGTCCTGTCTCCCCTGATATACGCGCTGCTCAGCGGACAGTTTTTTGGCTTGCGCAGGGAATATGTGCTGGCCGCGGCGCTGCTCGCTTTCCTTATTCTGTGGACGCTTCTGGCGCTGCCCGCGCGTCTGCGCATGGGGGCGCAGCTGAGCGGCTGGTTCGGCGCGCAGATGGATGCGGGCAGCTGGTCCGACCGGCTGGCAAAAGGACTGGTCCCCTTTGCCAAGGCACTCCCCCTGGTTTTACCTGTCTTTATTTGCCTGTACATATTGTACTATGTCTTCAGCTTCTCCGGGTTCCCGGTATTTTTCAAGACGCTGGAATACCCGGGCAGCTTGGTCGCGGGCATGCTGGGCGGATTGAACGCGGATATCGTGATGACTATCGGCGGTCTGGTCTGGGTGATTTTTCTTGCTTTGCTTGCCTGGCTTGCCTTCCGGGGCTGGAGCAGGTTCATGGTTCCCTGTCTCTATCCCACTCAGGGTGCTCGCGTGAAAGCGCAAACAACCAAGCCGCTTGGCAGAATCACCCTGATCAACTTCCTGATCGTTTTTCCGCCCGTGGCTATTGTGCTGGTACTGCTGGCCCTGTCTCTGGCGCCCAAGCTCTCTGGCAGCATGATGTTTGACGTGCTGACCGTTGTATCCGCTGTAACCGGGTTTGACTTCCCGGCGCATACACTGGCTCAGTGCGCGTGGGTGCTTGGGCTGGCATATCTCCCCTTTGTGCTGCTGCGTAAGGCTGCCATCGCGGCCGGCTTTCACGGCGGGAAATGATACGGCTGGATAAGCTGCTCTCTTCTCTGGGAATGGGGAGCAGAGCGCAGGTAAAGCAGATGATCCGAGCGGGGCGCGTCAGCGCGGGTGGAGTCACCGTCCTTTCCGGTGACGCAAAGGTATCCCAGGAGGAGATCATCATGGTGGACGGGGAAGCGCTTGACACCCGGACGCAGCGTCACTTAATGATGAACAAGCCCGCGGGCGTTCTCACCGCCGCGCGGGATGCCCGGCAGTCCACCGTGATGGATCTGCTGGCGCCTGTGTACCGGAGCCTTGAATGCATGCCGGTAGGCCGTCTTGACAAGGATACGGAAGGCCTGCTGCTGTTCACCACAGACGGCCAGGCTGCCCACCGCCTGCTTGCCCCGCAAAAGCAGGTGCACAAGCGCTACCTGGCCCGCGTGACAGGCAAACTCACGCAAAGCGCCGTGAAGCGCTTTGAAGAGGGCATTGAGCTGGAGGACTTCCGCGCGCTGCCGGCACAGCTCAATATTCTTGAAGCGGAGGATGACAACAGCCTGGCGGAAGCCATTGTCTGCGAGGGCAAGTTCCACCAGGTGAAGCGCATGTTTGCCGCCTGCGGGCATGAGGTGACAGCGCTGACTCGCCTGCAGTTCGGCCCGCTGATGTTGGATGAAACCCTTGCGCCCGGCGAATACAGGGAGCTGAGCGCCAATGAGTGGCAGCAGCTATTGGAGGCCGCAGGCTATGACAGCTGATACCCAGCAGTACTTTGCCCATGATCCCGAAAGCCTCAGCCGGGAAAAGGCCTTCAGGTTTGACTGGAAAGGCCGCAGCTTTTCCTTTATCACTGACAACGGCGTTTTTTCAAAGGGCGAGCTGGATACAGGCACCGCCGTTCTGCTGAACGCCCTG
>CAYZRZ010000110.1:0-4235 GCA_964480995.1 uncultured Christensenella sp.
GCGCGCTTTTCATTGTCCCCTTGCCACTGGGGGGCGATGTCTTCCATCAACGCCTCGCCCAGCGCCTGGTGCAGCTGCCAATATTCAAGCGCTTCCAGCGGGGTTTGAAATAGAAGCCCGGCCTTCTCCTCAGCCCTGGCGATCAGTCGATTCGCGTTCATGCTTTGTTCTCCCTTTCATGCTTCACATTCAGCTCAAGCAGCTCTTTGGAAAGCCTGGCATTGACAGCGTCCGGCCTCATGCGCCAGGCCCAGTTGCCGCCAAGCGTGCCGGGCAGGTTCATGCGCGCGGAGCCGTCCAGCCGCAGGATATCCTGCATGGGCAGGATCGAAAGCTGCGCGGGGCTGCCGAAGAGGGCCTGCATCATATGATCGGTGATGTCACTGCCCTTCTTCATGCCCAGCAGGCGCGCGGCGGTTTCTTTTTCATCCTGACCGGCCTTGCTCCACCAGCCCAGCAGGGTATCGTTATCATGCGTGCCGGTATAGGCCACGCAGTGGCGCTTGATGCGGTGCGGCCTGTGCGTATTGTCATCCCCGCCGGAAAAACCAAACGACAGCACCTTCATGCCGGGATAGCCGCAGTAGTCCAATAACAGTTTTACTTTGTGATTCACCGCGCCCAGGTCTTCCGCGATGATGTTAAGCTGGGGCAGTTCTTTTTTTACTCTTCTAAAGAAATGGCGGCCCGGCCCGCGCCGCCAGCAGCCGTTGCGGGCGGTGGAAGCCCCGTATGGCACGGCATAGTAGTTGGCAAAGCCGATGAAGTGGTCCACGCGGATCAGGTCATAATAGTCGCCCATGGCGCGCAGCCGGTTGATCCACCAGGCATAGCCAGTTCTTTTCAGCGCTTTCCAATCATAGAGCGGATTCCCCCACAGCTGGCCGTCGCGCGAGAAATAGTCCGGCGGCACGCCGGCCACGGCTTTTGGCTTCAGGTCCCTATCCAGCTGGAACTCGCCGGGGCTGGCCCAGCAGTCAGAGGAATCCATCGCCACATAGATGGGCATATCGCCGAAAATGCGTATACCCTGGCGGTTGGCGTAAGTTTTCAGCGCTCTCCACTGCTTAAAGAACAGGTACTGCACAAAGCTGTGATAGCGTATATCGTCTGAGAGCAGCTTTGAATACTTCTCCATCGCGTCCGGATTGCGCCGACGGATGCTTTCATCCGGCCAGTCCATCCAGGAGCCGCCGCCAAAATGGGTTTTAAGCGCCATGAACAGGCTGTAATCAGAGAGCCAATGGGCCTGGCCGGCGGCAAAGTCCGCTGCTTCTTTCAGCGTATGCCCGTCCGCGCGGTCAAAGGCCTCGCGCAGCTTGACCTCCTTGTTTGCCATGACGAGCGGATAATCGATCCGGTCGGCCGGCTTTACGGGGGCTTGCTTCGGGAGAAGCCCATCATCCGCGAGCGTTTCAAGGTCAATCATAAAAGGGTTGCCGGCATAGGTGGAAAAGCTCTGATAGGGTGATTCGCCGTAACCCGTGGGGGATATGGGAAGTACCTGCCACACGCTCATGCCGGCAGACTTTAAGAAGTCCGCGAATGCAAAGGCACTCTTTCCCAGGGTACCGATGCCCTCCGCTCCGGGAAGGGATGTGATATGGAGGAGGATGCCGCTTTGGCGCATTCTTGCGGGTTCCTTTCTATTTATGCAAATCAGTACAGCAAGCTCTCTTCTGTTTGGGGATTGAACAAATGAACCACCTTGCTCTGGAAGCTGAAGTAAAGCTTGCTTTCGGCGACCAGCGCGCTTCGCTGCGAGGGACTCAGGTCCATTGTGGGGATACGCAGGATGATGTTTTGGTTGTCATTCATGACCACGTGCAGGTTGAGCTCGCTGCCCATCATCTCATTGACGGCCAGCGTGCAGGCCAGAGCGTTGCTGTGATCTTCAAACAAGACATGCGTATGTTCAGGACGAACACCCAGCAGCACGTTCATGCTTTGTACCTTTTTGGCCCTTAGCCGTTCGCACTTTTCTTCATCCAATGGCAGGCTCATCCCGGGCAGTTCCACGCTGTATCCCTGCCCTAGTGAAACGAGCCGGGCACGGAATATGTTCATCTGGGGGCTGCCGATGAATCCCGCGACGAATAGATTGATCGGATGGTCAAATACTTCCTGCGGCGTGCCGACCTGCTGGATAAAACCATCCTTCATGATCACGATGCGGTCACCCAGTGTCATGGCCTCTGTCTGATCGTGGGTGACATACACAAAGGTGGTGTCCAGGCGCCGGCGCAGCAGGATGATCTCAGCGCGCATTTGGTTGCGCAGTTTGGCGTCAAGGTTTGACAGCGGCTCATCCATCAGGAAAACCTGCGGCTCGCGCACGATCGCCCGGCCTATGGCCACGCGCTGCCGCTGACCGCCGGAAAGCGCTTTGGGCTTGCGGTCCAGGTACTCCTCGATGCCCAGGATGCGCGCGGCCTGGACCACCCTGCGGTGCACTTCTTCTTGCTTGATTTTACGGATGCGCAGGCTGAAGGCCAGGTTCTCATACACGCTGATATGGGGGTAGAGCGCGTAGTTTTGGAAGACCATGGCGATGTCGCGGTCCTTGGGCTCGACATCGTTCACCACGCGGTCGCCGATTTTCATGGTGCCCTCGGTTATGTCCTCAAGCCCCGCGATCATCCGCAGGGTGGTGGATTTGCCGCAGCCGGAAGGGCCGACAAATACGACAAACTCCTTGTCCTTGATTTCAAGGTTAAAATCCTGAACGGCGACTACATTGTTATCATAAATCTTCTTGATGTGTTCAAGTGTTACGCTTGCCATCTGTCATTCCTCCTCAACCTTTTACGGCGCCGCCCGTCACGCCTTCAACATAATACCGCTGCATCACCAGAAACAGCGCGGTGATGGGGATAGCCACCAGCACGCCGCCGGCGCAGAACCGGGTAAAGTAACCCTGATAGTCCAGCGTGTTGACCCACCGGTACAAGCCGACGGCCACGTTGTAGCTGTCGCTTCGGCCGAACGCCACATAGGAGGCAAACACATAATCCCCCCAGGGCCCCATAAACCCCAACAGAATCGTATAGATGACGATGGGCTTGGCCAAGGGCATGATGATCCTTTTGAATACATAATACCGCGAGGCGCCGTCAATGCGCGCGGACTCGTCCAGCGACTTGGGTATCGTGTCAAAAAAGCCCTTGGATATATAGTAGCCCATGCCCGAACTGGCGCAGTAGATGAGGATAAGGCCGGGAATGGCGCCTTCCTGCGTCAGGCCAAGCGATTTGAGCAAAAAGTACAGCGCGATCATGGTCAGAAAGCCCGGGAACATGCCCAGCACCAGGATCATATTCATGATGAACCGGCGGCCTCTGAAACGCAGGCGGCTCAATACATAGCTGACCGAGAGCACCATCCCGGTCTGTATAACGGAGCTAAACAGCGAAATGATCAGCGTGTTGCTGTACCAGCGCAGATAGGTGCCGTCTTCAAACAGGAAGCGGTAGTTATCCAGCAAGAAGGCCTTGGGGAGGAGGTAGCTGACCATGCCGCCGTCTTCCGTCAGGTAGGAGCGGAAGGATTGAAGCACCAGAAACACAAACGGCGCCAGCCAGATCACGCTGATGACTGACAGGAGGATATAAATGCCTCTGTTCACCCTGCGTTCGTGGGTTTTCTTGTTTCGCAGCTTGGGCGGGTGGACTTCACGGATCACGCCGGCTTCATGGTCGATGACGATATCGATTTCGGGTATACTGCCCTGTTTAGCCATCATTGGAAATCCTCCTCATTCTTCACTGACGGGATCATATTGTAGACCAGAAGATTGATTGCCGCAGTGATGATGAACACAATAACGCCGATGACTGCCGCCAGTTTGTAGTTGGTATCCGTGACCGTCATCTTGTACAGCCAGGTGATCAGCAGATCCGTATAGCCCGCGTTGCCCGACAGTTCCATGGACAAGGGCCTGCCCCCGGACAAGAGGAAAATGACATTGAAGTTGTTGATGTTGCCGATAAAGCTGGTCAGAAGATAAGGCCCCGTTACAAACAGCATGTAGGGCAGGGTGATCTTGGCGTAAGTCTGCAGGGCGTTCGCACCGTCAATGCGCGCGGACTCATACAAATCGGCCGGTATGTTCATCAGGATGCCGGTGGCAATCAGCATCAGGTAGGGGATGCCTATCCAGATGTTGATGATGATGATGGTCACCCGCGCCCAGGTACCGTCCGTCCAGAAGGGCAGAGGCTTGGCGATCCATCCCC
>CAYZRZ010000110.1:4245-7302 GCA_964480995.1 uncultured Christensenella sp.
CATTGTATCAGATAGCTGTTGATCAGGCCGTCCGCCGCGAACATCTTGGAGACATACAGAAGGCTGACAAACTGCGGTATCGCGATGGTCATCACCAGGATGGTACGCCACATCTTCTTGAGCCTGATACCCTTTTTGTTGATCATAATGGCGACCAGCATGCCCAGGAAATAGTTGAGGAAGGTGGCGAAAAACGCCCACACGAGGGTCCACAGCAGCACTTGGGAAAAGGTATCCCCATAGTTCGCGCTGCCGCCGGACAGCATGCTTTTAAAGTTGCTCAGGCCAACCCAGGTAAACAGCTTGCCCGGCGGCTGATGCGTGTAATCATAGTTGGTAAAGGCAACCAGAACCATGAAAATGATGGGGATGATGGTGAAGGCAAAGATGCCCAGCATCGGCAGGGCCAGCAGCGTCTTGTGAAACTGGCTGTCGGCGAGTGTTGCGAGATCGCCTCTGATGCCTCTGAGCTTTTTTCCGCTTGCGATGATTTGCTGGCTGATTCTGTTCTGCTTGATGTTCATCCGCCAGGTATAAAGGAAGGCAATAATGAAAAAGACGGTGATGATGCCATACAGCAGGATCAGGAAACTGTTATCCCCGTAGGTCGTGACGCGGCCCTGCCTGGATGTCTCCACTGTCCCCAGCGTGTTCATCTTGGCCAGGTAGGCAGCGCCGAAGAACAGCATATACAGCAAGAAAACGATCTGAAATACGAAAAACAACAGACCACGCAGGAACTGCCCGCGCGCCATTGAGCCAAAACCCATGATAAAAAAAGAGGCGCGCGTTTTCCAGTCACCCTTGACGAACGTATTGAACACATCAGCGGTATCACTGCTTATTTTTTTCACGAACCGGACGGATCCCCTGGCCAGCTTCCTCAGCCCGCCGCCTGCCTTGCCCGGCAGGCTGCGCAGCTTTTTACGCAGCGTATACATCATGCGCCGGCCTTTGCTTAACTTCAGGTACTCAAGATCAGCCATGTCATCACCAACCTTATCTGAATCAATCAGGCGTGAATAGAATCGGGCCGGGGGGATGAATCCCCCCAGCCCGACAAGAGGAAGTTTATTTGGTGACCAGGCTGATCAGGACATCCTGGAACTGAGTCAGCCTTTCCATCAGCTGGTCATCGGTCAGGTCATTGAGCTTGCCGGCGATGACATCATCGCCCAGACCCGTGGCGGTGGACCAGTAATCGTTGGGGTACTGGCCCTGGCCGTAAGCGAAGTTGAGCTGCGCGGCAAGCGCGGAGAGGGCGATATCAGCCTTGACAGCATCCAGCTGCTGGGCTTTGAGGTTCGACGGGCCCCAGCCGGCCAGCTCATAGCGGGCGGCCTGGACTTCTTCACCGGTCAGGTAGAGCGCCAGCGCGTCGCAGGCCGCCAGCTTTGCTTCATCAATCTGGGGCTTGACACCCAGCATTTTGAATCCGCCAAAGCCGCTGAGCTGATAGTCGGTCCCGTCCACGTTGAAGGTGGGCAGCTTAGTTGCGGCAAAGTTGTCGCCAAAGGCAGCCTGAACGGTTGCGCTGTCCCATACGCCATCAACGATCGCGGCGTAGTCGGACGCGTTGGACGCGGAGGAGCCGTTGACAAAGGCCGGATGCTTGGCCGTGGCGATCATGCCCTTGAGGGCGGCGATGCCTTCGGGGGTGGCGTAGTTGACGTTGGCTTTGACCAGGTTGCCGGCATCGTCCACATCATAGGTGACCATGGCGCCTGTGCCAAAGAAGAAGGCGGTCTGGTACCAGCCGGAGTTGATCTCCATGTAGAACTTCTTGCCGGCAGCGTTCGCCTGATCGAGTACGCCTTCCAGGGTGGAAGGATCAGTGATGACGGACTTGTCATAGTACAGGAAATAGCCGTTGTCGCTTGTCATGGGGTAGGCGTACATCATACCGCCCAGGGTGACTGCTGCGACGGAACCGCCGTCGTTTTCCTGTGCGACGATGGCCGCGTTTTCTTCGGACAGCTCAACCAGGGCGCCGGCGGCCACCAGGCGGGCCAGCTGGTCCTGGGCAAAACCGAAGATATCGGCGCCGCCTTCCACGTCGGTGATCAGGTTGGTAGCCGCTTCGCCTTCGCCGACCGGTTCAACCTGCACGGTCATCCCGGCATACTCAGGGTGCGCGGCCTTGAACTCTTCCGTCTTGGCCTTGGTCAGATCTACCATCGCGTCGGCGACCCAAATCTTCACTTCGCCCGAGAAACCTTCTGCGGATGCGGTGAAACTGACCAGGGAAAGGATCATAACCAGGGATAAGACTGCCGCGAATAATCTCTTCATGAGAATCCTCCTTTTATATGAGTGCTAACACTCATTTTGTGTAAGAGAAAAGGTTGAAAACCTTTTCAGATGCTAAAATCATAGCATTCTTTTGATCATTTGTCTATCCGGAAATTATCGGGCGTTTTCTCTGGTCAGCTTGAAATCGTCAATCTTGCCCCAGGCGCCGGCGCCCTTGCATTGTACATGGATTCCCGCCGTCAGCGTGTCCCCCTCCTGTATCCGGATACCTTGAATCACCGGGGTATCCCAGCTGTTATAGACAGTGATCAAGCTGTCTTGGGTGTGCCGGACTTCGCCGTTCACTTTGATGTAGCTGTAGATATCGGTTTCACCGCCTTGAATGGATACTTCATAGCGGTAATTGCCGGCGGGGAGGGCGGTCACATCCTGCTCCAGTGTGAACTCAACCGTGTCGGCCTCCGCCGAGTAGAAGTGGTAATGACGCTTGCCCGTGCGGGCATCCGATTTTTTCTCCTCCGCGTACAGCTGCGCTGTCGCTTTCAGATCAGCCGCGCGCCACATGCCGGTGTCCGTGTCCTCAAAGCTGCCGTTGAGCAGGTAGTTGAATTCCGCCACTTCGATATGGAGCAGGGCTGGAAGACCGCCCGCCGTGCCCGTCAAGATGTACTTCGCCGGGCCGCCCTGTTCCATGGCAGGGATATCGGCGGCTTCCCAAACGGCGGGTACCTTTTCGCGCGAGTTGTCGTTCATCACCGCGTCCGCCGTATCGGGCAGGGTAATCCGGCTGCCTATATCGAAGAC
>CAYZRZ010000111.1:0-7266 GCA_964480995.1 uncultured Christensenella sp.
ATCCCAAGGAGGCCAGTTCCATCGGCATCATCGGGGGCGCTGACGGCCCGACAGCCATCTATCTGACCACCAAGCTGGCCCCGCATCTGCTGCCCGCGATCGCGGTCGCCGCCTACTCGTACATGGCGCTGATCCCGATGATCCAGCCGCCCATTATGCGCCTGCTGACAACGAAAAAGGAGCGCGAGGTGGTGATGAGCCAGACACGCGTGGTCACCAAGCTTGAGAAGATCTGCTTTCCCGTCATTGTAACTATCTTCTGCGTGCTGCTGCTCCCGTCTGTCGCTCCCCTGATCGGCATGCTCATGCTGGGGAACCTGTTCAAAGAATCGGGCGTGGTCGACCGTATTTCCTCCACGGCTCAGAATGAACTGATCAACATTGTCACCATCTTTCTGGGCGTCACGGTCGGCGCGACCGCCAAGGCGGAGACCTTCCTGAGCGTGCAGACCATCAGCATTATCGCCCTGGGCTTGACCGCCTTTATGTTCAGCACCGTCGGCGGGCTGCTGATCGGCAAACTGATGTACAAGCTGTCCGGCGGGAAGATCAATCCCCTCATCGGATCGGCCGGCGTTTCCGCCGTTCCCATGGCCGCCCGCGTCTCGCAGATCGAAGGCGCGAAGGCCCGCCCCGGCAACTACCTGCTGATGCACGCGATGGGCCCCAACGTGGCCGGCGTGATCGGTTCCGCGATCGCCGCGGGGGTACTGCTTTCACTGTTCGGCTGACGGCATAGCGCCTAATCTGTAGAAATGATCATCCCGCGGCGCCGCGATGACAAAAAAGGAAGGGTCACCCCTTCTTTTTTAATGAACAAGCGGATGCAAAGCTATTCCCCGCTCATTCTATCCCTCAGCATAGTGTAGGGTCATCCGATTCCTCCATAAGCAATAGATTATGAATGGCATAATAATAGTCTTGCTTGCCTTATTTATACATCCAGTATATCATGACATTACAAATTATGGATGTCTTATCAGGTGGATGAACCGCGTTTTCGGGAAGGGATTAACGGCCGTGATCAATCGGCCGATCCAAATAAATCTTTAGGGGGAGTCGGGTTTTATGAAGAAATTGGTAGCAGTGCTCATGGCCGCCCTGATGCTGGTTGGCATGGCTTCGGTCGCGTCGGCTGAGTGGACATTTGAGCGGAAGATCGACATCATCTGTCCCTGGGGTGTGGGCGGCGGCGCTGACAGCACCCTCCGTCCCATGACAAATCTTCTCAAGGATATTCTGGGCCAGCAGGTTGACGTGGTCAACGTGGAAGGCGGCGGTGGCGTCAACGGCGTTGAGTTCACCTACAAGCAGCCCGCTGACGGCTACACCTTCATGCTGGGCACCCAGAGCCTGATCCTGCTGGACCTGCAGAAGAACTTCTCCATGAACTACCGCGAGGAGTTTGTGCCCGTGGCCAAGCTGGTGCACTCCATCAGCATCATGGCCGGCTCCCGTGTGGCCATGGAAAAAAAGGGCTACACCAACTTCTCCGAAATGATTGAATACGCCAAGGCCAACCCCTACATGATCTCCGTGGGCATGCTGACCGCCACCGGCGGTGACGGCGTCACCATGAAGCAGACACTGGAAGGCCTGGAAGTGCTTGAAATCACCTACAACTCCGGCGCCGAGATGAACGCGGCCCTCATGGGCGGCCACATCGACATGATGGTGACCGGCCTGTCCGAAATCACCGGTCTCATTGAATCCGGCGATGTGGTGCCGCTGGTGGCCTGCTTTGAAAAACGCATCAGCCGCTACCCCGACATGCAGTGCACGGGCGAACTGGGCATCGACTCCTTCGTAGGGACCTGGCGCGGCCTCTACGCCAAGAAGGGTACCCCCCAGGAAGCCATCGACGCGATGATCGCCGCCATCGAAAAGGCTGTACAGGATCCTTCCTGGATCGAGTTCCTCAAGAATGGCGCCTATGATGAGCGCGAAGGTTTCGCCTCTGGCGAGAAGTTCAAGGCCCTGATTGATTCGGAGTACGAAGTATTCACCCAGTACCTCAAGGACGAGGGCATCCTGGCTTCCTAAGCCAGTCTGGCACAATCAGCACCAAGCGAAAGGGGAATTTTTTCCCCTTTCCGCTTTCTAAAGGAGATGAATTCCTTGTTTGAATTGATATTGAACATCCTGCTGCTCCTGGGCTTGGGCTATACCCTTGGTTTCCATGTCATCGAGGCGCCGGTGCCCCTGAAGGTACAGCGCAACCCCTATGCCCTGCAGCCCCATGTTTGGCCAACTGCGCTGATCATACTGCTGATGGTGCTGATCTGTATAAACATCTACGGCATCATCAAGAAGAACAAGGGCAAGGAGAGCTTCAGCCTGAAGGCATTTGCCTCCAGTATTCCCCTCTTCTTCAAGGGCAAGCTCTTCCTGGGCATCGCCATCGTGGTTGTCTCCTCCTTCATCCTGGAGCCCCTGGGCTTCATGGTGACCTGCTTCCTCTTCCTCGTGGCCTACGGCTATCTGCTGGGCGACCGCAAGTATGTGAGGCTCGTTGTTGTGGCGCTGGTGGTCACCCTTTTCCTGTATGTCGTTTTCGGCGTGCTTCTCTCTGTCAATCTGCCGCGCGGCACCGTTCCCTTCCTGCGGAACTTTGCGCTGGCGATTGAGTCGATCTTACGTTAAGGAGGCGCTGGCAATATGTTTGATACCCTTATCCAAGGCTTTGCGGTGGTATTTGACCCGTCCATCCTGCTGATGGTGCTGTTTGCGGTTGTGCTTGGCACCATCTTCGGCGCCCTGCCGGGCGTCAGCGCTACGATGGCGGTTGCCCTGGGCCTGCCCTTTACCTATACCATGAACCCCATTCAGTCCATCGTGTTCCTGGTGGCCATCTACTGCTCCTCCATCACCGGCGGCGGCATCACGGCCATCCTGTTCAAGATACCTGGGGTTCCCTCCAGCGCGCCGACCACCTTTGACGGCTATCCGATGGCCCAAAGGGGTGAGGCCGGCAAGGCGCTGGGCGTCGCGCTGGTGACCTCCGCCATCGGCGGCCTGTTCTCCGCCCTGGCGATGTTCCTCCTCAGCCCGCAGCTGACGCAAGCGGCGTTGAAGTTCGGCCCCAGCGAAATGTTCGCCGTGACCTTCCTGGGCCTGTCCATCCTGACCAGCCTTGACAGCAAGAACGTCCTGCGCACCTTGATTTCGGGCGTGCTGGGCCTGCTGCTGGCTGCCATCGGGCAGGACCCCTCCTATGGCGTGCAGCGCATGACCTTCGGCTCCAACCAGCTGCTTTCGGGCATCGAGATGATCCCCGTGCTGATCGGTGTCTTCGCTGTGACCGAGGTGTTCAAGCAGAGCACGGCCAAGGATCACCTGAAGGCGGAAGACGGCATCGGCGGCGGCAAGGTGAACACCAAGATCCCCAAGCTGAAGGAGTGGCTGTCCATCAAGTGGACCATCCTTCGCTGCTCTATTGTCGGCACCGTGGTCGGCATCCTGCCGGGCGCCGGCGCCACCATCGCCAGCTTTCTGTGCTACTCCATGGAAAACCGCATATCCAAGTACCCCGAAAAGTTCGGCACCGGCATCATCGACGGCATCGCGGCGTCTGAAACGGCCAACAACGCGGCCACCGGCGGCGCGATGGTCCCTCTGCTCAGCCTGGGCATCCCCGGCGGCAACGCGGCAGCGGTCATGATGAGCGCCCTGGTACTCAAGGGCGTGCAGCTGGGCCCGCTTCTGTTGATCAACCAGCCCACTTACCTGAGCGCCACCTTTGTTTCCATGATCGTCTCCAACATTGTGATGGTGTTCGTGGCCATTGGCATCGCCAAGGTGTTCGCGCAGATCCTGTCTGTTCCCTACTCCATCCTGGGCCCCATCATCGTGATGCTGGCTATTATCGGCTCCTACGCTACCTCCATGAGCATCATGGATGTGAAGATCATGGCCATCGCGGGTATCGCCGGTCTGCTGTTCAGCGTACTCAAGTTCAACAGCGCTGCCCTGATACTCGGCCTGGTGCTGGGCCGCATCTGCGAAAGCAATTTCGGCCGTGCCTACACGATGAGCCGCGCCAATGTCGGCGCGATGTTCTCAAGCCCGATTTCCGCCACGCTGATGATCGTGTGCATCACGGCCCTGCTCTATCCCATCCTCTCCCCCATCGTGAAGAAGCAGTTCAAGCTGGGCAAGGAATACAAAAACAAGTGATTCTCCCTTCCGTCGGACAGGCGCGGCATTGCGCCGCGCCTGTCCTTTCAGTATAGAAAGGGGCTGCATATGAAACTGCACGCGCATGGCGCTTTCGTAAAAGGCGGCCGGGAACTGGTTTCCGGGGAGGGGCTGGACGCCGCGCTTCTAAAGAAGGGCACCATCGCTTATAGCATCCTGCAGGCACATAACCATAGCGGGGACGAGAAAAAGCTGAAGATCAGGTTTGACTCCCTGACTTCCCATGATATTACCTATGTGGGCATTATTCAGACGGCGCGGGCCAGCGGCCTGAAGGCTTTTCCCATGCCCTATGTGCTGACCAACTGCCACAACAGCCTGTGCGCGGTGGGCGGGACGATCAACGAGGATGATCACGCTTTCGCGCTGTCGGCCGCCAAAAAGTACGGCGGCACCTATGTGCCCGCCAACATGGCTGTGATCCACAGCTACAACCGGGAGGAAATGACCGGCTGCGGCAGGATGATCCTGGGGTCTGACAGCCATACGCGCTACGGCGCGCTGGGTACCATGGCCGTGGGCGAGGGCGGCGGCGAGCTGGCCAAGCAGCTGCTGGGCCGCACCTGGGATCTGGATCTGCCCGAGGTGACAGGCGTGCTGCTCACGGGGAAGCCCCGCCGCGGCGTAGGCCCCCAGGATGTCGCCATCGCCTTCATCAAGGCGGTGTTCCAAAGCGGCTTTGTCAAGAACCGCGTGCTTGAGTTCATCGGGGAGGGCGTGCGCGCGCTGCCGGTGGAATACCGCAACGGCATCGACGTGATGACCACGGAAACGACCTGCTTGAGTTCCATCTGGGCGACGGACGAAGCGGTGCGTGACTATTACCGCGTTCACGGGCGCGAAGAGGACTGCAAGCCCATGGCGCCGGCCGAACTGTGCTATTATGACCGGCTGGTGGAGCTGGATCTGTCCAAAATCGAGCCGATGATCGCTCTGCCCTTCCACCCCAGCAACGCCTATACCCTGCGCGAGTTTATCTCCAATGCCAAAGAGCTGCTGCAGGGCATTGAGGATGAAGCGCTGCGCCAGTACCCCGGGCTGAAACTGCCCGGGCTGGCTGACAAGGCCGGTGAACAGGGCGTGCGCGCGGATCAGGCCATCGTGGCCGGATGCGCCGGCGGCACCTACGATAATATCTGCGCGGTGCGCAATATCATGAAGGGGCATACCCCCGGCAATGGCAGCTTTACGTTCAGCGTCTACCCCGGGAGCCAGCCGACCAACCTGGCGATCAGCCGCAACGGCGTGAGCGCGGACCTGATGGAAAGCGGCGTGCTGGTGCGCGAGGCCTTCTGCGGGCCCTGCTTCGGCGCGGGAGATACGCCTGCCAACGGCGCTTTCTCCATCCGCCATACGACCCGCAACTTCATCAACCGCGAAGGCTCCAAGCCCGGCGACGGGCAGCTGTCCTTTGTCGCGCTGATGGACGCGCGCAGCATAGCGGCCACGGCCCGCAGCGGCGGCATCCTCACCCCGGCTGACGAGATCGATTTTGACGAAAGCATCCCGCCCTATCAGTACGACAAGGAGCTTTATCAAAAGCGCGTGTTCAAGGCGGGAAAGCCCGCCCCTGATACAGAGCTTGTGATGGGGCCCAACATCAAGGACTGGCCTGTGATGCCCGGGCTCAAACAGCACCTGCTGATCAAAACGGCATCCAGCCTGCATGACCCTGTGACCACCACCGATGAGCTGATCCCCTCGGGAGAGACCTCCTCCTACCGCTCCAACCCCTTGCGCCTGGCCGAGTTCACGCTCAGCCGCCGCGATCCCGGCTATACGGGCAGGGCTAAGGCCATCGACAAGGATCGCCTGGCGCTGGATGAGGGCAGGGCGGCAGAAGAGATCCTGGAGGCGCTTGAGGCGGCGGAAGCCGCCGGCGCAGGTCCGATCGGCCTTGAAGACCTGACATACGGAAGCGGCATTTACGCTGTCAAGCCGGGCGACGGATCCGCCCGTGAACAGGCGGCCAGCTGCCAGCGCGTGCTGGGCGGCGCCGCGAACTTTGCCGGGGAGTACGCCACCAAGCGCTACCGCAGCAACCTGATCAACTGGGGCATCTTCCCCTTCCTGTCAGAACAAGCCATTGAGGAAGGCGACCATGTGCTGGTGCCTGATCTGAGACACGGCATGGAGCAGGGCAAAGGCGACTTTGACGCTTATATCATTTCGGGAGGCAGGGCCGTGAAGACAAGGCTCAGCCTGGGCGCGATGACCGGGGATGAAAAGCGGATCCTGATGGATGGCTGCCTGATCAACTATTACCGGAACAGCAACTGATTCTCCGCTTGAAAGGAAAGCCGAATTGACGATTCTGTATACCCTTGCGATCGCGGCGTTCTTTGGCCGGGTGATGGACCGTCTGCGCGTGCCCGGCGGCATGATGATCGGCGCCGTCATCGGGGCCTGCGGCTTCAACATCCTGTCAGGCGGGGCGCAGATGCCCGCGGAGGCCAAGATCGCCGCGCAGATCGTGGCGGGTGCCTTTATAGGCTCCGGCATCAAGCGCGAGGACCTGAAGCAGATGAAGGCCATCCTGAAGGCGGCCGCCATCGTGATCAGCTGCCTGTTCGCGGTCAACCTGACGGCGGCGGCGCTGATCCGCGCGACCGGCCCGGTGGACTTTCTGACGGCGCTGTTTGCCAGCGCCCCCGGCGGCCTGAGCGATATCCCCATCATCGCGGCGGATATGGGGGCGGATGCCAGCCAGGTGCTGGCCTTGCAGTTCGTGCGCTTCGTGATGGGTATCGCCATCTTCCCCAGCCTGATTGCCAGGTTCACGCCCAGGCAGCAGGAGGAAGAAGAGAGCCTTGAGGCTTCAAAGAAGCAGGCGGCCGGCCAGGCCAAAGACCGCGGCGACCGCCAGGGTCAGCACCGACAGCCAGGTCACCGCGCGGGCATCGCGGCGGGTCTGGCCCCAGGCCGAGGCCACCAGCAGGATGATGCCGGCAACGCTCAGCAGTTCTTCAGGCGCAGCGATGCGCAGCGACTGTGCCCAGTCCATCAGTGCGCTCCCTCTGAATGCGCTTCGGTTTTCATAGCGGGTTGGCCAGCGGTCAGCTGCGCGTC
>CAYZRZ010000112.1:0-7242 GCA_964480995.1 uncultured Christensenella sp.
AGCGGAGGGCTGCTGATAGCCCTGCTGATGGGGCTGCTGATAATAGTATGGCTGCTGAGGCTGTTGCTGCTGATAAACCGGATGCTGCTGGGATGCCTGCCGGTAGTAGCCTTGCTCCGGCGCGGGGGCCGCGAAAGGATCAGCCTGATAGGGAGCAGCCGGCTGCTGATAAGGGGCCTGGTAGCCGGGCGCGTATGCCTGGCCGGAGGCCGCGGCCTGCTGAGGTTCATAATAATCCTGGGTCTGCTGCCGCTCAGGCTGGCTGCCGTGCAGAAAGGTGTTGCCCTTTCCGATGACAAAAGCCGATTTTACCTGATCGAACACAGAGCGAAAATCCATGAATGTCCTCCTAACCGAGCCCTTGAAGCCGCCAAGCGGGGCCAAACAAGTTCATGTGAGATATTATACGGGGAATACAAAAGGATTGCAAGTTTACGCCTTGGTTAAATACTGAAAATACGGAGTGCCGCGATCATCCCTTCTGCTCTGAAGGTCAGCGCGTTACTGCTGTTGCTGCTGCTGCTGTCTGGCCTGTTTTTGAGGATCGAGCTGGACGCTCAGGCCTTCATAGAGATGGCCCGGGTTCAGCGGGATCACATAGGTCTGCGTCGCGTCCTGGGATACGATATTGACAGGCACGATGAACATGCCCTCCCTGAACTGCACCACAACGCCCATGATGCCATCCTTTGAGACGATGGCGGAGTTGGGCACGGCGTAGGTGATGATGGAGGTGGACAGCTGCACGCGGCAGGTGCGGATATTGAGCACAGGCGCTACAGAGGAGCTTACCTTCAGGCGGACCAGCAGGTCGCCGCCCGAGCGGGTCACGCCCGTCACTTCGCCGGGCACGGTGGTGTTGTCAAAGCTCTCGATCATGATCTGGTAGACCTCACCGATGGCCGGGTTCCAGGACTGGTTGTCGGCCAGCATCAGCACAGACCATTCATAGGGGCGCACCAGGCGGTATACATCCGTTACATCGCTTTTGCGCTGAAAGCCGGCGGGGACGCGGTCGCTGTAGATGGCGCGGACTTCCTGCGGGCTGTAGTTTTCAAATGTGCTCATGTTCAGCGCTGCTTCAAAGCCATCGGTATAGAAGCTGACGATGCCGTTATCACCTGCCGTATATTGCTTGGTCCAGGTGTCGATGCGCTGCATCTGGTTTCTTTCATTATCATACAGGCGGGTCAGTTTGGTGTCGTCGGGGTATTTTTGCCGCAGGTAATCATAACGGGCGGTGACCGCCTCGATGAGCAGCCGCTCCTGGCTGAGGAGGCTTCCCTGCATGCCATGTATGAGCGCGCGGGTCTCCACCGCGCGGCTGAATATGGTGCTTTCAAGCAGCTGCAGCTTGGTATCAGGTGTATCAGACTGTGAGCGCAGCAGGGTCAGATAATCCTTGATCTGTTTGCGGTAGGAGCCCAGCTGGGTGAACTCGCGGTTTGAAAAGCCCGTGGCGTAGACGGTGCAAACCGGGTCGCCCCGAGAAACCACCGCATTTTCCTCGGCGATATAAACGATATCAGATACGCCTTCCTGCGTGTACACGACCTCGTCACGCACGATGACCGCGCTGCCCGGAAAAGTGCTGCCCTGCTCCTTGATGGTGACGATGGCCGTCCGCGCTTCCTGATTATTGACAAGCTGCGTGATGCCCATCACGCCCAGGATGGTGACCAGGATGCCCAGACCGATATACAGATAGACCATCAGCCTGCGCTGGCGCGGGGGGGCCTGGTAAGGCACGCGGTCAGGCACGCCCTGGCCGGGCGGAGGGGGGCTGCCCGGCGGCACCCTGGGGCCGGACGGCCCGGGGGTCAGGGGATAGGGGGGGAATTGGTCAAAAGGATTTTGAGGATGCGCGGGCGCCATAATAGGCCCCTCATAGGCGGGGGGCATGGAGGGTGGCTTGCCGCCTGACGCGCCCATTGGCTGAGCGGGGGTAAAGAAATCCTGCCCCCCTGCCTGCTGATAGGGCGGGGCCTGAGGCGGGCGGCTGCCCGGATCGGCCTGAAAAAAATCCTGTC
The DNA here is from genome assembly GCA_964480995.1 of uncultured Christensenella sp. GTDB lineage: Bacteria > Bacillota > Clostridia > Christensenellales > Aristaeellaceae > UBA1038. Next base: position 2,031 of record CAYZRZ010000112.1, read on the forward strand.
CTCCCCAGTCATCCTCCGGCCGGGGCATAGGGTTTTGCATTCATCCTCCTTGGCGTGTCGGGGGAGAAAGCCTCCCGATCGTGCTTTATGCCTGCATAGGATACAGCGTGTGAGCGGATTTGTAAAGATTTTGTAACACAAGGCTTTTGTTAGTGACATTACCCTGCGATTCGCGCTTGACAGCGCCGCGCGTCTTGGCCGCGCGGACCGGGACGCTGTGCCCTCCTGACCGATTATGTTACGCTGACCCTGCCCGGCATGGAGGGCTTTGAGCAGCCGCTGGATCAGGCGGGGGAGGAGATCTTCAGGGGGTGCGGTGTCCGTGCCGTGCGCCTGTCAAGCGATCCGGCGGGCAGGACCTTCTATATAGAAAACAGCGGCGGAGCCGCTGCCCGAAGCGGGCTCCGCCGGTGTCGGCGAGCGCTTCCCTGTGTAGACCCGTCAGGACTTCGCGGGCGCGCGGGGTTCTTCCCGCTTTCCCAAGCCCTTTGACACGGTAGTCATCGAGGACGGTGTGTTCACCATCACCTCCCTGGATGTGACCATCCAGATGCAGAGGTGCCCTTTGGATGGATCGGACTGACGCAGGATATTATCCAGCAGATGATGGACTACGCCATGATGGCGGAAGCCGGATCGCTGATCTTCCTCACCATCTATCAGGGTATGCGTGTCGGTTTTGAGCTGCTTACGGCGGATGAAACTGAACTGCTGACGGAGTTTGTCGGCGCGGTGGCGTTTTTGTGAACAGATACTGATTCCAAACTTTAACGCATCTTCGCGTTGGCCCTTTTGCCTCGGCGCTGTGTCGCCGGCAGCTTGACGCAGCGCTGCTACGCCTGCGCTTGTGCTCCTTGCGCGGAGACAAAATTACTCAACGCTTTGGATGCGTTAAAGTTCCTCATCAGTATGAACCAAAAAACAGGCCTTCGTTGAACGGATTGTTTTTTTATGGACGATGCGCGGATAGGCTATCCTATGTACTGGTAAGCCAGGCGGGGTGATCCGTCCTCCGTGAAGATGACGCCGCAGTATTCAAACCCATGCTTTTCGATCAGGCGGCGCATGATCAGGTTGTCCGCGTGGGTATCTATGCGAAGATTGCTGATGAGACCTTTGCAGAAACTGAGGCATCTTGCGAACGCGCCTTTCGTCTGCCCGTCAGACGCGACGCGGTGGATGGTGCCATAGGGTTCGTCATTTTTCCACGCGCCGTTCTTAATGAGGGCATAGGTGGGGTCTTCCCCGACGCGGAACATGAATACAGCGCAGATCCGGCCGCCTTCTTCATCTACAAACAGCTGCCGCAGGGCAATGTCCTCCAGCAGCATCCGGCGTTCGGGATAGTTGGTGCCCCATTGGAAGGGATTGCCGTTTTGCGCCATCCGGTGCCTGGCGGTCTCATAGACGGCCAGGATGCTGTCCATATCCTCTTCAAGGGCCGGGCGTATCATATGGTATCCTCCGTGATATTATTTGATAATGAATAGTACCGCAGCAGCTCATCCTCATGGGAGAATACAAAGCCGCTTTTCTCCAGCACATGCTGGCTGCGCGTATTCCTGTGAACGCAATCGGCATAAATCGTACGCAGACCAAGCGTATGAAAGGCGAAGCCCGTCATCAGGCTGATGGCTTCTGTGCCGTATCCGCGGTTTTTATAGGCGTCACTTGAAAAGTGAAGGCTCAGCGTGGCGCAGCCCTTGTCAAAATCGATATACTTCAGCTGAATTTCGCCGATGATCTTCTCATCCAGGCAGATGGCGAAGAATCGCCTGCTCTCATCCAGCACCTTGCTTTGATAGTAGAGATTCACGCTTTTCTTGTCATAGCTGTAGCCTTGCTCCCACATGGCGGGGTCTGCCGCGTACTCTCTGTAGAACTCATGGCAGTATTCAAGGGTATAGGGCCTCAGCGTAATCCTTGAACCTTTAATGATCATACGGTTCCCTCCTCAATCACTGCGGTCAAGCCGGGCACGGAAGATCCAACTACTGTATTATACCTGTTTTTGACGCGGATTTTCTATTCCATCAAAAAAACCCGCCATTTTGCATGGCGGGGTATATGGGAAACGTTTTTGGTTACAGCGCGTTGACCATGTTGAACATCCTGCGGTTGAAGCTGGGCTTGATCTGCAGGGCGCTTTCAATGTCCATGTGGAACACTTTGCCGTTATGCACGCCGACTACGCGGTTGTTTTCGCCATGGCGAAGCAGGTTGACGGCGACAACGCCCGCCTCAAAGGCGAAAGCGGCGTCACGGGCGGTGGGCTGGCTGCCGCGCTGGGTGTAGCCGATGACGGTGGAGCGCACTTCGGTCTTCTTGACCTTGTGCTCCACAACGCGGCTGAGGAAATAGGCATCCATCGGCGAGCCGGAAAAGACCGGGCGGGAGCCGGAGGGATAATCCTTCATAAATTCATATACATCAAAGGGGGCCATGGTCTTATAGGCGCCTTCGGCCACGATGATGGAGGCGCGCTGATTGCCGCGGTCCACCAGGGCATTGAGGCGGTGGGCGATCTCATCAACCGACCAATTGCTCATCTCCGGCACAATGACGATCTCGCTGCCGGTGCTGAGCGCCGTGTTCAACGCGATATCCCCGCAGTTGCGGCCCATAACCTCTACCACGGATGCGCGGTCATGCGAGCGGCTTGTAGCCCGGATGGCGCGCACCGCTTCCACGCAAACGTTGACAGCCGTATCAAAGCCCAGGGAAAGCTCGGTATAGCCCAGGTCATTGTCGATGGTGCCGGGGATACCGATGGTGGGGATGCCTTTGCGGGCCAGCGCCTGCGCGCCTTGAAAAGAGCCGTCGCCGCCGATGACGACAACACCCTCCACATCCAGGTCGTGAAGCAGTTTGACAGCCTTGTCCTGATATTCGGGCTGCAAGAATTCAAGGCAGCGGGCCGTGCGCAGGTAGGTGCCCGGCAGGTCGGCGATATCAAGCACCTGATCGAGCGTGAGCTGAACGATATCATCCTCCAGGCTCTTGGACTTGCCGATCAAGCCGTTAAACCCGCGCTTGATGCCGATGAGGTTCATTCCCATCAGGCTCGACGCCCTGGCGACGCTCATGACCGCCGCGTTCATGCCGGGGCTGTCGCCGCCGCTGGTGAGGACTGCAATGTTAGGCATACTGTTCCTCCGCTTTCAAAGCGATTTCGTTTGCTTACAGACAAAGATCGTACTGAAGCGGAAAAGTCCATACCCCAGCATCTTACAGTATATCACGAGACGCGGGGGATGACAATTGCGATCACGAGCCTCAGACGCATCAGACGCATATCAGGCGCAAGGGGATCAGGCCTTACTTTTTCAATAGGCTTTTCAAGCGTTTGACCAGACCGAGAAAGCTTTTAACTGCGATAGCTTTGAAGCTGTTGACCCATTTTCTCAGATGGCTTACAAGAGCCGCCGCAACACGCATCGCCATGAACTTGATATCGGACCACAGCCTGCTGATGATCAGCCTTCCTCTGCCTGCGCGGGAGAGGGACTGATAGGCGCTTTGATAATAAAGCCGGGCGGTCATCACCTGCTCGCCGCTTGCCTCCCGCCTGCCGTAAATCACGGCGGAGACGGCGTCGGCCAGTGCTTGCAGACCCGTGTCGCCCGGGGCGACGCGCAGCGCGTAGCCGCGGAGGGTCTCCTGGGGCAGGGAGGCTTTTCCCTGCATGGCCAAGGCCCGGCACAGGGCCTGCCAGTAGATCATCAGCTTTTTATTGCTGTCACGGTATTGCTCGGCGCGTCGAGCGGGATTCAGCGCGCGGGCCCGCCATACCAGGGCGGCGATCAGAGAAATCACCAGCAGCAGCCACAGCCACCAAAGCCTCGGGGCGGGATGATCTCCGGGGTTTTGGCTGTCCTGTTCATCCTCGGGCGGCGGTGTTGGTTCGGGGGCGGGTGTGGGCTCAGGCGCTTCGCCGCCCTGCTTTGTTTCTTCCGGGTTCTCATCCTGGGTCTGATCTTCCTGTTCCTGCTGCTGGGGATCATTCTCAGGCGGAGGATTGCCCTGGCTGCCTTCATCCCCCGATCCTTCAGGCTGCGGGGGCAGCTCGCCTGTGGTGGCCGTCGCGTCAAAGGTGACCCAGCCCAAGGCCGGTATGTAGATCTCGGTCCAGGCGTGGGCGTGCTGGCCCGTGATCAGGGTTGGGGCGCCGGACTCTGCCGGCATGGCGACGAAACCTTCAATATAGCGTGCCGGCAAGCCGACAGAGCGGCTTAGTATGGTCATGGCGCTGGCGAAGTAGGTGCAGTAGCCCTGCTTTGTCTGGAGGAAATGGGCGACAAAATCCAGATCCTCCGGCGCGTCCGGCACATCCAGCGTATAGGTGAAGCCGGTCTTCAGGTGATCGCGGATCAGCATGGCCATGCGGTAGGGATCATTTTCCCCGTCGGTGATGGCGCGGGCCAGGGTGGCCACCTGCCCTTCGGGCAACAGGTGAGAAGGCAGCTGCGTGTAGTCGATTTTCAGCTCCTCAAAGCGCTCGTCCCGCAAGCCGCTCAGGCGGGCGGCAATGTCGTCCGTCTGCGCCGTCCCGGCAATATAGGGCTCATAGATGAGCGAATAGGCATCACCCGGCTGAAGGTTGCGGGTGATGAACATCTCGCTGGCGGCGTTCAGATAGGGAACCATGCCCTCCTGTGCGTTGAGGCTTCGCAGCCGCTGAGGCACGAACAAGGTGGAGGGCATGGGGCTGAGCATGCTGATATCAAGCGTTACCGGCGCCGCCCGCAGGTTGCGGTGCGGCAGCTCCGCGTCCAGCAGCGCGTCCCGCAGGTCGGCGAACCGTATGGTGGTGTAGCCGTAGCGTTCGTTTGACAGGGTGTCGCGCCAGGCGCGGCCATTGTACAGGTTGAGTATGCTGCCGCGCAGGTAGACCCTGCGGTCGGTCACGGCTTCCATCACGGGGGTGTTGGAGATGGAGGGTTTGCCGCCCAGGCCTTTGTCGCCCATGGGCTGGTAGCCCTCCGAGGCCAGCGTAAAGTTTTCCCGGGACTCGGTGAAAAAGAAGTGGTCGTTGATCAGCTGGCGCAGCTGATCCGCCTTCTGCTCGAGCGCCGGCACGGTGCTGCGGTAGGGCGGGGTGAGGATCAGCGCGATCAGGGCGATCGCAAGCGCCACCGGAATCGCCTTCACAAAGCCGCGGCGCGGGCCTGAGTGGTTCATGACGGGCAGCTGCATGTGCGCCGCGTAGGCA
>CAYZRZ010000113.1:0-7172 GCA_964480995.1 uncultured Christensenella sp.
CGTTTTTCGATCGCCAGGGTCCTGAAGCCCATCTGCAGGGAGTTTAAGAGCGCCGTCAGCGTCACGGGGCCCGCCGGTACCACCCGGTGCTTGCGCTGCAGCTCCTCCGCCAGCCCCGGTATCTGCAGCACCTGGGCATAAAGCCCCTCATTGGGCAGATACATCAGCGCGAAATCCACCGTATGCGGCGGAGCGATATACTTGGAAGCAATGCGTCCGCTCTCCACCCTGATGGCCGCGGCCAATGCCGCCTGGGCTTGATCGACCGCCATCCGCTCCCCTGTATCCTGCGCCAGCTGAAGGCGCTCATAGGCTTCCATGGGAAACTTGGCGTCCACCGCCAGATAGACCGGCTTATCCCCTGCCCGGCCCGGCAAAATGATGGCGAACTCCACCCGCTCCTGGCTGCCGGGGCGGACAGCCGCGTTTTCCTCATACTGCCCTTTGACCAGCATATCGCTGAGCAGTGCGCCCAGCTGCACTTCGCCCCAGGTGCCGCGGGTCTTGACATTTGACAGCACCCGTTTCAGGTCGCCTACACCGGTGGCCAGATTTTTCATTTCGCCCAACCCCAGGTAGACCTGTTCCAGCCGCTCGCTGACCTGCTGGAAGCTTTCCCCCAAACGGCGGTTCAATGTATTGTGCAGGTTCTCATCCACGGTCTTGCGCATCTCATCAAGCTTCTGCGCATTCTCACGCTGCATGTTAAGAACACCCCGGTACAGGGTCTCCCGCATGCGCTCCACCTTCTCGTCGTTGGCTGTGAGGCGCTCATCCATCACCCTGGTGATACCGCGTAGCCGCTCCTCCTGGGCCAGGGCCATCTGATCCAGCCTTACCCCCAGGGCATCTATGCGGGCCGCGGTCCCCTGCGTCTGATCGTGCAGCATCCTCTGGACATACATCAGATTATTGGCGCTGTCCTGCTCACGGTCACGCTGTTCGCGCTGCATCAGCTGTTCGATCTGGGCCGCCGAGATCCTGTGTGAGCGGCTCTGTCGGATGAGGATCAGCACCAGCAGCAGGAAGATCAAAAAAACCGCTCCTATCAGAGCAATCGCCTGCGTATCATCCGCCATGGCTGATCCCCTTGCGCCAGTGCTCGTAGCACAGGCCGATATAGCGGATGGCTGTGTGGTTATCGATCAGCACCTGCTCGCCTTCCTTGATCACGCGGCCCTCCTGATCGACACGGGTATTCATGGTAGCCTTTTTACCGCACCAGCACAGCCCGCCCGGCACTTCCTCAATCACCTCAGCCAGGCGCAGCAGCGCCGCGGAGCCGGGGAAGAACTCGCCTCGAAAATCGGTTTTTAAGCCATAGCAGAAGATATCGAGAGAATCAGACATCTCTGCCAGCTCCTCCACCTGCTGCCCGCTCAGAAACTGGGCCTCATCAATAAACACATACTGGTAGTCGCTGTGCGCGTTGCGCGCGGCCAGCCACATCAGCTGCTCGCGAATGCTGTGGCCGGGCCCGACGACGATCTCTGCCTCAGCCTTCAATCCTACACGCGAAAAAACCACCTTGGCCCCGGCCCTCGTATCCACCGCGGGCTTCACCAAAGCGACCTTGAGCCCCAGCTGCTGGTAGTTGTAGCGCTGCATCAGGAGCTGGGCTGTTTTGCTTGAGCCCATAACGCCGTAGTAAAAGTACAGCATTACAGCTCGCGCCTCCCCTCCATAGCTTTGGAGAGCGTCACCTCATCGGCATATTCAAGATCGCTGCCGACCGGCACGCCGTGAGCGATGCGGGTGACACGCACATCCAGCGGTTTGATCAGCCTGGCCAGATAAGCCGCCGTTGCCTCGCCTTCGATGTCCGGGTTAGTGGCGATGATCACTTCCTTGATATCCGCGTCCTGAAGGCGCTGCAGCAGTTCCCTGATGCGGATGTCCGCCGGACCCACGCCGTCCATCGGCGAGAGAACGCCGTGCAGCACATGGTACAGCCCGTGGTAATCATGCATGCGCTCCATCGCCGCCACATCGCGGGGATCGCGCACCACACAGATCACTGAATGGTCACGGTTGTCACCCGCGCATATGCCGCACAACTCGCTCACCGTATAGTTGCCGCATACATCGCAAAAGCGTACCGCCCGCCGCCCCTCGATCAGCGCGTCGGACAGCGCCTGCACACTTTGCAATGGCATTGAAATGATGTAATAGGCAAGCCTTTGCGCGGATTTGCGGCCGATGGAGGGCAGCTTGGCCAGCTCCGCCGCGATATTGTCAATTGGTCCCAGACCAGCGTTCATTTACAGCAGGCCGCCCATTCCGGCAGGGGTCAGGGCACCCATCACCTTCTCGCGGTTCTCTTCCCCCATGCGCAGCGCCTCGTTCACGGCGGCCATGACCATATCCTCCAGCATTTCCACATCATCGGGATCGACAGCTTCGGGTTTGATGGAAAGGCTCAGCAGCTCACGCTTGCCTGATACCTTGCAGGTCACCATGCCGCCGCCCGAAGTCGCCTCATATTCCTTCGCGTCCAGCTCCTCTTGGGCTTTCGCCATATTCTCCTGCATTTTCTGCGCCTGGCGCATCAGCTGCTGCATATTTCCGCCGCCAAAGCCGCCGAACTGTCCTCCCTTTGCCATAAAAACAATGCCTCCTTTGTGCTATCCGGATATGATGAAAGTATACCATAGACGGTATCCTGATGCAATTTGCATACATGATTCAGTGGGTTATACCTGCTTTTTTTGATACCGTATCCCAAAGGAGGCACAAGGAGATTCCTGCCCCTTCTTTGTAAAGGATACTGTCTCCCCGCTGATGCTGACCGTACCTGTACTGCCCTCCGCCTTTCCCTCCTGAATCAGCCTGGTAACGATGGCTGTGTTCAGCTTCGGCCCGCCCCCGCGTGAAAGCGCGTCCTTCCACAGCGTGAAGGGACAGCCCTCCCGCCATCCGCTGCACCCGAAGGCCTTGTCCGTCTCCTGCACGGGCTTGCCGCACAGGGGGCACTTGATATCCTTCACGATATTGATTGCGGGCTTCACCTTGCCGCCCCGCCCCTTCACCTCGCGCTCAAACTCAACCGGGCGCTTCTCGTCCCTGGCGAAGCTGACCAAAAAGGTGGTCAGGGACCTTATCCCCTGCATGAACCGGCCGATATCCTGCTTGTTATCTGCGATCTCGCTGAGCGCAAGCTCCCACTTGCCGGTCATCTCGGGGGATGAGATCTCAGGCGGGGCGACATTGATCAGCTTTTCGCCCTTCTCAGTCGCCACCAGCGCCTTGCTCTGACGCTTGGCGTAACCCACCTGGATGAGCCGTTCAATGATGTTCGCGCGCGTAGCCGGTGTCCCCAGGCCGGAGCCCTTCATCTGTTCGCGAAGGGCTTCATCCTCGATCTCCCGCCCGGCGTTTTCCATAAAGGCCAGAAGGCTGGCATCCGTATGCGGCGGCGGCGGCTTGGTGCTTTCTTTTTTCGCTTTGGCTGACTTGATGGCACGCTCATCGCCGACCGACAGATCAGGCAGCGCCTCCTCCTCATCCTTGTCTTTGCTCTTGCCACCCTGTCCGTAAACTTTCTTCCAGCCCTCCTCACGCACAGTCTTTCCCAGTGTCTTGAAGCTCTCCCCTTCCGCCACCGTGGTTACACGCGTTGCTTCATAGGAATGAGGGGGGCAAAAGGCCGCGATGAAACGCCTGGCGACCAGATCAAACAGCGCTTTTTCATCAGGCGCGAGCTTGTCAGGGGACGTCTTTTGCGGCGTTGGAATGATGGCGTGGTGATCACTTACCTTGGCATCGTCAAACAAACGCCTGGAGATCGGCAGCTTGCCGTCTGTCCTCTCGATCACCACCGTCAGTCCGGCGTAAGGCTCAGCCAGATTTTCCATGCTCTTGTAGACGCGGCCGACCATATCATGGGGCAGGTAACGGCTGTCGGTGCGCGGATAGGTGATGGCCTTCTTTGTCTCGTAGAGACTCTGCGCCACCTTCAGCGTTTTATCCGCGGTAAAGCCCAGCAGGCGGTTAGCCTCCCGCTGCAGGGTGGTGAGGTCAAACAGCTGGGGAGGCAGGTCCTTCTTTTCTTCCCTGACAATGTCACTTACCCTGCCTGTTTTACCTTTTAACTTCCTGACCTTATCCTGCGCCGTCTCCTGATCAGCGATACGGCTTGCCAGTTTGTCCTCCTTGACCGCCGGGTCAAACCATAGGCCCCTGTAATCGCCAAAATCACAGGAGAGGGTATAGTATTCTTCAGGCTTAAAATCCCGTATTTCAATCATCCGCTTAACCAGAATGGCCAGCGTGGGCGTCTGTACGCGCCCGACCGACAGCAGCGCGCCGTAGCTTAATGTAAAGGCGCGGCTGGCGTTCATGCCCACCAGCCAATCCGCCTGGGATCTGCACAGCGCGCTCCGGTACAAGCCAGCATACTTTTCGCGCGGCTGAAGGCTCTCAAAGCCCTCCTTGATGGCGGCATCGGTCATGGAGCTGATCCACAGCCTGTCCACCGGCTTATCAACTCCCGCTTTTTCATAAATGAGGCCGAAGATCAGCTCGCCCTCGCGCCCGGCATCGGTCGCGCAGATGACGCGCTCCACCTGATGATCCTGCATCAGTTTCTTGATCAGATTAAACTGCTGGCGGGACTTCGCGATCACCTTAGTGGGGATCGTATCCGGCAGGATGGGAAGATCTTCCGCCCGCCACTTTTTATAGCGTTCTTCCAGCTCGTCGGGGTCGCACAGCGTGACCAGATGACCGAAAGCCCAGGTAACGATATATCCGTTTCCCTGCAAGAAACCTTCGCCCTTTTGATCGCACTTCAGCACGCGGGCAATATCACGCCCGACACTGGGCTTTTCCGCCAGCACTAATATCATTCTCTGTCCTCTTCTTCCATATGGTAAATGGTCTTGTACTCTCCGCTGTAGCGCCCAGGCGCTTCCATCAGCACGAGCTGCGGCTCGATTACACAGCCCGGCTTTGCTCCCCGTGTGCCTTCTATCAGGCACAGATAGGGCGCCTTATGCGCAAAGGAAGCCGCCATGCGAATCCGCTTGGGCTCGATCCCCGCCGCGCTCATCGCGCCGGCTGTCACCAGCATGCGCCCGGCGGGACAGCAGATATACAGCCTGCCCTTTGGTTTGAGAAGCCACCGGGCGGCGCGGGCAGCATCCGCCTCATCGCAGCTGTGCTGATGGCTGTCAGGCCTTCCCTGGCTTCCCGGATGGTAGGGCGGGTTGCAGATCACGGCGTCAAATGATTCGCCGGGCAGCAGGCGCTCTGCCTCTCTTAAATCACCCCGCGTCACGGAGAACCGATCCTCCAGACCGTTGAGGGCGGCGCTTTTTTGCGCCAAAACCGCGAGCTCCCCATTCAACTCAATCCCTGTCAGGGCAAGTTCCGGCCTGCGGCCCAGCAGCAGGAGCGGGATGATGCCGGTCCCTGTCCCCAGATCGCAGACGCGCGTTCCCTTCAAGCGCTTCGAGAAGTCTGCCAGCAGCACAGAGTCAGTCGTGTAGCCGGGCAGATTGTCCCTTCTCCATATTTTTAGCCCGCCAAGCCGCAGGTCCTCCACTCGCTCCACCGCGCGCCCTCCTCTTTTACATGATAATGATACCATAATTTGTCCGGTATTGGGGCATATAAAAACAGAACCTCTCGGTTCTGTTCAGGCCGTGGGTATCTTAACTTGTAGATTACACGGGTGCGGGCGCGTCCACGGGGCACACATCGGCGCAGGCGCCGCAATCGATGCACAGATCGGGGTCGATCACATACAGACCTTCGCCCTCGCTGATCGCATTGCTGGGGCATTCCGCTTCGCAGGCACCGCAGCTGATGCAGGTATCCGCAATCTTGTAAGCCATAAAATCCCTCCTGAACTTGAACTCTTGTCATTTGACAGAAACACTATAACGCAGCGGTATCCAAAAGGCAACAATCAGGCTCCGGCCAGGAGAAAAGTTAGCGCCCGCGAACTATCGGCCCAATGATCGGGCGATGCTTCCTTAAGCATCTCGCGCGGCTGAAAACCCCAGGTGACAGCTATGCTTTCCATGCCCGCGTTTCTGGCGCAGCGCATATCGGTGACGGTATCGCCGACATACCAGAAAGCTTCCCTTGGCAGCCCAACCGCTTCCGCCACTTCAAGCGGCCCGCGGGGATCGGGCTTCACCGGCCCGCCTTCCCGAACCCCCTGCACATGAGCAAAAGGGATATCCCTGAAATAGTGGGCGATCACTTGCCGCACATCGCTGTCCCCTTTGTTGCTCAGCACGCACAGCTTCATCCCCGCCGTGTGCAGCGTCTTGAGCATATCGGGTATCCCCGGGTAAGGCGCGGTATGCACGCGGCTGTTGCGCGCGTAATCCTGGCTGTAAAAGGCATAGACATGATCAAACAGGTCCGTCCTTTTCCCCAGCGCGCGCAGTGTCAGGTTCTTTGCGCCGTCGCCGGTGAACAGCTTGTAAGCCTCCTGTGGATGGGCCGGCAGGCCTGCCTGCACGAGGGCACGGTTCATCGCTGCGGCAATATCGGGCAAAGTGTTTAGCAGTGTTCCGTCAAGATCAAATATTACAGCTCTTTTCATCTCGTCCTCCCTTATCCCATCCATTCTATCATCGCTCAAAGAGGGGCACAAGTTGACAGCCCTTGTCCGACGCCCTTATACTGACGGCACGAAAAGGGAGGTCTAAAGCAATGGCAAGAGGAAGAAGGGCCAGACCCCTGAGGATGCTGGGGTTACTGTTCGCGCTGGCGATCATCGGGGCCATTGTGTTTTTTCAGCTGAACGCGAACAGCCTAAACCGCATCTATCAGGCAGAGGCCGCCATCACCCCCGCGCCGACCAAGGCACCGCCCGCCATTTATGCCAGCCCGACAGAAGCGCTGCTGCGCGCGGGTTCGATCGGTCCCGAAGTGCTGGAGCTTCAGGAGAAATTGAAAGCGCTGGGCTACTATGGGGGAGAGATTGACGGCCAGTACGGCAAAGGTACGGCGGATTCCGTTATGAGCTTTCAAACCCAGCACGGCTTGACGCCCGACGGCATGGCAGGCCAGCAGACGCTTGGCTTGATCTACAGCGAAGCGGCGCAAAAGATAAGCGTCACCCCCCTTCCTTCCCTGCCCGGCAGCGCCGGCAATCTGCCCCTGCTCGTCAACCGCCAGAGCGCTCTCCCGCCGGATTATACGCCGCCTGACAT
>CAYZRZ010000114.1:0-7149 GCA_964480995.1 uncultured Christensenella sp.
GCTGCACCTCATTGGTCAGCCTGGCGACTTCTCTTTGCTTGCCGGCGACCAGGCGATTACCCTCCTGTACCATCTCGCGAAGCCTGTTCACTTCACTTGACAGGTTGGAATTGATGACGGTAAATACAGCCACGATGATAAACAGCGCCGTCACCAGCACGATGCCGGGCACTTGTTTATACCGAAGTTTGTAAAAGCGGCTGCGAGCCATGACAGACCTCCTTTGGCGGCTTGTTCTGGAAAAATTATAGCACATTTTTGACCGGAGCGGTATGGCGGGGTGATGGCGCGGCATTGGACGCGCCGCCTGATTGACACAGCCTCCGGCAGCGTGATACACTCCGCAGGCTGTTGTGTCGTCCCATGGGGTATCATGACAGGGCGCGGAAGGACCGCGCGGGAGGATGAGGATAAATTTATGAAGCGATGGATATCGCTGCTGATTTCGATGGTTTCTCTATTGCCGCTGGCCGCACTGGCGCGGCAGGAGACGGACAGCGCGCTGCTTGTGGTGACCGGGGCCTATTATGATGAAAGCGGACGGGTGATGGTCACGGCGCGGCCCGCGCGCGTGGAGCTGCCCCAGGGCGCGCCGCGGGAGGCCTACCGCCTGGTAGAAGAGGGCGAACTGGTGTTTGAGCTGCGGGAGGACGCCTATATCGCGGTCCCGCAATCAATCCCTGTGGACAAGGCGGAGATCGCCCAGGCGCAGGCTCAGGATTTCCCTTTGTATATCAATGATTTCAAGTACAGCCTGGAGCATACGGCTTTTTTGATTGCCCCGCCCGAAAAAGGCGACGGCATCCGCTATACCCAGTACAGCCTGCTCTACCAGGCGGCTGTGTTGGGAGACAGTATCCTGTCGCTGATGTATCATCAGCTCGACTAGTCTTGTCCGTGTTTTCAAACATTTCATAAATGGTCGATGCTTTTCCTTGCCCAAAGACGCAGTTGAGGATATAATAAAGGGGTTAGTTTCCCGGGTATGCCCGATATTGTGACGGAATGGAGATCGATTCAATGAAGAAAACCCTGCTCCTGCTCGTGTTGGCCCTGTCGCTGGTACTCAGCGGCTGCTCCCTGGTGGTGAAAGACCCTGCGGTGGATGCCAGGCAGGTGATCCTGGATATCAACGGCCAGCAAGTTGACAAGCAGACCTTTGTGGCTGCCTATAACGCTTTATATAACCAGGAAATGCAGATGCAGCAGCTCTACCAGATGTATGGCATGCAGGCGCCTGAAATTGACTTTGACAAGCTGCAGACCCAGGCGAAGGATCAGGTGATCCGCCAGGAGATCATCCGCCAGCAGTCCGCGGCGCTGGGCCTTGATCAGCTCAGCGAAGAGGAGCAGGCCAAGCTTAAAGCGGATGTGGATGCCGCCTACGCGGACACACTGGAGCAGCTGAAGGGCTATTATCTGCCCGATACCAAGCTGGAAGGCGATGAGCTCAACAGCGAGCTTGAGCATCTGGCCGAGGATACCGGCAACACGAAGGAAACCATCGAGGCTTCCCTGAAGGCCAATCTGATCGCCGACAAGCTGCGCAATGAGTCCGTCAAGGATGTGGCTGTCAGCGATGATGAGGTCCTTGCGGAATATGACGCCAAGGTGGCCGACGCCAAGGCTTCTTATGAGGCAAACCCTGATCAGTACGGCCTGGATATCAACGGCGGCACCGTCCCCTATTACGCGCCCGAAGGATACCGCTATGTCAAGCAGGTGCTGGTAAAGTTCCTGGCTGAGGACCAGACGGAGATCGACCGCATCCAGGGTGAGAAGACCACCGCCGATACCGAGCTGCAAACCGCCAAGGACTTAAAGACCGCCAACGATGACGCGATGGCTGCCGAGGGCATTTCAGAGGACGACAAGAAGGCGCTGGAAGCGAAGACCCCCGAACTGGAGTCCGCTGTGGCCGCTGCCCAGGGGAAGGCTGACAAACTGGCCCAGGACCTGCTGGCTGCCCGCAACAAGGGCTTTGAGAACATCCTGCCCAAGGCGCAGGACGTCTACAACCGCGCCGTGGCGGAGGGCGGAGACTTTGACGCCCTGGTGACCGAGTTTAATGAGGATACGGGCATGCCCGCCGCCGGCTATGCCGTGCGCGAAGGCTTTGCCAGCTTTGATGAGGCCTTTGTGAAGCCCGCGATGGCGCTGGCGGCCATCGGCGATGTGGCTGAGCCCTCCCGGGGCATCTACGGCTACTACATCGTGCAGTACGCCGCTGACATCCAGGCCGGTCCCGTGAACTATGACGATGTGAAGGAAACCATCCGCGCCGAGCTTTTGACCGCCGGGCAGAACGAGACATGGGAAGCGGCCATCGCCAAGTGGAAAGAAGAGGCCGCCATCAAGGAGTACATGGACAGGCTGACCAACTGACGGCAGGATATTACAACATTGATCCCCCTCCGGGCGCGGCCCGGAGGGGGATTTTACAACCCGACGGATTTGGCAATTGCAACCGGATAGATTCTGAGTTTTCAACACGACAGATTATGGGTTTACAACCCGACGGATTTTGGATTTTCAACCCGACAATTTTTCAAGATCGGCCCTTGCCGGCATAAAATGGAAAACCCTTTACAAAAACTGCCAAGGCTTGTATGATGGATATAAAGAGAACAAGTGTTCTTAAATCTATTCAACTGCCGCGCGATGAGGGGTGCTGACGATGGACATCATGGAGAAGCTGACCATACTGGCGGACAGCGCGAAGTATGACGCGGCCTGTACGTCTTCGGGATCGAACAGGCCGGGGCATACCCTGCCCGCCGGCTGCTGCCATTCCTTTTCGGCGGACGGGCGGTGCATCAGCCTGCTCAAGGTGCTGATGACCAACTACTGTGTATACGACTGCAAATACTGCGTCAACAGGGCCAGCAATGATTGCAGGCGCGCGGCCTTCACCCCCCGGGAGCTGGCGGAGCTGACGATCGAGTTTTACCGCCGCAATTTTATTGAGGGATTGTTTTTATCAAGCGGGGTGATCAAAAGCCCGGATTATACGATGGAGCAGATGATCCGGGCGATCCATATCCTGCGTTATGAACATGAGTTCCAGGGCTATATCCACGCCAAGACCATCCCCGGCGCTTCGCCGGAGCTTGTGCACGCGCTGGGGCTGCTGGCCGACCGCATGAGCGTTAACGTGGAGCTGCCCAGCGAAGAGAGCCTGAACCGCCTGGCCCCCAACAAAAAGAGGGAAGCCATCTTTACGCCGATGCGGCAGATCGCGGGGGAAGCGGCGCTGGGCACGCAGGCGCTCAGCCTGGGCCGCGCGGGGCCGCGGTTTGCCCCTGCCGGGCAGGCCACGCAGATGATCATCGGGGCCAGCCCCGAAAGCGATTACCAGATCATCAACCTGGCCTCCGCCATGTATCAAAAGTTCAGCCTGAAGCGCGTGTTTTACTCGGCCTATATCCCGGCGGTGTCTGACAGTCTGCTGCCCTCGCTGGATACCAAGCCGCCGCTTTTGCGGGAGCACCGCCTCTATCAGGCGGATTTCCTGATGCGGCAGTACGGCTTCGCGGCCGGGGAGATCCTCAGCCCCGAGCTGCCCAATTTCAACCCCTACCTTGACCCCAAGTGCAACTGGGCGGTGAACCACTTGGAGCATTTTCCGGTGGATGTGAACACAGCGTCCCTTGATACCCTGCTGAGGGTGCCCGGCATCGGGCCGACGGGCGCCAGGAAGATCGTTGTGGCCAGGCGGCATGGCAGGCTTGATACTCTCCAGCTCAAGCGCATGGGCATTGTGTTCAAGCGGGCGCAGTACTTTATCCGGGCGGCCGATTGGATGCCCCCGCTGCGCCAGAACAAAAAGGAGACCGTGCGCGCTCTGATCGATCCGGGCATCCACGGGTTTGGGATGGAGCAGGTATCGATGTTCCGCGATTTTGGCCTGCTGCCCGGAGGCGGGGACGTCAGGAGCCTGGCTGAGGCGGTGGAGGAGACTGTGCGATGCCTGGCGGCGGGGATGTGAGCATGGGCGTGCCGGTAGCCTATATGTATGATGGCAGCTTTGAAGGTTTTTTATGCTGCGTGTATGACAGCGTGTACCGCGGGGAAATGCCCCTGTCGGTTACTCGGGAGGAGGACGCGCCGATGCTGCTTGATCAGGCGCGTTTTGTGGTCACCGATCAGGCGCGGGCAGCGCGTGTAAAGGCCTCCATCCCCGAAAAGATATCCGGCAGGGCGCTGGAGCTGACAGTCACCGTCTTTTGCAGCTGCCTCGACAATAAGGAGCTGCGGCTGCTGCAGTTTTTGCTGCGCGGCTACAAGGAGGGCGGAAGCCTGTGCTACAAGCTGGGAGACGAGCTGGTATCCGTGCTGCTCGCGGCCGAAAAGCACCTGCTGCACGAGGCGCATCTCTTAAAGGGCTTCACGCGTTTCATGCAGGCGGAGGACGCGCTGGTCGCACAGATCACGCCGAAGAATTACATTCTGCCCTTCATTGCCCAGCACTTCAGCCTCCGGCTGAAACAAGAGAATTTTGTGATCGTGGATAAGACCCATCATACAGCGCTGGTGCACCGGGAAGGCAGGACGGAGCTGCTGCGCGTGGAGCGCTTTGAGCTGCCACAACCCGGACCCCGGGAAAAGCATTGGCAGGAGCTTTGGAAGCGGTTTTACAACACCATCGCCATTGAGGGGCGTGAGAACCCCCGCTGCCGCATGAGCCACATGCCCAAGCGGTATTGGGAGAATATGCCGGAGGTGAAGGAACTGCTGCGTGGGCAGAACGCCCCCTCTTGCGTCCATAGGGTATAATTCTCTTGAGGCTGGTTTTTCCGCCGGAGGGAGATGTATGGGCAGGAGAGGTTTGCGTGTAGGGGTGATGGCGGCGGCGCTTGCGTTGCTGTGCCTGTTTGTACAGCCCCATGCGTTTGCCGCCGATACGCTGACAAACGTGAAGGAGCCGCCCCTCTTTACCGCCTGGCCCCGCCGTACCGCGGAGGGGTTTTTATGGCTGGCTGAGAATGACCCGCTTGGGGCCTTTGTGGTGGAGGATGATCCCCGGGAACAGCAGGACGAGTTTGTGCATATCGATCAGGAGGCGGGACAGTACATTTACCTGTCCGAAGACCTGGCGGTGCATATCCGCCGCTTCAGCGGGGTTTACAACAGACAAACCGTGATATGGTACATGGCGGATATCCGCTTTGCCGCGCCCAACTGCTTCCGGGCCTTCTCTGCCGACCCGGCCAGGCCTTCGCGCGCCCAGGATAAGCCGGCGCTGATCGCGCGGCGCAACCGCGTAGTCTATGCCCAAAACGGGGACCTGTTTTCCTTCCGCCTGTACAACAAGGAGAAGACGGGCCTGATTATCCGCGCGGGCAAGGTGCTGCGTGAGGATACCTACACCAAGCCGGTGGCGAAGATACCGCCGCTGGATGAGCTGGCCCTCTTTCCCGACGGGCATATGGAGATGCGCACGCCCGGTCAGATGACGGCGCAGGCCTATCTGGATATGGGAGCGCAGGATGTGCTGGCCTTCGGGCCCATCCTGCTGCATGGGGGCGTGAAAGATGAGCGCCTGGATATGAGCTTTACCCACAGGGAGCCGCGCAGCGCGCTGGGCGTGGTTGCGCCCGGGCATTTCGTCGGCATCATGGTGGAGGGCCGCAATGACCGCTCAGGCGGAGCGCCGCTGCGTTTCGTTGCGGACAGGCTTCTGGAGGCCGGCTGCATGGAGGCCTTTACGCTGGATGGCGGTCAGACGGCCGCCATGATCTTCCTGGGCGAGTATGTGATGGATCCGGGTACTTACAATGGCTTTCACAAGGTGCGCCGCCAGCAGGACATCGTGGGCATCGGCACATCACTGCGGGTCGCCGATCCATCATGAAGGGATCACCGGGTGACTTGTTTTACGCCGGGCAATGCGCCCGGAGAGGAGGATTTCATGAAGAGAAAATTGACCGTTTGGATGCTGGCCGTTCTGCTGGCTTTATCGGCATTCCCGGCACGGGCCGCCATGATCGCCGGAGGCGAAGGGGGCAGCCCGGCGTCATCCCCGGCTCTGCTGGCAAGCCCGGAGGAAGCGCTGCAGGTGCTCAGGAGCCAGCCATCCGCGGACGCGGATAACCTGGGCTATTACTTCAACGGCGTGTATGCCGGGGTGGTCAGCGGCCCTGCGAAGGGCTGGGTGCAGGTGGCCATCGGGAGCCTCATGGGCTACCTGAGGGAAGAGGACCTGATCATCGACCCGCCCGCGGATATCGCGGCGGCGGAGCTGCCCACCGTGAAGGTGGCCTACAAGGATGGGCCAAGGCTGACGATGCGGGCGGAACAGAACTATCAAAGCGAGAAGCTGGGGTCTTACGAAAATGGCACCGAAATGACAGTGCTGGGCTTTACGGAGGATTTCGCGCATGTCATGGGGCCTGACCTCCAGGTGGGCTTCATGATGGCCTGGGGTGTTGATCCCCAACTGACTGTATCCGCCGCGCGCGAGGAGGCCAAACAGACCGCTCCTGCCACGCCTGAGGGCACATCTGCCCTTGAACTGCCCATCGCGACCCCGCCGCCTGACGCGGCCGCCATTACCGTCGACAACGCCGGGGGCGAGGGAGCCCATCTGCGGGCCAGAGCTTCGGCCGGATCCGAATCCTACGGCCTGTACATGAACGGCACGCAGGTCTATCTCCTCCGCTGGGGCGAGTGGTGGTGCCGCGTGTGGGCGGACGGCAGGACGGGCTACATGATGACCAAGATGCTTGATGTGCAGCAGCCGAATTGATTAAGTGATAAAACAGAAACTCCTTCCGCATTTGCCGGAAGGAGTTTTTATTTAGTACGCCCGGCATGGGCAGCAACTTGGTGGTGAAAGTCCACTATGCGCTTGGCAGTAGGAAGCGTAAGGCGAAGGCAAGGGTGCCCGACGCGAGGCGGAATCTGAAGGAAGCCGCAGGCAAAGCTCCGAGCTGACGAACAGAAACCGCATACAAGGCGGGGCAGAACGGACGAGGCTGCCAGACAAGTCGAAGTCCAATACGACCCAGGACTCTGTCATCGTAAATGCGGCGTCTGCATGGAATGAAGGTTGTTGCGCCTTATCCGGGGAGATCTGGGTGGAACGCTCCGACAGGTAAGCGTCAAACGCCTTTTTTCACCCTGCACACCACCGGTGCATTGACTGGC
>CAYZRZ010000115.1:0-7149 GCA_964480995.1 uncultured Christensenella sp.
CATGATTTTCAGATGATATCCTCGCTTCTCGTTGGCGCTGTACGGAAACTCAAGTGGATCGGGTATTGACAGGCGCGGACGGCTTAGATATAATCAATGAGTTCGTCAAGGTGTTCGGCATGGCAGCATGTGTCTTGGACGCCGAAAGTGTCGGCTAAAGGAGTGATCCAACATGTTTCGTACTTATCAGCCCAAGAAGCGTCAGCGCAACAAGGTGCACGGTTTCCGCCAGCGCATGTCCACCAGAAACGGACGCCGGGTACTGGCGGCTCGCCGTCATCGCGGCCGTAAATCGCTGACCGTCTGAGAAAAACCCGCCGCCCCTACCAGTCGCAAGGCTTAGCCCGCCCTGTTGAAGTTGTATGTAGGGGGCGGGTTTTCTTTACTGTACAGGAGGCAGACAGGCCATGCAAAAAGCCTACCGCTTACGCAGACGGGGACAGTTCCGTTATGTGTACCGCAAGGGGAAAACGGCGGGTCAGCCCTGTCTGACCCTCAGCTATGTCAAGGCGGGCCGGTTGCAGGCGGGTTTTTCGGTATCAAAAAAAGTGGGCGGAGCCGTCGTCCGCAACCGCGTCAAACGCAGAATGCGGGAGTATTTCCGTTTGCAGATACCGCAGCTCAAAGGGGGCTATTATGTATTTTCCGCCAGATTGCCGGCAGCGCAGGCGGATTATCACCTCCTTGCAAAGGAAATGGAAAAACTGATGCGACGAATGCAGCTGTACAAGGAGCAGGCGTGAAAAGCCTGATGCTCCGGTTGATCGGCTTTTATCAAAAGCAGATCAGCCCGCATACTTTGGCATCCTGCCGCTATACCCCCACCTGTTCTGAGTATATGAAAGAAGCCGTTGAGCGCTATGGCGCGCTGCGCGGCGGATGGATGGGGACAAAAAGGATACTGCGCTGTAATCCTCTCTTCAAGGGAGGATATGACCCCGTACCGGAACTGCCGGACGGAGTGATAAGGAGGGACTAAATCAGGTGGGAGCTATAACCAACGCGCTTCGGGCTGTGCTCGACTGGATCTATTCCATTGTAGCCAATTACGGATGGTCCATCGTCATCTTCACGGTGCTTATCAAGGTGGCCTTGATGCCCCTTGATATCAAAAACCGCAAGGGAATGCGGAAGATGGCGCAGATTCAGCCTGAGCTGAACAAACTGCAAAAGAAATATGCCAACGACAAGCAAAAGCTGCAGCAAAAGCAGCAGGAATTGATGCGCAAAGAGCGTTACAGCCCTCTGTCGGGCTGCTTGCCCATGCTGGTACAGATGCCCATCCTGTTTGCCATGTTCGGCGCGATGCGCGCGCTGGCCAATGAGCAGATCGTAGAGCAGGTGTTCACCTTTCTGACCGGCCAGGTGCCGCGGTATGAGGGCTGGCTTTGGGTCAAGAACATCTGGATGGCTGATTCCCTGTTTGCACCCATTACACCCGACCTCAACTCGATCAAGATGATCCCGCTGGATGTCTGGCAGAAGGTCCAGCAGACCTTGACACCCGAACAGATCCAGGTAATGATCCAGCACATTGTCAGCGCTGTGCCGGAGTTCTCGGCCGAAATGTTCACCTTTGCCACCAACGACAGCCTTCAGGCGCTTCTGCCCAGCATCAGCGCCGCCCTTCAGCAGATGCCTCAGTACATCGAACAGGTAAAGCCGATGGCCGGCTGGGGCAACCTGAACTTCTTCCTGTTTAATGTAACGGTGTTCTTTAATTACAACGGATACCTGATCCTGCCGGTGATGGCCGGTTTGTCACAGGTGCTGATGACCAAGCTGACCCCCGGCGCGGCCGGCGCGGCCCCCATCCCCACCGGCGATCAGCAGGGCACAGGCGCCGCGCAGGGTGCCGGCATGGGCAACTTTATGAAATACTTCTTCCCGCTTTTCTCCGTCTACATCACTTTGACCTCCAACGCGGGCTTTGCTCTGTACTGGGTGGTCAGCAACCTGATGGCTACCGCGATGAGCTACCTGATCGGCAGGCACTTTGACCGCACGGCCAAGCAGGAGGACGAAGCTAAAGGAGCGTTAGCAGCGAAATGAGCGCATATGAGTCAACCGGCAAAACTGTTGAAGAAGCTGTCTCCGAAGGCCTGAAAAAGTTAGGGCTATCCATCGGAGAAGTACAGGTCGACATCCTGGAGGAGGGATCCAAAGGCCTCTTCGGCCTGTTCGGCAGCAAAACAGCCCGCGTGCGGCTGACCGTTAAGGAAGAGGAGCGGCGTGAGAATGTCTTCGCTGACTCTCTCAGCAGCTATGACGCTGAGCGCAGGGCTCCCAAGAAGGCAGAAAAGCCCCCGGAGCCTGCCAAGGCGGTTCCGCAGCCCCCCAGGGAGGTTCCCCAGGCCCCCAAGGCGGAGCGCGCCCCCAAGCCTGACAAGCCTCAGAGGCCTGCCCGTCTCAATGCGGACAGCGCTGAACAGGCTCCAAAGGCCGAACGCGGACCAAAGCCGGAGCGGATCGAAAAGCCCGCCCGCGCGCCGAAGGCTGAAAAGCCCGCGCTTCCACGGATGCCCTCCGAGCCGGCTGTGCCGGCCGAGCAGCGTGATCCCCAAAGCGATGAGGGGAAGGTACAGGCCTTTTTGCAGGAGCTGACGCGCCTGATGGGGCTTGAGATCAGCGTCCATGTGCATACGGACGAAGAAGGCAATATCCGTGTCAGCATGCAGGGGGATACCCTGGGTATCCTGATCGGCCGCCGGGGCGAGACCCTGGACGCGCTTCAGTACCTGACCAGCCTGCACATCAACCGCGGCAGACAGGAGTACACGCGCGTTACCCTGGACAGTGAGGGCTACCGCGCCAAGCGGGAGGATGCTCTGGTGCGTCTGGCCAATCGCATGGCCAACCGCGCGCAGCGTACCGGCCGAAAGGTCAGCCTGGAGCCCATGAATCCCTATGAGCGGCGCATTCTCCACAGCGCTCTGCAAGGCCACGAGGGGATCAGCACGCACTCGGAAGGCGAGGAGCCTAACCGTCACGTGGTGATCACTGTCAGCCGCGACGCTAAGCCCGTTCAGGGCGGCCAGAGCGATGAAGAAGAATAATGCTCCCTTCAAGCGGGCATTGACATTACCGCGGCGGATAGATATAATGTTGCGCGTTGACGAATGGGGGAATGGTTGTGAAGCTTGACATTACAGATGCTTTGCGACGCCCGGGAGAAACATTTTCCTTCACCCACGCGGAGTACATTGAGCCTCAGGATATCATGGGGGAAATCGTCACCTTTGACCCTGTCCGGATGGAAGGCAGCTTTACAATGAATGACGGAAAGCTGCACCTGAAGGGTAAACTGGCGACCATAGCGCATGGCACCTGTGCCAAGTGCCTGGACGCCGCCCATTATCCGGTCAAACTCAGCTTCCACGAGATCTTTTTCCGCAAAGGGGAGAGGGATGCGGAAGAAGAGGATGACCTGGATCAAACAGATCGCCTCGCCTTTGATGGCCCGCAGCTTGCGGTCGATCAGCTGGCGTTGACGCTTGTGGTGCTGGAGCTTCCGATGCGCTTCCTGTGCAAGGAAGAATGCGAAGGCTTGCCAGGTATCACGCAAATGAACCGGGAAGCGGATGCCGACCAAGATGAATTGACGACGCAGCATCCTTTTTCGGCACTGCAGCAATTGCTGAATAAGGATCAGGAGGTGTAATCATGGCTTTACCAAAGGGGAAAATTTCGCGTGCCCGCGGGCGCAAACGCCGCACGCACTGGAAACTCTCGCTTCCCGCCATCGCGGCTTGCCCACAGTGCAAGCAGATGAAGCTTGCTCATCGCGTATGCATGAACTGCGGCTACTACAATGGCGTTGAAGTTCTGAAGGTAGAAGAGGCCAAGGCCTGATTCTGACCTGCACACTGCCCTGCGATAAAGAGGAGTAGGCGCAAAGGCTCTAAGAGAAGCTTCCCTTGGCTGTAAGGAGGCCGGGCTGATTTTGCACCGAAGGTCGCTTTTGAGGGCGCGGCGAAGGCCGCGGGGTTTCGCCCCTTAACGCGTGCATGAGGCAGCCTATGGCTGCGAAGCAAGGTGGTACCACGGCTCGCCCCGTCCTGCAAACAGGATCGGGGCGGTTTTTTATTTGAGAACAGGAGGCAAACCATGGACAATAAAGAGATTTCTATGGAAAAAACATACGCGCCGCAGGATATAGAGCAAAGCATCTATCAGAGGTGGGAATCCTCGGGCGCTTTTAAAGCGGAGCGCGTGCCCGGCAAAAAGCCCTTTACCATTGTGATGCCGCCTCCAAACATTACCGGCCAGCTGCACATGGGCCACGCAATGGACGGTGTGCTGCAGGACTCTCTGACCCGATACCACCGCATGAAGGGCGATCCGACACTGTGGCTGCCGGGCACCGATCACGCTTCCATCGCCACCGAGGTGAAGGTAGCGGAGAAGCTGGCGGCTGAAGGCAAGAAAAAAGAAGATATCGGCCGCGAGGAATTTTTAAAGCATGCCTGGGCATGGAAGGAAGAATACGGCGGGCGGATCACCCGGCAGCTGCGCCGCATGGGCGCCAGCTGTGACTGGTCGCGTGAGCGTTTTACCATGGATGAGAAATATTACGATGCCGTGCGCGAAGTGTTCGTGCGCATGTATGAGAGGGGACTGATCTACCGGGGTGACCGCATCATCAATTGGTGCCCGGTGTGCCGCACCGCGCTGTCTGACGCTGAGGTGGAATATGAAGAGCAGGCATCTTTCCTGTGGCATATACGCTATCCGGCCGCTGACGGCGGCGAAGGGGTCGTGGTAGCGACAACGCGCCCTGAAACCATGCTGGGTGATACCGGCGTTGCCGTGAACCCCGAAGACAAGCGCTATGCCGGCCTGGTCGGGAAATCGGTGATCCTTCCGCTTGCCGGGCGGAAGATCCCTGTGGTGGCCGATGGCTATGTTGATATGGCCTTTGGCACAGGGGCCGTCAAGATGACGCCGGCGCATGATCCCAACGACTTTGAGGTGGCCAAACGCACCGGCCTTGAGGTGCTGTGTGTGACAAACCCCGACGGCACCATGAACGAGCATGCGGGAGAGCGTTATCAGGGGCTGACAGAAAGCGCTTGCCGAAAGCTTGTCATTGAGGATCTGACCGCGCAGGGCTATCTCGAAAAGACAGAGCCCTATAACCACAATGTGGGCACCTGCTACCGCTGCCACAGCACGGTGGATCCGTTGGTGAGTCTGCAATGGTTTGTGAAGATGGAACCCCTGGCGGCACCCGCGCTCACGGCGGTTCGGGAAGGAAAGACCAATTTCGTCCCCGAACGATTCTCTAAGATCTATTACAACTGGATGGAAAACATCCGCGACTGGTGCATCAGCCGTCAGCTTTGGTGGGGACATCGCATTCCCGCCTGGTACTGCCAGAGCTGCGGCGAGGTGATCGTCAGCCGCGATACGCCGGATATCTGCCCCTCCTGCCGCAGCGACAGGCTGAAACAGGATGAGGATGTACTCGATACCTGGTTCTCATCCGCGCTTTGGCCTTTTGCCACGCTGGGCTGGCCTGAGCAGACGGAGGACTTAAAGTACTTCTATCCGACCAATACGCTTGTAACGGGCTACGACATCATATTCTTCTGGGTGGCCCGAATGATTTTCAGCGGATTGGAGCACATGGACGAGGTGCCCTTTGACACCGTGCTGATACACGGCCTGGTGCGCGACGCGCAGGGGCGGAAGATGTCAAAATCCACCGGCAACGGCATCGACCCTCTGGAGGTCATTGACAGCTACGGCGCGGACGCGCTTCGCTTTTCGCTGTGTCAGGGCATCAGCCCGGGCGCCGATACCCGTTTCTCCATCGAGCGCGTGGAGGCCGCGCGCAATTTTGCCAACAAAGTGTGGAACGCCGCGCGATTTGTGCTGATGAATCTGGAAGGCGAAGAGACGCTGGAAGGGAAAAGCCTGGGTCTTGCCGATAAGTGGATACTGACCCGCGCTCAGGAAGCAGCCAGAGAAGTCGGGGAGCACCTGGAGCATTGCGATCATGGCCTGGCAGCCGCCAAAATCTATGATTTTGCCTGGGGCGAGTTTTGTGACTGGTACATCGAGCTGGCCAAGGCCGATCTGTTCGGAGACGATATGGAGCGCAAGGAAGCGGTACGCGCTGTGCTGCAGTATGTCCTGCAGACGCTTCTGAAGCTGCTGCACCCCTTCATGCCCTTCCTGACAGAGGAAGTCTATCACTTCCTGCCCGGCCGTGAACAGGACAGCTGCATGCTCTCGGCCTGGCCGGAACATGACGGATCATTATGTTTTCCGGAGGAGGACCGTCAGGCGCAAGGGATCATGGACATCATCCGCGCGGTGCGCAACCTGCGCGCTGAGCTGAAGGTTCAGCCCGGTCACAAGGCCCGCCTGCTGCTGAAGCCGCAGATTGGCTGGGAAGATGCCCTGAAGGAGGCTTCCGCTCACTTCATGCGCCTGGCCTCTGCCTCCTCGGTGGAGTTTCTTAAAGAGGGTGAGACGCCTGAGGGCAAGCTGGTGTCTGCCGTGACCGGCGGCGCTGAACTGTTCATCCCGCTGGGTGATCTGGTGGACCTTGACAAGGAGGCTCAGCGCCTGCAAAAGGAGTATGATAACCTGACTGGTGAGATCGCGCGAGCGCAGGGAAGGCTGAACAATCCCGGATTTTTATCCAAGGCGCCTGAAGCGCTTGTGCTGCAGGATAAACAGAAGCTGGAAGACAACATCGCCATGCAACAGACGCTTAAGCAGCGCCTGAGCGACCTGAGGAACTGAGATGGAAACGGGCTTTTCCCATATCCCGGTCATGCTTTGCGAAGTACTGGAAGGGCTTTCGCCCAGGGCCGGCGGCATCTATGCTGACGGCACCCTGGGCGGGGGAGGGCACAGCGAAGAGATCCTGCGATTGATCGGCGAGACAGGTCAGCTGTACGGCATCGACAGGGACCCCGCGGCGCTGAAGGCCGCGACTCAGCGCCTCCGCGCTTATCCGGGCTTCCACCCCATCCATGGCAACTTCCATGATGTGAAGGAGCTTCTGGGTGAAGTGAAGCTTGACGGAGGGCTGCTTGACCTGGGGGTATCCTCCCATCAGCTTGATACACCAGAGCGCGGCTTTTCCTACCATGAAGAAGCTCCGCTTGATATGCGCATGGATACATCACAGGG
>CAYZRZ010000116.1:0-6983 GCA_964480995.1 uncultured Christensenella sp.
CAGGATCCCTGCGCCCGGAAGCAACACCACCATTGGCGTGGTAGCAGTTGACTGCAAGCTGACCAAAGCTGAAGCGAACCGTCTGGCAGATGTTTCCCATGACGGCCTTGCCCGCGCCATCCGGCCTGTCCATACGCAGATGGATGGCGATACCATGTTTGCGCTGGCGACAGAGCGGGTGGATCAGGAAGTCAATTTCGTCAAGCTTTGCGCGGCGGCAGCCGAAGTGACGGCCAGGGCCATTGCCAACGCCATTTATTTTTCCAGACTTTCATGATTATCGGCATAGGCTTTGATCTGTGCGAGATTTCGCGCATTGATCAGCAGCTGAAAAATGAGCGTTTCCTGCGGCGTTTTTTCTCGCCGGAAGAGCAGGGCTATATCAATTCACGGGGTCCTGGCAGGGCGGCCTCAGCGGCCGCCTGCTTTGCGGCCAAGGAAGCGCTGGTCAAGGCGCTGGGCACCGGCTTCGAAGGCATCGCCCTGAAGGATGTGGCGGTGCTTCATATGGAAAACGGCCGGCCGTATTATGAGCTTTGCGGCCTTGCCAGGGAGCGGGCTGAAGGCCTGGGCGCTGTCAGGCTTCATCTCAGCCTCAGCCATGAACAAGGCATGGCCGGGGCTTTTTGCGTTTTAGAGGGGGAGTGATCGTGAAGCAAATCGTTACCCCGCGGCAGATGCGCCTGATTGAAGAGACCGCCTTTGAAAACGGCATCGATCAGCTTGATCTGATGGAGAGAGCCGCAGAATGCGTGGCGGATGAACTGGAAGAGATGACCGGCCTTCATGGCAAGCGGGCTGTTTTTTTCTGCGGCAAGGGCAATAACGGCGGGGACGGTCTGGCGGCCGCGCGCATCGTTGCTATGCGCGGCGGAGAACCGCTGATTGTCATGAGGGAAGACCCGGCAACGCATGCGGCGGGCACCAACGCGCGCCGCGCCCGGGAGCTGGGGATACACATAGAAAGAGAGCTGCCGGAAGGCCTTCGCTTTGATGCTGCGGTGGATGCCCTGATCGGTATCGGAATGAGCAAGCGCGCTCTGTCGCCCGGGATGCGCACAGATATTGAAGCGATCAACGCGCTGGGCTGCCCGGTGCTGGCGGTAGATGTGCCATCGGGCATGGACGCGCTGACAGGAGACTGCGCAGACATCTGCGTGAGAGCGGACAGAACGGTCAGCTTCGCTTGGGCCAAGACAGGGCATTATCTTTCTTCTCAAGCGGAGCATGCGGGTGACCTGATCGTCAGGGATATCGGCTTAGGCGCGTTTGCGCGGGAAATGCGGCTGACAGAAACCCTGGAAGAAGAAGATCTGCGTGCCTGCCTGCCAAAGCGAGAGAAGACCTCTCATAAGGGGAACAACGGACGGGTGCTCCTGTATTGCGGAAGCCTCGGTATGGCAGGTGCCGCCGCGATGGCCGCGCTTGGCTGCCTAAGAGCTGGCGCGGGGCTTGTATACATTGCCTGCGAGGAGAGCGTTATTCCGGTTCTGCAGGTGCTTGTTCCCAACGCTCAGTGCGTTCCTATCCGCAGAGCGCTGGAAAAAACGCCCCGGCACGATGTTTTTTTAGCCGGCTGCGGTTTGGGGCAGAGCGATGAGGTATATCGGAACCTTCTGCAGCTCTACGACACTGCCATCCCTTCGGTATTGGATGCGGACGCGCTGAACCTGCTCGGCCTGCGGCCCTTTTCGCTGGGTGAGAAGACAGTAATTACCCCGCACGTCGGTGAGGCGGCGCGTTTGCTTAACATGGATGCCGGGGATGTGGCGGGGGATATGCTGACCGCCGCTGAAAGTCTGCAGCGCCGTTTTGGGGCCGTGGTCGCGTTAAAAAGCCACTGCACTGTGATTCAGCAAAGGGAACGTGTCAGTTTCAATACCGTCGGTTCGCCTGCGCTTTCAAAGGGCGGGAGCGGCGATGCCCTGGCCGGCATCATCGCTGGGCTGATGGCGCAGGGACTTAATGGCTTTGAGGCAGCCCGAACAGGATCCCTTTGGCTTGGAAAAGCGGCCCGCTTAGCGCATAAACGCATGGGACCGCTTTCACCGCTCACAGGGGATATACTCGCCCTGCTGGGCGAGGCTTCTATCATATAGACCGGTTATACATTGATAAAATTGAATTCCGCCGCGCGAGCCAGCCGGTTCATCACGGCAAGGCCGAGGCCTGAGGCCGGCAGCGTTTCACAGAATATCTGATCAACGCCTTGCTCATCAAACGCGCGCAGCAGATAGAACAGCCTGTGTGCCGCGGATGCCGCGTCGCTGCCCAGATCACTGACCAGCCTGTCGCCATATAGCGGCAGATTGGCGTGCATAGCGATGATGCGGGCATTCTTTGCCGCGTCATACAGTCTGGTGATCTCACCCGCAGCGGCCTCCGCGTCGCCTGAGACAAGCGTTAAGCGGCCTTTAGGAGCATAGTGGCGGTGGCGCATGCCGGGCGAGGGAGCGTGTTCTCCTGCCAGTAGCGGCCGCATGACAGAAGCCGCCACATCGCAGCTTCCGATGACCATCGCGATCTGTTCGGCGGTGACAGCGCCGGGCCGCAAGATGGTGGGGATATCGCCGCTCAGATCAAGCACGGTGGATTCAAGTCCCACTTCACAACTGCCGCCATCCAATATGAGGGGGATGCGTCCATTCAAATCCTCATAGACGTGCTGCGCTGTCGTAGGGCTGGGGCGGCCTGAACGATTGGCGCTGGGGGCGGCCAGGGGAAAGCCGCATGCCCTCAGCAGCGCCTGGGCCGCGGGATGGGATGGCAGACGGATGGCGACTGTCGGCAGGCCGGCCGTGACAATATCTGGGACAATGCTTTTCTTTGGCAGCAGAAGGGTCAAGGGACCCGGCCAGAAAGCGTTTGCAAGGCTCTCAGCTGTCTTATTCCAGTGGCAGAGGAGAAAAGCCTGCTCCTTCTGATCGATATGAACAATCAAGGGGTTATCCGCAGGGCGCTGTTTGGCCGCGAATATTTCATAGACTGCCTCTTCATTCAAGGCATGGCCGCCCAGGCCATACACCGTCTCAGTCGCGAAGGCAACGACTTTGCCCTGCGACAGCAGCAGCGCGGCCTTGCGCAAGCTGACATCATCTGCCTTCAATATTTCTGTATGCAATACCATCATCTCCGGAAATAAAAACAGGGCACGAAGCCCTTTATACCGGCAGGGGACCCCAAAATGCCGCTGTCCTCTATTTTTTCACCCGCTATGTGAAGCAGGCCGGTGTCCCGTTTCCGCCTTCTGCCGTCCCCTAGCGTGTTGCCACGGAGGCGTGACATCCGACGAATAAACAAAGACTCCGTAATGAAAAATGTGGGTAAAAACAGAGGGCTGGCGTACACTCCAGGGAAGTCCCTTGCATAGCAAATTATAAGGACTTGAATAATCCCTGTCAAGGCTTTGAACTGAAAAGGGACGGGCATTAATGCCCGCCCCTTTTCAGTTAGGAAGTTCTCCCTGCGGATAGCTTAGAAGGTTTCAACTAGTTCTATGTTCTTGTACCGCTTCAGGCCTGTGCCGGCGGGGATCAGCTTGCCGATGATTACGTTCTCCTTCAAGCCTTCCAGCGGATCGATTTTGCCTTTGATAGCGGCTTCAGTCAGTACGCGCGTGGTCTCCTGGAAGGAGGCGGCGGAGAGGAAGCTCTCCGTGGCCAGTGATGCCTTGGTAATGCCCAGCAGTACGCGCTTGGCGATGGCGGGACGGCCGCCGGCAGCGATGGTCGCCTCATTGGCGTGTTCAAACCGGAAGATATCAATCAGGCTGCCGGGAAGCAGGTCAGTATCGGCGGAATCCTCCACGCGTACTTTACGCAGCATCTGGCGGATAATCACTTCGATGTGCTTATCGGCGATTCCCACGCCCTGTGAGTGGTAAACGCTCAATACTTCGCGCAGCAGGTATTCATACACTGCCTTGATGCCGAGGATGCGAAGCAGGTGATGGGGGTTGATGGAACCGTCAATCAGCTCATCGCCCGCGTTGACATGCTCGCCCTCATTCACCTTCAGACGCGCGCCGTAGTGGATTAAATAGGTCTTCTTCTCGTTGGGATCATCATCTGAGGTGATGATCAGTTCGCGGCGCTTCTTTGAGTTGTTCATGGATACAGTGCCGTTGATCTCAGCCAGAGTGGCTTCCACCTTGGGTTTGCGGGCCTCAAACAGCTCCTCAACGCGGGGCAGACCCTGCGTGATGTCAGTCGCTGTCGCGACACCGCCGGAGTGGAAGTTACGCATCGTCAGCTGCGTACCGGGCTCACCGATGGACTGAGCCGCGATGATGCCGACAGCCTCACCGATATCCACTTCGCCGCCATGCGCCAGGTTGCTGCCGTAGCAGCGGGTGCAGACACCCGTCTGGCAGCGGCAGGTCAGCACGCTGCGCACCTGCATCTTGGTAACGCCGGCTTCAGAAATTTTCTTGGCCAGAGCGGCGTCGATCGAATCATTCACGTGACAGAGTATTTCGCCCGTTACGGGATGAATCACATCCTCCGCGGATACCCGGCCCTCGATGCGGTCCTCCAGCGGTTCGATCTCAGAGATCGGCTCGACGCTGATGCCTCGCACCTTTTCGCCTCTGGTTTCAAAGCAGTCAACTTCTCTTACGATCACTTCCTGCGATACGTCAACCAGGCGGCGGGTAAGGTACCCCGAGTCAGCCGTACGCAGCGCCGTATCAGCCAGTGATTTACGGCTTCCGTGTGAGGACATGAAGAACTCAAGCACGTTCAGGCCTTCGCGGAAATTGGCGCGGATGGGCAGCTCGATCGCTTTGCCCGAGGGCGAGGCCATCAGGCCGCGCATGCCGGCCAGCTGGGCGACCTGGCCGACAGAGCCGCGGGCGCCGGAGTTGGTCATCATGTAAATGGGGTTTTTGGGGCTCAGCACGCCCATGACGCGCCCTTTCAGGCGGTTGGTGGTATCGTTCCAGATGGAGATAACGGCCTTGTAGCGCTCATCTTCACTTAACAGACCGCGGCGGAAACGCTTTTCTATGTTGGCGACCTTCACGTCTGCTTCGTTAAGCCATTCCTGCTTTTCGGGCGGCACGATGATGTCGGCGACCGATACGGTGATGGCGCCCTTGGTGGAGTAGGTATAGCCTAAATGCTTGATATCGTCAAGCACCTTGGCTGTACGGGTCACACCGTGCACATGGAAGCATTTGTCGACGACCTTGTTCAAGTCCTTCTTGATGACCTCGTGGTCAATCTCCAGGCGGAACATATCGTCCAGGGTCTCACGCTTTTGCAAGCCAAGATCCTGGGGGATAATACCATTGAAAATCAGAAGACCCAGCGTGCAATCAATCAGACGGCGGTGCTTCTCGCCTTCATAATCTCGATCCAGGCGCACTTTGATGGGAGTCTGAAGCGCGATCTGGCCATCGAAGTAAGCCAGTTCCGCTTCTTCCTTGGATCCAAATACGCGGCCCTTGCCCTTGGCATCCTGATCAATGAAGGTAAGGTAGTGGCAGCCGATAACCATGTCCTGCGCGGGGGAAACGACCGGCTTGCCATCCTGGGGTTTCATGATGTTATTGGCGGCCAGCATCAGGAAACGCGCCTCGGCTTGCGCCTCAACGGAGAGGGGAACGTGGACGGCCATCTGGTCGCCGTCGAAGTCAGCGTTATATGCCGAGCAGACGAGGGGATGCAGCTTGATCGCCTTGCCCTCAACGAGGATCGGCTCAAAAGCCTGAATGCCCAAGCGGTGCAGCGTGGGGGCGCGGTTGAGAAGAACGGGGTGCTCCCTGATGACATTCTCAAGGATATCCCAGACCTCAGGCTTTACCTTCTCCACGGCGCGCTTGGCGGATTTAACGTTGTTGGAGATACCCAGCTTGACCAGCCGTTCCATCACAAAGGGCTTGAACAGCTCAAGTGCCATCTCCTTGGGCAGGCCGCACTGGTGCAGCTTGAGTTCCGGACCGACGACGATAACCGAACGTCCTGAGTAGTCAACACGCTTGCCCAGCAAGTTCTGACGGAAGCGGCCTTGCTTGCCCCGCAGAAGATCAGACAAGCTCTTCAGAGGACGGTTGCCGGGGCCGGTGACCGCGCGGCCGCGGCGGCCGTTGTCGATTAATGCGTCGACGGCTTCCTGCAGCATGCGTTTTTCGTTGCGCACAATAATATCGGGTGTACCCATCTCAAGCATCCGCTTTAAGCGGTTGTTGCGGTTGAGAACGCGGCGGTAGAGGTCATTGAGGTCACTGGTCGCAAAGCGGCCGCCGTCCAGCTGCACCATGGGACGCAGCTCCGGAGGGATCACGGGCAGCACGTCCAGGATCATCCACTCGGGCTTGTTGCTGCTGGTGCGGAAGGCTTCGACAACTTCCAGGCGCTTGATCGCGTGCGAACGCTTCTGGCCTTCCGTGTCCTTGTCCTTCTCTTTTTCAACCAGGAAGGCGATCTCTTCCTTCAGGTCATGGCTCAGCTGATTCAGATCCAGTTCCTGCAGCAGCACCTTGACTGCTTCGGCGCCGATACCGGCACGGAACTTGCCGCGCTCGGAAGGATCTTTCTGCATGATCTGGCGATAGGCCACGTCTGAGATCAGGGAGTACTTTTCAACTTTGGTAAAGTCCGTATTGCCGGGATCGATCACGATGTAGGAGGCAAAGTACAGCACTTTTTCCAGGTTGCGGGGGGAGATGTCCAGCAGCATGCCCATACGGCTGGGAATGCCCTTGAAGTACCAGATATGGCTGACAGGGGCTGCCAGCTGGATATGGCCCATGCGTTCACGGCGCACCTTGGCGCGGGTAACCTGCACGCCGCACTTGTCGCAGATCTTTTCCTTGTCGCGATATTTGATGCGCTTGTACTTGCCGCAGCTGCACTCCCAATCCTTGACCGGGCCGAAAATCTTCTCGCAGAACAGGCCCCCGCGTTCGGGCTTGAGCGTGCGGTAGTTGATAGTTTCAGGTTTTGTCACTTCACCGTAGGACCAGTTCAACATCTCCTCAG
>CAYZRZ010000117.1:0-6920 GCA_964480995.1 uncultured Christensenella sp.
GGATGGGGCAGGACCATCTATATCGTGCCCGCGCGGCATCCCTGATCGCAGCCATGGGCGGCAGGCCGCCCATGAGGAGCATCGGACGCGCCGCTGCCGAGAAGCTGTTTGATACCAAGAGCGCCTCGGTCTCCCGGCTGGAAAAGTTCGCTTCCTGTCCCTTCAGGCATTTTGTCGAGCATGGCCTGCGGCCGCAGCGGCGGCTTGAATGGACGGTCGAGCCGGTGGATACCGGCAACTTCTACCACAAGGCAATGGATGGCTTCACACGTTTGGCTGTCCGGGATGGGACCTGGCCAAAGGTAGACCAGAGCCGGGCCGAGCAGCTGATGGATGAGGCGATGGCGCCTCTGGTGGCCGGCTGGCAGGATGAACCTTTCTACGATACGGCCAGGCTTCGCAAAATGTCGGAGAGCTACCGCCGCGTGGCGCGCCGCATGGCCTGGATGGTCACGCGGGGTGCTATGCAAAGCCGTTTGAGCCCGGTTCACAGCGAGCTGCGTTTCGGCGACGGAACGCCCGGCAGCCTGCCCGCGATTTTGCTTGCGCTGTCGGACGGCAGCATAGTCGAGCTGCATGGCGTGATAGACCGGCTTGACAGGCTGAAAGAAGGCGGGGAAGAATATCTTCGCGTGATCGACTACAAATCGGGCAATATGCGTCTGATCCCAGAGGAGCTGTATGAAGGCGCGCAGCTGCAGCTGATGATCTATCTTCAGGCGGCGCTTAACAGCTATCCTGACGCTATACCCGCCGGAGCCTTTTACCAGCGCCTGGCGGACCCGCTGATCGACACGGATGACGCCGATGCAGCCAGGGCGGAGGGGGAGAAAAAGCTGAGACTTTCAGGTATCATCCTCAAAGACCTGCGCGTTGCCCGTTTGATGGACGAGCAGGAACTCACCCTGGGACGTCTGTTTAACAAGGACGAGTCGCCCAGCAAATCCCGAAAGGATTTGCTGGAGGAAGGGGAGATCAGGCAGCTTGGCCTGCACGCGTCCAGAAAAGCACGGGAATTGGCCGAACGCATCAGTTCAGGCGAGATCGAGCGTATGCCGATGATTACCGGCAAGCGCCGCGCCTGTGAATTCTGCCCCTATCAGGGTATCTGCCGTATCGACTGGCAGGCGGGTGATAAGGGTCGCACAGTGCCCGGCATGAGCCTGGAGCAGGTACTGGAAGAGATCAGGGACCAGCGCTGAATAAACATGAGAAGATATGCCTGCCGCGGCGCATGACCGCGCCGCGAGGGAATCCTTTTGTACAAAGCGGTTTCCGCGCAAATGAGAAACTTGTGGTATTTTTGGGATGGATAGGGTATACTAAGTACATCAAAAGGATACACCGTAAGGGAGGGATGTCCCCATGATTCAAGTAGTACACGGGAAAAAGGGTTCAGGGAAGACCAAGCGCATCATAGACATGGCCAACAATGCCGTTAAAGAACAAAACGGCATTGTTGTGTTTATTGACGATGATAACCGCTATATGTTTGATGTGCAGCAGCCTGTGCGTTTTGTTAACGCCGGCGAATACGGCATGATCAGTCCGGAAATGTTCTATGGTTTTTTATGCGGCATGGCGTCACAGAATTTCGATATCACCTACGTGGTGATCGATGCTTTCCTGAAGCTTGTCAACGTAAAGCCTGAAGAAACCGAATGGTTCTTCACCCAGCTGGAGCAGCTGTCCGAGCGCAGCGGCATCACCTTTGTGCTGAGCTTCAGCGCTGATGACAGCGGCGCGCCTGAGTTTATCCGCAAGTATTTTATCTAATGAGCGAACCGGCCCCCTGCCGCCTGTGTCCCAGGCGGTGCGGTGTCCTTCGTTCCCCCGAAAAAGGACAGGGCTTCTGCCGAGTGGGCAGTACGGCGCTCGTTGCGCGCGCCGCGCCGCACATCTGGGAGGAGCCCTGTATTTCCGGGACGAGGGGAACAGGCGCTGTTTTTTTCAGCGGCTGTACGCTGCGCTGCGCTTATTGCCAGAACCGCGAGATCAGCCATGATGGCCAGGGGACGCCCCTGAGCGCCCGTCAGCTGGCTGATGTGTTTAAAAAACTTGAAGATCAGGGCGTGCACAGCCTGTCACTCATTACGGCTACGCAGTTTTTGCCTGCCGTCTTAAACGCCTTGGAACTGTACAGGCCCAAGATCCCCATCATATACAACTGCGGCGGCTTTGAGCTGACCGAGACTGTGAAGGCGCTGGACGGCATCGTGGATGTCTGGCTGCCCGATATCAAAAACCATAGCCCGAGGTTATCCAAGCTGTTGCTTGGCTGTGAGGATTATTTTGAGCATGCCTCATTAGCGGTCAAACAGATGTGCCTGCAGAGCGGTCTGCCGCAGTATAACGAAGAGGGGATCATGACGCGCGGTACGCTCGTGCGTCATCTGATCATCCCAGGCTGTGTGACCGATACCATCAACATCCTGCGATTCATCGCGGATGAATTGCCCCAAGGGACACCGCTGAGCCTGATGAGGCAATACACGCCCAGCAGCCGCTGCCGCGTTGCGGGCCTGGATCGCCGCGTCACCGACGCGGAATATGCCCGCGCGCTGGATGCCGCCGAGGCGTTCGGGCTGGAAGGGTTTTTACAGGACGCGGAATCCGCGGACAGTTCTTTTACGCCGCCGTTTGACGGAACGGGGATATAAGCCCATTCCACTGGGTATCTATATAATGTGGTTCCGGTAACCGATTTTAGATTATGACCGCAATATATAGATGCATTCAAAGGAGACTGACATGTCCAGCCACAACCTGAAGGAAATCGTCAAGCGCAGCGGCAGGGCCGAACCGTATGACGGGCAGAAGATCTTAGGCGCCATCCGCAAGGTGTTCATCGCTACCGGTACTGACATCACGGAAGAAAGCCTGATTGCCCTGTTAAACAGGGTGGAATTGTTGATCGAGGCGGAGGGACAGCCTCTGACCGTTGAGTTTGTGCAGGACATGGCTGAGCGCGCCTTGATGGAAGCGGGTCATTTTGCCCAGGCCAAGAGCTATATCCTCTACCGCGACACGAGGCGGAAAAAGCGCGCGGACAGGGGAGCCATCATGGCTCATTTTCAGGATTTTGAAGAGCTGGCGGATGTGCTGCTGCGCACAGAGAAGGATTTCCGGCAGGAAGAGTATGATCTGGGTATCCTCCAGCGCAAGTTTATGAGCCTTTATAAGGAGGAAGCCAGCGGGCTTGATGAGCGGGTGAACCTCCTGATCCGCTCGGCCATCGAGTTGACGGACAAGGACGCCCCCCGTTGGGAGATGATCGCCGGCAGGCTTTATAACGCGTACTTCCTGCGAAATATTGCCCGCCACTATGAGGTCCTGGGCATCACCAGGTACAGTGACCGCATGGCCTATCTGACCGAGCAGAACCTTGCAGCCCCCCAAATGACGCAGATATACAGCCCCGCGGAGCTGGATGAGGCCTATGCCCTGATCGACCCGGCGCGCGATCTGCTGTTTCCCTACTCCGGGCTGGAACTGCTGACCAAGCGCTATGTGATCTGCGACAGGTCGCATAAGCCGCTGGAAACGGTGCAGGAAATGTACCTCAACATTGCCCTGTTTTTAGCCATTCCGGAAGCTAAGGACAAGCGTATGTATTGTACGAAGCGCTTCTATGATATGCTCTCCACGCTGAAAGTCACAATGGCCACTCCTACCCTGGCCAATGCCCGAAAGCCCTATCATCAGCTGTCCAGCTGCTTTATTGATACTGTCCCGGATGACTTGCAGGGCATTTACCGCAGCATCTCCAACTTTGCCAATGTGTCCAAGTACGGCGGCGGTATGGGGCTTTACTTTGGCAAGGTGCGCAGCCACGGTTCGGACATACGCGGCTTTGAAGGCGCGGCAGGCGGCGTCATCCGCTGGATCCGCCTGGCCAACGATACGGCCGTAGCGGTCGATCAGCTCGGTGTCCGTCAGGGCGCCGTGGCTGTCTATCTCGATGTATGGCACCGCGACCTGCCTGAGTTTTTGCAGCTGCGCACCAACAACGGCGACGACAGGATGAAGGCTCATGACGTTTTTCCGGCGATCTGTTTTCCGGACTATTTCTGGAAGCAGGTGGAAGAGAACATCGGCGGCGACTGGTACCTGTTTGACCCCCATGAGGTGCTGGGCATCAAGGGCTACGCGCTGGAGGACAGCTTTGGCGAGGAATGGGAAAAGAAGTATCTTGATTGCGTCGGCGATCACCGCCTCAGCCGCCGCGTGATTCCCCTGAAGGATCTCATCCGCATGATCATCAAAAGCGCGGTCGAGACAGGGACGCCCTTTGCCTTCAACCGCGACCACGTCAACCGCATGAACCCCAACCCGCACAAGGGGGTCATCTATTGCAGCAACCTGTGCACCGAGATCGCTCAGAATATGAGCGGCGTGGAGACCGTGGACGAACGGATCGAGACCGTCAACGGCGAGACCGTCGTGGTCAACGTGACCCGGCCCGGCGACTATGTCGTGTGCAATCTGGCCAGCCTGAACCTCGGCCGGATCGACGTGGACCGGGAAGAGGAACTGAGGGAAGTGATCACTTCAAGCGTCCGGGCGCTTGACAACGTGATCGACTTGAACTATTTTCCGGTGCCCTATGCTAAAATCAACAACCTCAACTATCGGCCCATCGGCCTTGGCGTCAGCGGCTATCACCATCTGCTGGCCCTGAAGGGGATAGCCTGGGAGTCCCAGGAGCATCTGGACTATGCCGATCAGGTTTTTGAAGATATCAACTATCATACGATCTCAGCCAGCCTCGACATAGCCCGGGAAAAGGGCCGCTATGCTTTCTTTGAAGGCAGCGACTGGGATACCGGCACTTACTTTGACAAACGAGGGTATCATTCCGCGCGCTGGCGGAGTCTCAGGGAGCAGGTCGGCCGGGACGGCCTGCGAAACGGATACCTTCTGGCTATCGCGCCCACCAGTTCCACCAGCATCATTGCGGGCACCACGGCGGGGATCGATCCGATCATGAACCGCTTCTATTATGATGAGAAAAAGAACGGCCTGATCCCCAGATGCGCGCCTGACCTGAATATGAAGACCTGGTGGTATTACAAGAGCGCCCATCTGATCGATCAGCTGTGGTCCATCCGCGCCGGCGGCGTGCGCCAGCGCCACATCGATCAGGCGCAGAGCATGAATCTTTATATCACCAACGAGTACAGCTTCCGCCAGGTTTTAGAGCTCTACCTGGAGGCCTACCGCCGCGGCGTGAAGACGGTTTACTATATCCGCAGCAAGGCGCTTGAAGTGGAAGAATGCGAGAGCTGCTCAACCTGAGCGGGTCATGGAGGCGGAAGGCAGGAGAGGCGCGGCTGATGCCGCGCCTTTCTTCGTCTGATCATAATGTGCTATAATCATTCGTCAACAGATATAGGCGGAGGTGGACGAAATGGCCAGTCTTGTCAAAAAGCCCCTGTTTAACCCCGAAGGCGATACAGGCGTACTGGAGCGGCGCATGATCGGCGGCAACCCGACCAACCTGAATGATTTCAATAACATGAAGTATGCCTGGGTGTCCAATTGGTACCGCCAGGCGATGAACAACTTCTGGATTCCTGAAGAAATCAACCTGGCGCCGGATAAAAAGCAGTATGGCGGCTTGCCCGCGGCGGAGCGCCGCGCGTATGACAAGATATTGAGCTTTTTGATCTTTCTGGATTCCATTCAAACAGCCAACCTGCCCACCGTCAGCCAGTACATCACGGCCAATGAGGTCAACCTCTGCCTGTCTATCCAGATCTTTCAGGAGGTCATTCACAGCCAGAGCTACAGTTATATGCTGGATACCATCTGCGAGCCGCAGGAGCGCGACAATGTGCTGTTCCAGTGGAAGGATGACGAGCATCTGCTGCGCCGCAACACCTTTATCGGCGACCAGTACAACCGCTTTCAGCAGGAGCAGACGCTGGATCACTTCATGCGGGTGATCATCGCCAACTACATTCTGGAAGGCATCTATTTCTACAGCGGCTTTATGTTTTTCTATAACCTGGGCCGCAACAACAGGATGCCGGGCTCCGTTCAGGAGATCCGCTACATCAACCGCGATGAGAATACCCACCTGTGGCTGTTCCGCAATATCGTACAGGAGCTGCAGAAAGAGTCGCCCGAGCTCTTCTCGCCTGATAAGCGCGAGCAGTACCGGGATATGATCCGGGAAGGCTGTGAGCAGGAGATCGCTTGGGGCCGCTACGTGATCGGCGAGGATATTGAGGGGCTGAATTCCCAAATGATGACCGATTATATACAGTACCTGGGCAACCTTCGCGCCAGCGGGCTGGATCTGGATCCCATTTATGAGGGCCACCAGACCGAGCCTGACAGCATGAAGTGGGTCAGCCAATACAGCAACGCGAACATGATCAAGACGGACTTTTTTGAAGCGCGCAGCACGGCCTATGCCAAATCAAGCGCATTGGTGGACGACCTCTGATATACACATAGTCAAACGCAATGGCTGCATTCGGTCAGAGAATAAGGAGGATAGATCAAATGAGTAAGGTACTGTTTTACGCGATGTCGGGCGAGAAGCTCTGCTTTTTGCATGTGCTGATGAATGCCGTGGATCTGGCGGGCAAGGGGAACGAGGTCAAGGTGATCTTTGAAGGCAAATCCGTGGTGCTTGCGCCGCAGCTTGATGAAGAAAAGAATCCGCTCTTCCAAAAGGCCAGGGATGCCGGGCTGATAGCGGGTGTTTGCCGCGCCTGTGCCAAGCAGTTTGGCGTGGATGACAAGGCGGAGGCAATCGGCCTGCCCCTGATCAGCGATATGATGGGCCACGCGGGGATGGCCGCCTATGCGGCTGATGGCTATCAAGTGATCAGCATGTAACGGAGAAGAGAATGATGTATGATGTATTGATCATAGGCGGGAGCTGCGCCGGGCTGTCGGCGGCGATG
>CAYZRZ010000118.1:0-6627 GCA_964480995.1 uncultured Christensenella sp.
TCATGCAAATTCCCGGCCTTCTTTAAGACCGGAACTTAAGTTTGCAATTCACCAAAATTGACAAATTGACAAAAATTGACAAAAAAGATAAGGCCCCGTCTCAGTTTATACCACTTTTTCTACTTTGAAAGTGTCAAACTCCCGCGTGATGGGGAAAAGCAGTATATCAAGCAGCATGACGTTCATCCTCCAATCCATTGATCTCTATCTGGAACGTATTCACTATATCACCGCGCGCCTTCGGTTTCATGACAGAGGGGTGAGGGCTTTATTAAAACTCAATGAGAAAACGAGGGATGCATTATTTTGACATTGCCACCCCCTCATGATAGAGTATTCTCAAAGTAAGGCGTGTGGAGATGATACCATGAAACGCACAATGAAGTGGCTGGCCTTGATCCTGCTGGCGGCGATGGTTACGGGCAGTGCATTGCCCGCGCGCGCGGATCATGATCATGCCTGGGGCGGGTGGCAGAGGGATACCACCGTCGCGTGGAGCTGCACGGCGGGCGGCAGGGAAGCGCGCGTGTGCGGCGCGGAAGACTGCCCTGATCCATACGAATACCGCGACGTACCCGGCAGCGGGCATACCTGGGGCGATTGGTCGGTTATACGCCTGGCCACTTGCACTCAGGGCGGCGAAAGGACGCATGCCTGCACAGTCTGCGGGGCGGCCGAAACGCAGCAGACCCCTGACCTGGGCGGCCACACCTGGGGCGGGTGGACGCTGCAGACGGCGGCTGGCTGCACGCACACGGGCACATCAAAGCGCCTGTGTACGCGCTGCGGCCTGGCGGAGTATCAAAGCATCGCGGCCCTGGGCCACGATTGGACGCATAGCGTGACGGCGCCGGGCTGCACCGGCGTGGGCGTGGAGGAGGATGTCTGCAGCCGCTGCGCGCAGGAACAGACACGCGTGTTTGCCGCCCTCGGGCACAGCTGGGGGCCTTATGAGGTCACCACCCCCGCCAGCTGCACCGAAAAAGGTCTGGCGGTCAGCGCCTGCCTGCGCTGCGGCGCGGAGAAGACAAAGGAACTGGCCATCATCGGCCATATATACGGCGACTGGGCTGACGCGGTGGCCGCCACCTGTACCGGGAGGGGCACCCAGATGCGCGCCTGCACCATGTGCGGCCGCCAGCAGACCAGGCGCACCAAAGCCCTTGGCCATGTTTCCGACGATGTCTGGATCATCGCGCGCGAGCCCAGCCTGATCCAGCGGGGATTGCAGGCCACCGCCTGCACCGTCTGCGGGCAGCAGGCCAAAACACGCACCTTTGCCCCGCGCGGTTACTGCTATGATATTCCGGCACAGGCCTTCGGCCCCTGGGCCGGGCAGGTGAGCGGGACGCTCTCCTCCGTGCGGGAACGGCTGATCCCCATTGACATGACGGCGGATGCCGCGCATAGCTTCCCTTTGGTAACGGAGGATGGCGAGCGCGTGCTGCTCAGCATCGGGTTGAGCGCCAACTACTACCAGGGCAATGAAAACAAGGCCTTTTACGATAGCATGGTGTCCCCCGACGGGAAGAGCAGCTACGCTGACCTGGCTTTGCAGATGGCAGGCGAGATCATCAACAGTTGGGCGGTGCAATAAGCTATGCGGTATGAAAGCACGCGCGGAAAATCCGGACCTGTCAGCCCGGCCGAGGCGCTTTTAAACGGAGTGGCCGGGGATGGCGGCCTCTATATGCCCGATACCCTGCCAGACCTGTCCCATTTGCTGACCGGTGAGTATGATTATGCCGGGCTGGCGGGGCAGGTATTTGCCGCTCTGCTGCCCGGCTTTTCGGACGCGGAACTGAGCGCCGTGGCCCGCGAAGCCTACGGGGCGCAGTTTGACAACCCCGAAATCGCCGCGCTGGTCCGGGTGGGGGATTGCCACATCCTGGAACTGAGCCATGGGCCGACCGCCGCCTTTAAGGACCTGGCCCTGCAGGCCCTGCCGCGCTTGATGGCGCTGGCCCAAGAGAAGCTTGTCTTAAAGGATAAATACCTGGTGCTCACCGCCACCAGCGGGGATACGGGCTCCGCCGCCATGCGGGGCTTTATGGATGTCCCCGGCTTCCGGGTGCTGGTCTACTACCCCCACGGGGGCGTGAGCGCCGTACAGCTGGCGCAGATGACGCGCATGGAAGGGGACAATGTACGAGCCGTCGGCATCCGCGGCAATTTTGACGAGGCCCAGGCCGGCGTCAAGGAAGCCTTCGCGATGGACAAAGCGCGCCTGCCCCGTGATCTGAAGCTGTCCAGCGCCAATTCCATTAACATCGGCCGGCTGGTCCCGCAGATCATCTACTATATCGCCGCCCTCCGGGCGCTGACAAAAAGCGGCGCGCTGGGGCCCGGGCAGACGGCTGACTTCATCGTGCCCAGCGGCAACTTCGGCGATATTCTGGCAGGCTATCTGGCCGGACGTATGGGCCTGCCCGTGGGCAGGCTGGTCTGCGCCTCCAACGAGAACAGCGTGCTGACGGACTTTTTGACCACCGGCGTCTACGACCGCAGGCGGCCTCTGCAGAGGACCATCTCCCCTTCGATGGACATCCTGGTTTCCAGCAACCTGGAGCGCTTGCTCTATGAGGCCTCGGGCAGGGACGCGGAAAAAGTCTCCGGCTTGATGCGCCAGCTGAAGGAGGACGGGCACTATCTCGTAGAAGGGGAAACGCTGCGCCGCATCCAGGAGCAGTTCGCGGGTGTTTCGGCGGACGGAGATCGGGCCATGGCCGCCATTCACGATGTCTGGCAGCGGCACCGCTATCTGATGGACCCGCATACCGCGACCGCGTGGGCAGCTCAGGGCGCGCTGGAGGGCAGGGATCATCCCCGTGTGATCCTGTCCACCGCCTCGCCGTTCAAATTCCCCGGCGCTGTCCTGCGTGCTCTGGGCAGGGGGGAAGCGGCGGACGAAGGCAGCCTGCCGGAGGAACTGAGCGCCGTGACCGATCTTGAGGTTCCTCGCAGCCTAAAGGGGCTGATGGATAAGCCGCTGCGCCACCCGGATGTGATCGACAAGCAGGAGATATTGGATGATGTGCTCAGGGAGGCCGCCTCATGGTAAGCGTTTGCGTGCCGGCTACTTCCGCCAACCTGGGCCCGGGCTTTGACTGCCTGGGCCTGGCGCTGGACCTCTATGCCCGTTTCGATTTCGAGCTGATGCCGCGCGGCCTTGAGATCACCGGCTGCCGGGAGGAGGACGCGGGGGAAAATAATCTGGTCTACCGGGCCTATGTCCATACACTGAAGGCTTTCGGCCTGGACGCTCCGGGCCTGCGGCTGCGTATCGATTCGGATATCCCCCTGTCGCGCGGCCTGGGCAGCAGCGCCGCCTGTGTCACGGGCGGTATTTTGGGCGCTGCCGCGCTGCACGGGCTGAGCCTGAGCGATGGTGATGCGCTGATGCTGGCAGCAGAGCTGGAGGGGCATCCGGATAACGCGGCCCCGGCCATCTATGGCGGTCTGCGGGTATCGCTCACGGAGGATGGCGGGGCCGTTTCACTGCCTTGCGCCGTTCACCCCGGCCTGCGCTTTTTGGCCCTGGTGCCCGATTTTGAGCTGCGCACGGCCGATGCCCGCGCAGCCCTGCCGCAAAGTGTCCCGCTGAAAGACGCCGTATACAACCTCTCGCATACCGCCTTCCTGCTCAAGGCGCTGGAGGGGGGAGACCCGGATCTGATCCGCCTGGCAATGCGCGACAGGCTCCACCAGGACGCGCGCTTCAAGCTCATCCCGGGTGCCGCTGCCTTGAAGGAGCGCATGGAACAGGCGGGGGCGGCGGCCTGCTGCCTGTCGGGTGCCGGGCCGACGATGCTGTGCCTGTATACGGGCGATGATTTCCTTATCAAGGCGATGGAAGCGGTTCAGACGGAATTTTCCCGCTTTGCCCCCCGCCCTCTGAGCCTGTGTCGGGAAGGAGCCCGCGTCACCCCGTGAAGCTCAAGGAGCCTGAAGCGCGTCCCTGCTCCTCATGGGTATATTCTTCTATTCACCGATTCGTCGGGATCACCGGATCCCGCGACATGCGGGAGGAAACCATGCAAAAGATCGTAAC
This sequence comes from uncultured Christensenella sp., assembly GCA_964480995.1. GTDB lineage: Bacteria > Bacillota > Clostridia > Christensenellales > Aristaeellaceae > UBA1038. The sequence continues at coordinate 4,052 of CAYZRZ010000118.1, forward strand.
CAATCTGTGGTTTGACACCCAGGCTGAGGAAGCAGCCTGGTTTTACACATCCCTGTTCTCTTCCGGATCCGTTGACGCGGTCACCTACTATGACGCGGCAGGCGCTGAGATATCCGGCAGGCCGGAGGGCAGCGTGCTGACGGTGGCCTTCACGCTGGATGGGCAGCAGTTCGTCGCCCTCAACGGCGGACCCCTGTTTCAGTTTACCCCGGCCATTTCCCTGATGATCAACTGCGAGACGCAGGAGGAGATCGACCGCCTGTGGGATGCCTTCTGTGAGGATGGCGAGCCCAGCCAATGCGGCTGGGTGACGGACAAGTACGGCCTGTCCTGGCAGATCGTGCCTGCCGTGCTCAATGAGCTGCTGCTGACAAAGGACCCTGAGCAGGCCGCGCGGGTGAACCAGGCCATGTATAGGATGCAAAAGCTGGTGATCAGCGAGCTGGTGGCGGCGTATCATACGCCAAAGGCAGAGTGATCGAGGGATAAACCGGAATCCATTTGGGGAGGGATATTCATGCGCCGCAAGGCTTTCCTGTCAGGCCTTCTGTTTATCCTTCTGTTTTGTTTGCCATTTATCGCGGATACGGAAAAGCTTGCTGTCAGGCAGGATTACGGCAGCTTGTACCCATCTGCGGGTCCTGATGGTTTCTACGACCTGGAAACGTTGGGCGGGGAGGAGTCCGTTCTTTCCCTTGCCTGCCGGGGCAGCGTCGCCCTGGTGACCCATGTGGAGGATTGGGAAAGCGAAGCGCTTGTCCTCACCGTATTTGATGTTTCCGCGGGGACCGTTGTCGCCAAAGAGAGCTTTTCCATTGAGACGGAGTTCGGGTTTCTGGACGACGGCCGCATTTATGCCCTGAACGAGGCGACCATGGAGCTCAGCTTCTTTGATCAGGGGCTGAAACTTCTGGCGCATATGCCGGGCACCGCCGCCTATCGATATGGCAGCCCCTTTTTATCTTCCGACGGGGAAACGCTGTGGTGCCTGTCTTATGATGAGGGGGCGCTGGTCAGCTTTTCCGTTCCGGAGGGTACGGTCCGCCGCTACGGGGCCGGCGGGAAAATCTTTCAGAACATCGACGCGTATCATGACACCCCGGGCGGCCTGCTCTTCTTCGCGGGAGACAGCCGGGGAAGCTATGGCATGTACGGCGCGCAGGCGAGCGGCAGCTGGGCGGCAGCCTACGAGGTGCCGTATTTCCTCAGCCCGATGGCCGGGGGTCTCTTATACGCCGTGGAGGGCGACAGCGCGTACTTCGCGCAGATGAATAACCCCTTCAGCCTGCTGCGTATCAACCATTGGCCGCAGAACGCCTATCCGCGGGCCGGGCTTGACGGCCTGCTGATGACAGGATCGGGCGACACCCTGTGCCTGGTTGACCTGTCAAAGAAGGTGCTGGTTAACGAGGTGACGATCCTTTCCGGGCAAAAGGATATGTACTACCAGTCGGTTGCGATTTCCGGGGAAGGATTTGCCCTGATCTCGCTGCATGACGCGGGGACAGGGCGCTCATCCGTCTGGCTGTGGGATTTTGAGGCCTACCCGATCGATTCGCCGCTTGACGCGTCGGATACGCGCATCGCCTTGATCGCGGCGGAAAACAAGCAGATGGCAGACGAGATCAGGGAGACCTTCGGCATCCGCGTATTCCACGGCACACCGGGAGCCTCCTTTGAAGACGGCTTCTACAAGGGCGACATAGAGTGGAATGAACTTCGCATCCACGCGGCAATGAAGATACTGCGCGAAGTTCTGGCCAGGTACCCTGCGGGCATGCTGGAAGAGATGCGCGTCCCGCCCGTCGATCACATCGATGTGTACTTCTGCGGCTACATCGGCAGAACCAGCGATGAGGGCATCATGACCGCGGTTGCCCTGACAAGTACGGACGGCGACGCGCGATATATTGTCTGCAACCTGGGCAATCTTTCTGAGATGGCGCGTAACCTCAGCCATGAGTTCATGCATGTAATGGAGGACCGCATCGAGGCTGTGTGCGCGCAGACAGGCAGCAATATGCTGGAGTACTGGCTGGGGTATGTGCCGGAGGGAACCGGCGGCCCGGGCTACTATTTCTCCTACCTTGATGAGGACGGTAATGAACTGAGCGATACGGCCTACACGGGGGATGACCCCCTGGCAGCTGATATGCCCGATACCGTGTGGTTTGTAGACGCCTACGCCAAGGCCAACCCCAAGGAGGACAGGGCGCGGATCATGGAGTATCTTTTTGATTCAAAGGACGCGCTGCCTGCCGCGTTTGGCAGCATCCACTTAATGGAGAAGGCGCGGTATCTCTGCGCGGTCATCAGGGAATGCTTCCCCAGCGCGCGGGACGCGGAGACCTTGCCCTGGGAGCGGCTGATCAAGACCGTCCCCTACAGCGACTTTGAAGATGCCGTGAATAGTTTGGAGCTTTTGCCGGCGGGGTGAACCCTAATAGATATGGAAAATATGCTTCAAGCCAAACGATAAATTGACTACAAAATACCTTTCTGTCTGATAATTGAGCGATAGATCCTGAACTCCCGAAAAAGTATAGCGTGTTAACACTAACGAGAGGCTAAAAGCA
>CAYZRZ010000119.1:0-6529 GCA_964480995.1 uncultured Christensenella sp.
CGATCGGCAAAACGGTTGACAGGCTCCCCATATGAAGGCCTTTACCATTCCATATCATCATGTTTCTCCCATGCCAAGTTCGAATATGTGCCGCTGACAGCAGGAGGTCTTTTGAAACTGCCAAGCCGCAGGGAGATTGTAACACAGAATTGATCCTGTATACAAAAATGACCTTAAGCAATGGGGGGAGGACAATGGGGAAAGTTTATTCAGCGGAGCAATATCATGAATCAGCCTGTGTTGCTTGAGTTTTTAGAGGTGACCCTTAGCGATTCGGAATAATGCTGTCATTCAACGAAACACCCGCCTGGCAAGCAGATTACAGGAAATGTCTCGGGTGATGAAACAAGAGAACGAAGCATAAAAATGCCTCGTGCCCTTGGATAGGAATATCAGCATAAATCAGGGTATAAAAAAGTCCTCCATCCGGATAAGTATCCGATTGGAGGTCTATTACTCAGACAGAAGAAGATGAACGCCGATCTCATTCCTGCACCTGGTGAGGATGAAATTGATGGCTTCATTTGGGCACACCAGCACTCAGGAATTTCCTCACGATTCGCATGTTCCCTCCGCCCTCTTTACAGGTCCTTCGGACAAGAGTAGAATATTTTCCGACAACTGCCTTCGCCCTTATTTATTCATTACAAACGGCCCTTTCGTAAGCGCTACATCGCAGTACTTCTAGTTACGACCTCAGCACAGATTTCATGTTACTCTTTTCTGTATTAGCCAAGCATCAGGAGTTTTCTATGAAAAGAATGCTTTTGGCCTTCCTATCCGTTCTTATCCTCTGCGTCGCCTTCACACATCCGGCTGTCCTGGCCAGTGAGCCCGCAGCGCTGATTGTTCATGCTGATGAGCTTGAGGTGAGCTTTGAATACTTCGAGCGGTTTGTTCCCGCATATGCCCACCTCTATGGCGGCGCATTGGACAGCTACGTGGACATTGAGCTCACCAATCCGGGGTCAGAAGGTGCCACAGCGCTTGTTCAATCCTGGATGGAGAGGTTAAGCGAGCCAGTCGGAGATAGTGTCACCATCCAGCCCGGCGAGAGCCTGGTGGTCAAGCAAAGCCTGATCCCCTTGCCGGGTGCATTTGACGAAGCGGATATGATGCGGCCGGGTATCTTTCATGTCCGGGTTACAGAGGGGGATCGGTCTGAAGGCCGCGTATTTTACGATAACAGCGCGAAGACTCTGGTGTATGGACGCCGTGACTTCGTGTGGCAGGATGGTCTGAATGATCTGAACAACCACAAACTGTTGGCTGTCTGGGTGACCCCTAACGCGCCAGCTGTTTTAGCCCTGCTGTCCCGCGCCGGTGACTACATGGATACCTGGCCCCTGCCGCAGGGGTATGACGAAACTGCCCTGGACGAAAGCGGTCAGGTTTGGCAGCGATTGGAGGCCGTATGGGGTTCTATCAACGAATTTGATCTTACAACGGAGCTTCTGGAAGGTAGTATAAAAGATCAAAGCGTGCTGACTGTGCGCACCCCCTATGATGTGCTTGCGGAGAGGAAGGGGAACTGGCTGGAAAAGAGCCTGCTGTTCGCTTCCGCTGTTGAAGCAATGGGGCTTGAAACCGCATTGATTTTCACGCCGGAGGAACACGTGGTCGTGGCTGTGCGGATGGATCAAACCAATGCCCTTTACTACTTTGTCGATACCTCGCTGCTGGGACTGTCTAGGTTCAGCCAGGCAGTAGCGCAAGCCGAAGGTGAATGGGAAGAACTCAAGGCGCACCTGGAAGCTGAGGATACAGGTTACCAATGGGTAGACCTTATCACTGTACGAAACGAAGGCGTGCTGCCAATGCCGGACAGCCAGGAGAGAGCCGGCTCCGTTGACACACTGGCTGACGAACCAGCCAACGAGATCGGCATTCATTACATTTACAACGAGTCGCTCATCACAGCCTTCTATCACCTGTACGGCAGCGTGCTGGACGATTTCGTGCGGATCCATTTGACGAACGCAACAGAAGACAGCGCCACCATAATGGTGGAAACCGGCATCGAGGGTTACAGTACCACGGCCTCCTCCACCGTAGTCGTGTTGCCTGGGGAGAAGGTGACATTGCGGCAGAATCCGCGGTTGCACACCCAATCGGTACAGGAGTTGAACTCAAGGAGACCAGGCAATTTTTTCATCCGCGCCATTCAGCTCAAGGATGGTGAGGACGAGGTGCTGCTCAACGATACTGTGGAGGTTACCATCTTCTCGCGTCGCGATTTCATCTGGGTAAGCGGTTTCCCGCCTGAAGATGAGTATAAGCTTTACGCTGCCTGGGTGACGCCCAACGATCCGAAGGTTGAGGAACTGCTTCGCCTTGCTGCGGACTACACCGCCTCCGATATCGTTACCAGCGGATACGGCGGTGTGCTGAATGATGAAGAAGGCACTGTGTGGGATCGTCTGCAGTCCATCTGGAAAGCGCAAGAAAAATATGACCTCATCTACGTAAGCACGACGGTCACTTTTTCGGAGGGGTACAACCAGCGCATCCGTACCCCTTATGATGTGCTGGATCAAAAGAGCGGCAACTGCATTGAAACGACTCTGCTCTACGCCTCGGCTGCAGAGGCGCTGGGGCTGGAATCTGCCATTATCCTCATCCCGGGACACGCTTACATCGCTGTGCGCAAGGACCAGACGAACGCGGACTATTACTTCATTGAAACCACGCTCATTGGCAGGGCAACCTTCGATGAAGCGGTTGCCTCAGGCCTGAAAAACTGGGAGGAAACCAAGCCGCACCTCGACGCAGGTGAGCCCAACTACTATTGGATCAATCTGCATGAGGCGCGTGACATGGGCGTACTGCCAATGCCATGGCGATGAGCAGGAGGCTCAAGGTATTGTACAAGCTCACGCAAAAAAACTTCGAAATAGTTAACGAACACAGAGAAGGAGCGCAATTCTGAAACAATGCTTTCCAAATGGAATGAGAATGTAAAGAAGGCGATTTTCACAGAGGATGAACGCAATGAGATATTAGCCGCTCTAAAGCAAGAGCATCCTCCGCATGTGTACAAGCGTTTGATGGCATTGAAGCTTAAAGCTGTAGATAGCTTAAGCAGCGAAGAAGCAGGGAAATATGCAGGTTTGCACAAAACCAGCGTCAACATGATCATCAGGCGCTTCCGGGAACAGGGGATCAACGCCATTGTTGAAAAGCGTCATAACCACGGGAACCGTTACATGACCTTTGATCAGGAGACTGCATTTCTATCCCGGTTTAAGGAACGCAGTGAGGCTGGCCAGGTGGTTGAGGTGACTGAAATATATCTGGCATATCAGAAAGCCGTAGGACATCCGGTCACGCGCGGCGCGATCTACTACCTTCTTCACAAGCATAACTGGCGCAAAATCATGCCGCGAAGCCGTCACCCAAAGAAGGCCGGCGATGAAGCCATTGAAGCTTATAAAAAAAACAACCGAGAAGATAGTCTTGTTAAAAAAGATACATCACAATTTGAGGGTGATGTTTCAGGACGAGGCTGGATTTGGACGGATCAACAAGCCTAAGCGATGTTGGTGCGCAAAGGGACACCGTCCGATGGTGCCTTGCCGCCACATCAGGGAGTATCGCTATCTGTACGGCGCGGTATCGCCGTTGGACGGAGAAATGTTCTCTTTGGTGATGTCCGGCACAGATACAGTGTGCATTGAGTATCAACGCAAGGTTAGTATTGGATATTTTGATTCATGTTTGTCAGACAACGTAAAAAAGAGGTGTTCTTCCGCATTTGCCGAAGATGCCTCTTCAATTTTTCAATGAATTATTCCGGAACGACTCGGAGAATATCCCTGCCCAGCCTCGTATAGGCATAGGCTCCCCGAAGGGCCGCGTCATCAGGATGGGCGGCGCGGCAGATGGGGAGGGCGCAGGTCCTCCCGATGCCCGGCAGCAGCAGGTCAAGCGATTTTGAGATCTGCCCGCCGATGATCACCTTGTCCACCGGCAGGTCCTGCAGGTGGGACGAGAGAAGCGTGCCCAGGTGCTCCCCGGTCTGCTCAAACAGCTGAAGGGCCCGGGGGTCGCCGCCTGCGGCGAGCGAGGCGATGTCCTTTACATCCATAACGCTGCCCGTCCGCTCCGTCCATTGCCTTTTGATGGCCCGGCCGGATACATAGTCTTCCGCGATGCCCTCCAGATAGGGAAGGTTCCACAGCGATCTGGCGGGCGAGAGCACGGGGCGGACGAGTATCCTGCCGGCCTGGCAGATCACAAAGCCCAGGCCGGTGCCCAGCATGACGCCCGCCGCGCGGTCAAGGCCCTTTGCCTCTCCATCGGCCATTTCGCCCAGCAGGAAAGCCACGCCGTCATGCACGAAATATACGTCCGCGTGGGGCAGGATGCTTTGGATCTCATCCTTCAGGCTGATGCCCCGGATGGCAAGGAACTTGTGCGTCATCAGGCTGATGCCCCGGTCATAGTCCATCGGCCCCGGCATGCTGACCGCGACGCGGGCGGCGGGATGCGCCTTGAGGAAATCCAGGATGGGATCGATGATCTCTTCTTTTGTTCCGCTTTCCCTGATCGTGAACAGACCCGGCGCCGTGAAGACCCCGCCCTCTTCGGCGCAGTGCTTCACAAAGCTGCCGCCGATATCCAGCATCACGCAATCGGTCATGGCGCGCTCCTCACACCCTGTGGCATTCAAAGCCCAGCAGTTTTCCCAGATCCATCACCGCCTGTGTCCGGTCGCCCGCGGCCAGCGCATAGTGCTGGGTGACGCCGATTTTGAGCAGCTTCTCAAACAGCTCCCGGCAGCTCTGGCCGACGGGGCGGAATCTGCCGTGCGAGTAGGTGGCCAGGTGCGGCGTCTGCGGCAGGGACTCGATCAGGGTGACCGCCATGACGAATTCTCCGTTACGCTGGGACACATGCACCATCGTGTGAAGGCCCTGGGGGAAGACATGCCAGGCAAAGGGAGCGCCTGCGTACTTGTATTTGGTCTTTGCAAAGCGCACGTCCCGCGATATGCGGGTGACGCCGCCGGGGGCTGTGTAATCGTTGGGCCCGGCGTGGCCGCCCTCAAAGGTATCGGTCTTGAGGTCCACATGGAAGGGCTCGATGAAGTGGATGTGCCCGCCCGCCAGCAGCTTCAGGAAATAGGCGGCCAGACCCGCGCCGATATCGCCTTCGGGAACGACCAGGCATTTGACATGTTCATCCGTCGGATAGAAGCCGGGGCGCAAGCCCACTTTTTCAAACAGCATGGTGTCGATGTCGTTGAGCACCAGCAGATCGCTGCCGTGGGCCGCGGCCTGGCGCTCCATGCCCATCGTCGCGCGGACGGAGGCAAGGAACTTATCCTCATCCACGTCCGGCAGCACGGGAAAGGTATCCTTCAGGCGCTGCATGACAGCCCGGGCTTCTTCCGGGGGCACGGCTTCTATAAAGTCGCACAGCTCGGCCACGGAGAGGAAGTTGAGTTCCGGCCCCGCCTTCATGAATACGGCGTAGGGATCCACATAGGTGGACCACATCACCTCGTTATAGCAGGCAAGCAGGCCGATGCGGCTCTCCTTGAGGATGGCGCGGGCGCGGGCGGCGTTCGCGAAATCGCCCAATCTGTCAAGCAGCATCTCCCAGGTGCCGGAAGCGATCTCCATCATCGGGCGCTTGTAGCGGGCGACATCCCCGCTGCCCTCAAGCGAGCCGACCAGCCCGCCGCAGCAGAGGTATTCGGCAAACTCATCCTCATCGTGCGTATCGCCCAGGTCCACGCTGTTCCGCAGCCGCCAGGCGTAGAGGATAGGGACGGACGGCATATCGCGCAGGAAGCGGTTGAGCGCGAAATCCTCCGCCCAGCTGAGGTACACGGCCAGCACGCAGTCCACCCCTTCCCCTGTGAACAGGCGGATGGCGTGGCGGGTATCCTCCGCCGTATAGATGATGCCGGGGAACACGGGATCAAAGCGCTCCGACGCGGTCTTAAGCATCCAGGCCGCTTCCTTCTCCTTGCGCTGGGCATAGGAGCCGCCGGGCGTTCCCTCGCCGATCTTCTGGAAGCGGGCGGGGGAGATCAGGAATAAACCTACCTTTGGCTTGCGCATAGCGTTACGCTTCCTTTTTCAGATGTGTTTTATGGATGGTGACGGTGCCCGCGCCCAGGTTGGTGATCGTATATTTGCCCAGGTTAGCCGGGATGACCGCCATGTCCATGCTGTTCATGATGTAGAACTTGGAGGGATCGTCCGCCGACTCCACCCGGACCTTTTCGCCGTCCACCAGGGCCAGCACATGGAAGAGGCCGTCGGTATCATCGGTAATGGAGCGATCAAAGATCAGGTTTCGCAGGGAGAAGTACAGCAGGTCATGCTCGCCTACGATGATCTCTCTGAAGCCTTCGCCCTCACGGACCAGGCCGCCGTGATTGACGAGGTTCTTTTCCACCCATTCCTTGGTGTACTCTTTTTTGATGACCTCGCTGCCCATGTCCAGATGAATGGGGCGGGGGAGACCGGTCTGGGGGTCCGTGCGCTGGTAATCGTACAGCTTATAGGTATAGGAG
>CAYZRZ010000120.1:0-6499 GCA_964480995.1 uncultured Christensenella sp.
GCCCGGCGCGCCGGGCAGCCTGATGAAGGGTGGGCACCTGTATATCCTGCGCGTCCCAATGCCAAGGCCTTTTAGCGGCCGGCAATTCGGGCATGTACCTCTCATTGTGCGGAATGCCGTGCTTGTCAGGATAGCAGCCCGTGATGATGCTGGTATGGATCGGATAGGTCAGGCTGGGATAAATCGTCTGTACATTCTGACAAAAGACACCCCTGTCAGCCAAAGCGCCAAGGTTTGGCATCGACAGAAGCGTCTTCGCGTCTGCTTCAAAAGCGGCATCCAGGCTGATCATCAGCAGGCGCACGGGTCAGCGCCTCCAGCCAAACAGCTTGGATAGGCCAAACACTCCCAGTATCCAGCCAAAAGGCCCTCTACGGCGGCGGTTGCGGTTCTTTTTGCCAAAGATAGATGAAAGAACAAGGCCGATGATGATAATGCTGCCCAGGCCCAGCCCCTGATCCTCGCGCTCCGCCCGCGCCTGCTTTACAGAAGCGTCAGCAGCGGGGGATACCGGCTCTCCCAGTATGAGATCAAGAATATTTGTGACACTGAAGTTTTCAAGCGGCGCCTGCGTCGCCTGCGGCACGGTATTGCCAAACAAACCCCGAAGGTCAAGCCTCTCCCCTGTCGTCTTGCCCAGCTCCTCAGCCGCGCTGAGCATAAAGCTGCTGACTGCCTGGTCATACAGCCTGTTTAGAAAAGGGGCGCGGAAGTTTTTTGACAGCAGTGTGTCCCGGATATCCTTTCCAAGCAGCTTGTCAGCCTGCGTGCCGGCCGCCAGGGCATAACTCTCTTCCCCCACGACAACCAGCAGCAGCAGGCTGTCATCAGGATCGGGCAGCTCATTCAGAAGCCTGCGGGCATAGGCCCCCGCCTCAGCGCCCCCCAGGAAATGGCGGATGTCCACCGCCATATGCAGGCCGGTCTTCTCCTCCACCATGCGGCTGAGCTTTGTCGCGTCCGTCTGCGTCCCGGCAGAAAGAATTGCCGCCCCGTCACGAATGGCGGCTGTTTCTGCCATGCCGCCAAAAGGAAGGCTGAGCGCGATCAAAAGGCATGCCATTAAAAGCAAGATTTTTCTCACTGCGCGTCCTCCTGCGCTATAAACTGCTGGGCATCGTCGATCCCCAGGAAACGGGCAACCCTGCCCGAGAAGCGGCTGTTCATGTTCTGGTTAAAGGCGGCCGCCTGCTGGTTATACTCCGCCTGCTCGGTCATCCGCGCGCTCTCTTCAAGAGCCTGCGGCAGCATCTGCAGGGCATACATGCTGTCTCTTTCATCGGCTTGTAAGGAGGGCTGACGGCTCAGGTATTCAAGAAGCGCCTTCGCGTCACGCTCAAAGCGCGCGTTCGCCTTTGCCAGCACATCAAAATCGCTGTTTTTGTTAAGCTCGGCGATGTCTTCTCGCAGGCTGCGCACCAGCGCGTCCTCCTTTTGAAGATGGCGCTGGGCCACGGTCAGTATATTGTTGCCGATCTCCCGCCGCGCCCCCAGCATCTCATACAGCGTGTTCATGCTGCTTTCCACCTGACGCCGCTCACCTGCCCAGCCCTTATAAGCCCCCCACATCACCGCGGCTGACAGTAATACCAGCATCACCGCGAACGCCAGGACGGCATTTATCTTTCTGTACATCAGTTTCCCGCCTTATTATCGGCCGCTGATCAGGCGGCTTTTCAGTTCGCTTTCCATGCGGCTCAAGGTTTTCTCTGCCTCGCGGCGCTGCTGGCGGCCTTCCTCCTGAATGCGCACGACCTCATTCATCGTATCGATCAGGCTCTGGTTGGTCTCCACCAGCGTTTGGATATCAATGATGCCGCGCTCAGCCTCCTTGGCCGTCTCAATGGTGCCCATCTTCAGAGATTCCGCGTTTTTCTTCAGCAGATCGTTGGTCATGTTGGTCACGGCGCGCTGGGCCTGCATCGCGTCCCTGCTGTGCTCAAGCCCGATGGCGAGTACAACCTGGTTCTTCCAAAGGGGCAGGGTATTCACCAGGGTGGACTGGATGCGCTCGATCAGCAGGGCGTTGTTGTTTTGAAGCAGGCGGATCTGCGGGGCCATCTGCATGGAGATCTGACGGGTCAGCTTGAGGTCATGCAGCTTCTTTTCAAAGCGGTCAGCCGCGGCGCTTAAGTCGTTCGCCTTCTGCGCGTCCATCGCGTCGCCGGTCTGCTCGGCATGGGCTTTGGCCTGCGTCACCTCGTTTGCGCGGAAAGCAGCAAGACGCTCCTCCCCCGCGATGATATACATGGTCAATTCCTTGAAGTACTGGATGTTCATGTCATAGAGATGGTTGAACATCGCCACATCCTTTAAAAGCTGCACCTGATGCCCTTCCAGCGCGCCGGCGATGCTCTCCACATTTTTGGACACGGTGTCAAAGCGCGAGCGCACCTGCGCGATGAATTTTTCAGGCGTACTGAACCAGCCCCGGATCCCCTTTGGCTTCTCGGTAGCGCTTTCAAAGTTCTGTAGTTCGCCGATCAGCTTGCTCATCATATCGCCGACGGCCCCGGCATCCTTGTTTTTGATGTCAGCCAGAATGGTATCGGCGAAATCGGAGACCTTTTTCTGCGCGTCAGCCCCGTAGAGCATCACATGCTGGGAGTTGCTGATGTCGATCTGCTTTGAAAACGACTCAACCGCCCGGCGCTCCTCGTCGCTCAGCCCGCTGTCAAGCTGCTTGGCGATGGCAGCCTGCACATCCGGCGCAACCGGCTCCTCGGCAGACACCTTGTCAAGCTCATCCATCACCTTTTCCATCTGCAGCTTATCGCCGGCAGAGGGGTTCAGGGTCAGCACGGGAAGCTCGGCCACGGCCTGGGCCTGGACATCCTGCTTTAGGTTCTTATGATCTTCCGACATGGTTCAGTCCTCCTTCTTTTGCTGCGCCGCAGCGCCCGCACCGCCAAACATGGAGATGGGCTGACCGCTGAGGCCGTCTTGCTTGAGCATGGTTTCAAGTACGTCGATATCTGTGGAAATATCAAGGATATCATTCTGATAGAGGGTATTGAGCTGTTTCTTAAAAGCGCCGATGACCACATCCATCGCCGACTCAATTTTATCTTTTACATTCTCAGCTTCCTGGCCCGATACCTTGCGCTCATCCATCTTGCGGTATCCGCGCAGCATCTTCAACGTGGTGGGCAGATAGTAATCCATAAACCGGCGAATCTGGGGCGTCTTATCCGGCTGCTCGATCACTGTCCGGAAGATCTTGTTGGTGATGCTCTCCATCTCGTCGATCTGCCGCGACAGCTCGGGGTCAGGGATCAGCCTGTTTTCTTCCACAATCTCTTTCAGTATGCCCCGACCGCGCTCAATCAGCTGATCCACCTGCTCGTTGCCGGTCTTGGGCATATCATCCATCGCCGGCATATGCTTTGAGGTATCAAGGCCCGATCCCATGATCTGCGCCACGCGGCCCACCAAAAGAGCCGCTGCCGCCATCAGCAGGTAATGCGGCCATTTATACAAGGGCAGAACGGCAGCATAGCCAAGACCAGCAAGACCGGCTGCCAGAAAGCCCCAAATCCATCCTTTGACGGGCGATTTTGATTGGTTGACCTTTGCCACTTCCGCGCCTCCTTTTCACCTGATGAAAGCCTTATTTCACCGACTGAATTATAACATAAACCGGGCATGCTAACAAATTAGAAATCATTCATTTTTATCTCATCGCATCTATGATATAATGCCCTCGCATCAGCAAACGAAATGTGAGGATCATCATGATTACGATTGGCATCAGCCCCGACTGGGATACGCAAAAGGGTCGGATCAATATACCTAACGATTATATAACCGCCGTATTGAGGGCAGGTGCCCTACCCCTCTTGTTTCCCCTGGCCGGCAGCGAAGAAGCCTGGAGGGCCATGATCGACAAAGTGGATGGCGTGATCTTTTCAGGCGGCGAGGATATCGATCCCAAACACTTCGGTGAAGAAGTGCATCCCGACTACGGAACGATCATCCCCGAGCGTGACGCGCAGGAGCTGTTCGGATACAGGTATCTGATCACGACCGGCAAGCCCTTCCTGGCCATCTGCCGCGGGATCCAGGTGATGAACGTAGCCGAGGGCGGCACGCTCTATCAGGATATCCCCGCTCAGCTGCCGCAAATCACGATCAAGCACTCGCAGCCCGGGACCGCCGACAGCGCGCATCAGGCAGACATCCTGCCCGGCACACTCCTGCGCAGCCTCCTGGGGGCGGACAGGGTACCCGTCAACAGCCGCCACCATCAAGTGGTCAAGGATGTGGCCCCGGGCCTGCGCGTCAGCGCCTTGTCAGAGGATGGGCTGGTCGAGGGCCTGGAATTTGAAAACGGCTATCCAGGCATCGGCACCCAGTGGCATCCGGAGAACCTGTCAAAGCGCAGGGAAGACATGCAAAACCTGTTCAACTGGCTGGTGGCAAAGGCCGCGGGGCACGCATGACCATTGCCCTGGTAGCCGACCTGCACGGAAACATGACCGCTGTACAGGCGCTTGAGCGTGACCTGGTCAAGCGCAAAGCGGACGCTATCTGGTGCCTGGGGGATTTGGTGGGCAAAGGGCCCAGCAGCGACCGCACCTTTGACTGGGCCGTCGCCAACTGCGACCTGATCCTGCGCGGCAACTGGGACGAAGGCGTTGGGATGAAGCTGTTTCCAAACGACGCCTTCTATTATGACCAGCTGGGCAAAGCGAGGCTTGAAAAGCTGTGCGGCTTACCGCTTGAGCATCACGCGCGGCTGAGCGGGCGGAATATCCGCCTGATCCACGGACGGCCGATCATGAAGGATCTGATCAACCCGCACCAGGGATCCGTCCCGGAGCTGGAAGCGCTGTTTCAAGATGATTTCCAGGTTGTCGGCTACGCGGATACCCACAGGCAGAGCCTGCGCACCCTCTCCCCCGGCATCCTGTTCAATACCGGCTCCGTCGGCAACGGCCTGGGGCAGAACATGGTGCAGTATGTGCTGATGGACGGCGACGAACACGATGAAGAGGCGCCTTTTGACCTGCGCATGATCACCCTGCCCTATGATATAGAAGAGGCTGTCAGGGAGACCGAGGAGCAGCCGAAGCTGCCAAACGGTCACCTGTTTATCCGGGAGATCCGCAGCGGGGTTTACGCCAGAAAGCAATAGATGACAGCACCTTAAAAGCCGCCCGGCGTTTTTATGCGCCGAGCGGCTTATTTATTGGTAAAGTTTATTCGCCCAGCGCCTCAATCAGCGCCTGCGCGTTCTTCCGCATCCCTGTTTCATAGGCATCGGGCTGACCCTCCCCCGTGACGATGGGGTCAAGCTCGTAGATTTTTGCCCCTGTTTCCTGCGCGACGGCCTTGGCCGCCCTGTCCTCAAACTGCGGCTCGGTGAACAGCGGCGGAAGGCCGGCCTCCTTCACCTTTTCAACCAGACCCTTGAGCATCTGGGGTGTCAGCGCCTCATCCGGCTCAAGCGCCAGAACGGCCACGACGTTCAGATCATAGGCCTTGGCGAAATACGGAAAGGCCTCATGGAAGGTGACGATATCGCGGTTCTCAAGGCCGGACAGCTCCTCCCGAAGCTCCTGATCAAGAGCCTCCAGCCTTTGGCTGTAGGCTGCGGCGTTCTCCTCGATCTTCTGTGCCTGATCAGGCATCAGGGCTGCCATCTCCCGGGCAATATGCGCGGTCATCTTGATGGCGTTTTGCGGGTCAAGCCAGATATGGGCATTGAACTCGCCGTGGTCATGATCGTGCCCGTCGTCCTCGCTGTGGCCTTCCTCCAGCATTTCGTCCTCGAGCAGCAGCTCGATCCCTTCCGAGGTATCAATGAGGGGCAGCTGGGGATACTGCGTCTGCACCATCGGCACAAAGCTCTCCATGCCCCCGCCATTGATGATCAGCGCGTCTGCCCTGGACAGGGTGACCATATCGCTGGCCAGCAGCTGGTAATCGTGCAGGCATCCCGTGGTCGGGTGCGTCAGGTTCTTCAGTTCAACCCCCTCAACGCCCGCCAGTACATTGCTTGCGAAAATATAAATCGGATAAAAGGAGGTAACGACCTGTACCGGTCCCTCCGCCTGTACGGAGGCTAACCCCCCGGCCATCATCATCAACCCCATCAGAACAGCTAAAACCTTTTTCATCAAACCTTGATCCTTTCATGCGGAAGCGCCATTGTGCCGCTCCGTTTTCACCATAGTATACCCCAGGAGGGCAAATTATGTCATCCTTGACAGCCGGATCCAGCCGATCCGGCCGCTGCGCATCGATGCAACTTAAAAAGCCATCTCTTCCGAGACGGATTTTGGTGCCGAAGGTGGGACTTGAACCCACACGATATTGCTATCAACGGATTTTGAGTCCGTCGCGTCTGCCATTCCACCACTTCGGCGCAAACGGAAGTATATCACAGGCCGAATGGAAGAATCAATAGCGCATGAACGATTTAACGCAGATTGTGAATTGCGACGCGCACAAGGCCCATGATGCTTATGAAAGCAAGCTCTCTTCCTCCCGCCAG
>CAYZRZ010000121.1:0-6463 GCA_964480995.1 uncultured Christensenella sp.
GTGCCGTGATCGACCGCTGTCAGGACGTCCTGCAAAGCCCGCGGGGTTACCGGCAGATGGATGACGAATCAGAGCGATCTTTATCGTGTCTTTCGCTGTTAAACATGTCCAGACACGAACTCGGCGAAGCGGTGGAAAAGCCAGCTCCGTCTCCCCTTTCGCGGCTGCGCAGCAGCCGCTTTGCCATTGCTTTGCTATCGCTTTGCCGCTCTTCCCCCGTCATTCCGCATTTAGCATTTAGAATTCCGCATTCGCCGCCAAAGCGGCGCTGCATCCCGCATTAACAACGTAGTTCTTCGCCTGCGTCTGGAACAATTCCCTGTACAGGTTATCCCCCTTCATCAGGTTCTCGTGGCTGTCAAAGGCGACGATCTTCGCGTCCTGCAGCAGCAGGATCTTATCGCAGAAGGTAGAGCTGGACATGCGGTGGGAGATGAAGATGGCGGTTCTGCCCCGTGTCAGCTCGTGGAAGTGCTCGTAGACTTCGCTTTCGGCCAGGGGATCGAGGGCCGCGGTGGGTTCATCCATGATGACCAGCCCGGCCGGGCGGTAGAGGCAGCGGGCGATGGCCAGCTTTTGCTTCTGGCCGCCGGAAAAGTCCGTGGCTTCCTCCCACAGCGCTTTGTTCAGCTTGGTGTCAAGCCCGCGGGGCAGCGATTTCACCGCCTCTTCCATGCCCGTCTCGCGCAGTACCTTCCACACGCCGGCCTCGTCCCTGATGCCGGCAGGTGCGATGTTGTCAAGAAGGCTGAAGGGGAAGAGCCTGAAATCCTGGAACACGCAGGACAGCTTCTGCAGGTAAACGCGCCGGTCATACGCCCTGATGTCAACGCCGTTGTACAGGATATGCCCCTCCTGGGGGTCAAACAGGCGGCAGATCAGCTTGACGATGGTGGACTTGCCGGCGTTGTTGAGGCCGACGATGGATATCTTTTCCCCCGCCTTGATCTCAAAGGAGATACCGTCGAGGATCAGCTTGTCCGTCTTTGGGTAAGCGAAGCTGACATTGTCAAAGCGCAGGGAGCGGAATTCGCCGATCTCCCGGATGGTACCGCCTTCTTCCCCGGCGTCCTCGTCCAGCTTCATAAAGCTGCAAAAGGGGATCAGGTAGGCGGCTGACTGGCCGGTGGTCAGGATGCCCATGGCGCCTTCCCGGAAGCTCTTGAAGAAGTTTTCGGTCGCCATGACGATGACGGAAAAGTCGCCCAGACCGATCTGCGCGCCCCAATCGGCGCTCAGCACGCGCAGGGCCGTGTAGCCATAGGCCATCAGGCGCACCACCCCCGCGATGAGGGCCTGCAGGCATTCGTTATTGGCCTGCTTGATGTGGACGCGGTGCAGCCAGGAGGTGATGATCCCGTTATAATCCTTGATCTTTTTGAGCATCAGCTTGTCCATGCCGTAGATCCTGTATTCTTTTTGAAAAGGCGCTTCCCCGGCCGTATTGGCATAGTAGCCGTAGCGGCGGTTGATGGGGATCACTTCCTGCATGGTGGCCTGTATCATCTTCATGAAGCGGGAAGACAGCAGCATCGCCGCCGCGGACAGCAGGATCAGGACCAGCAGGAACAGGGGGCTGAAGAAAAACAGCACAGCCGACAGCGAGATCAGCGTGATCCCGGCGCTGAGCATCCGCACACCCGAATCCAGCAGCTGATAGACAGCCCCGTAGTTGGTGATGGGGAACAGCGCGCGCTCCTTGAGGTCAAGCACCTGCGGGTCTTCCAGCATTCTGTAGGACATGCGCATGGTCTTCTCCGCCAGCAGCGTGGGCAGCCGCCTGTCCAGCGCCTCCTGATGCACCTTGTTTTGCCGGTTCATCAGCGCCTGCGTCTGAAGTATCAGGTACTTGGCCAGGCAAAACAGCGCGACGGCCGGTATAAAGCGCCCGGCGGACCATCCCCGCGAAATACCGTCAATGAGTATCTTGGGCAGCACAAGGTTGATCATACCGCTGGCCGCTGTTGTGAGGCTCAGCAGGAAGTATACAAGAAAATAGACTTTGTCCGCCTGCCAGATGATCTTCATCAGGCTCAGGATCGCCTCCATGGAGCCGATCTCACGCCCCTCAGGCGCTGTACGACCGGGCTTCTTCATCCTGCCCTTCCTCCTTATCCTGCCTGTAATATTTACCCTGGGTCAAAAACATCTCCCTGTACAGCCCCTCGCGATGAAGCAGCTCGTCATGGGTGCCGGCCTGGCTGATCCTGCCGCCGTCCAGCACCACGATGCGGTCGCAAAACCTGGTGGATGCCAGCCGGTGGGAGATGAACAGCGCCGTGCGCCCCCGCAAGAGGCTGTCAAACTCACGGTAGATCTTTTCCTCGGCCAGCGCGTCCAGCGCGGCTGTCGGTTCGTCCATCAGCATCATCCGTGTCCCGTTTCTGTACAGCGCCCTGGCGATCATCAGCTTCTGGTTTTCGCCGCCGGAGAGGATGACCCCGTCGTCCTCGATCACGCGCAGCATCGGGGTATCGATGCCTTTTTCAAAGCCGCTGACCTTTTCCCACAACCCGGCAGTCCTCAGGCATTCGATCACCCGTTCCCGGTCGATCTGTTCGTCGGACGCCGCCACATTTTCGGCGATGGTCATCGCCAGGGGCTGTGTTTCCTGAAAGACGACGCCAAACAGGCGGAACAGTTCCCTTTGGGGCAGCGTGGCCGCGTCGATCCCGTTGATGAGGATACGCCCCGACGTCGGCTGGTACAGCCCCGTGATCAGCTTGACCATCGTGGTCTTGCCTGCGCCGTTGACGCCCACCAGGGCGCATTTTTCGCCGGCGGCCAGCCGGAGGTTCAGCCCCTGAAGGACAGGCTTGTCGCTGCCCGGGTAGCAAAAGGATACATCCTCAAACCTGATCTCCACCGGCCCATCCCCGGGCACAGTGCCGATGCCGCCCCGCGCGCCCAGCTCCGTCTGGATAAAGTCAAAGCTGTCGTTGACATACAGGGTCTCGCCCTTGATGAACGCGAGCTTCCTGCCCAGCACCTGCATGACGGCGGAAAACAATGTGAGCGCGGTAAGCAGCGTTAGCAGCCTCGCGGTATCCATGCCGCCTGACAGATACCTCTCTACCAGCACCACGGCGCAGACCAGGTCGACGGCAACCAGCGCCAGGGATTCCGGGAGCGACAGCAGCAGCTCCCTCCCCGTGAAGCCGCGGTACAGCTTCATATAGGCCTTGATCATGTCGTCAAAGGCATGGCGGAAGCGGCCCGCCATATCAAACAGCCTGACATCCTTGCCCGCCCCGAAGTCGGAAGCCTCCGCCGCGAAGCTGCTTGAGCGCCTCGCCTGGCGCGCAATCTCCTCCCGCCGGCTATGCTTGTAGGCGGTGATGTGCGCCTGCGACAGATAGTTGACCGCGATGAAGAGCAGCCCGGTCAGGGGGATCAAGGGGCTTTCCTGCCCCAGCATCCAGCCCAGCAGCAGGGCGGATACCAGCGAGGCCCCCAGCTCAAAGCCTTCATGGAAGGTGCCCTCATAGCCCGCCGTGTTGTTGGAAAGGCTCCGGTCCCAGTTGGACGCGTCGTCCATGAAGCCCGGGTTTTCATACAGGCCGTAGTCCATGCGCATCATCTGGCCCAAAGCGTCTGCCAGCATGTCCATGCGCATCCGGTTAAACCAGGTGTAGTTGCGGTGCAGCAGCTGGGAGGAGACGGCGGTCAGCAGGAAGAAGGCGGCGGCATACAGGCCGGCCGCGATGAACATGCTCCCTGCGGTCGCCCCCGGGGAGGCGAGCAGGCCGGCCAGATACCGCACCACCAGCACGCCCGCGACGGGCAGCAGCCCGGCAGACAGGGCATAGACCAGGGTGCTGAAGATGATGCGCGGGTTTTTCAGTATCGGCCGGTACATCCTCAGCAAAGTGCCCGGCAGGCCCCGCTTGCTTGGATGAAGGTAAGCCCGGCGGGTATCCTGAGGGAGCAGCTCCCGGGCCAGGTCACGGCGCTTTTGCGCCTGTGGGTTTGCGCTTGCGGATCGTTTTTTCATTTGCTTTTTTCCATCGCGGCATCGGCCATGCCCTGCAGATCCGCCGCCAGCCCGGACAGTTCCTCCGCGTTGAGGCTGTAGTAGCTGCGGCGGCCTTCCACACCGATGCCGACCAGCAGAGCCTCCAGCAGCACCTTGAGATGATGGGACAGCGTGGCGGGGCTTAGCCCCAGCGCGTCGGCCAGCTCCTGCACATAGTGAGGCCGCTGCGACAGCATGCGCATGATCGACAGCCTGGTCGGGTCGGCAATGGCCTTCAGCTGCTCCTCCGTGCTCTCCTGGCGGCGCTTTTGCCTGTTTTTCAGTTCATCCAGGTCTTCATATATCATGCCGATCCACAGCAGCTTGTTCAGCGGCTGATCCACGACAAAGCGCAAGCCCATGCTGTTGTACATGACAGGCGTGACGCAAATGTGCAAAGGGTCCCGCGGCCGGAGCGTTTCGCCCTTCAATACCAGCCGGTACATATACCTGACGGGCATGGAATCGCTGCCCCGGCGAAGATAGCGCTCCGCTTTCTCCCGGCAGCGCTTTTCAACCAGGGGATAATGGCGGCGGCAGATGACCTCCAGCTTCTCAAGCCCTTCCCTGACGCGCGCGTAGAACCGGTCAATGTCCTGAAAGAAGCGCAGCAGCGCCATGCGCTGGGCATCATTGAACAGGGTATTGTTGAGCTTTGAAAACACATCGCCCATGGAGAACGCCGCGCTGACATCCAGGTCTGCCTGTTGTTCATCTTCCTGGGCGTCCGGCAGTTCGCTTAGATATTCCAGCCGCCTCAGGCAGCCCCTGACAAAGTCATCCCGCGAAAGACCGCTCGCGCTGTCCGCGTCCCCAGCCAGCATCAGGGCTACGCTGAGAAAGTACTCCTTCGCCTCCCCATTGTCATCAAGCGTTGCCAGGGAGAACATCTCAGCCAGGCCCTCGCTCCCCCCAAGGCAGGCAGCGGCTTCCCCGCGTATCAGGCGCAAATAGTCCGCCACATCCGAAAAGGCGGCGTTGATTTCCGACTCGGGCATGGTGAAGTTATCCTTCTTCTTGACCAGCGGCCGGCTGATCCATCCCGCCGTATCCTCGCCCGGCTCCCTGTTGAAATAGCTATCCATCAGCTGCATGGCCTGCAGCAGAAAATTAGGTTCATCGACGATGATCGCCGCTTTCATGTCATGGCTCATCCCGGCACCTCCTCCATTCGATGTTCACATCATATACGACTATTCGATGTCTGTCAACATAATAATTCATAATAATTGTCTAATGGTCAGGGCCTCATGTTTTCAGCGTCGTCCGCGCGTGTATGATATATACGGACAGGAGGAATGGTATGGATACGAACATCTACGATATTGAATTCCGGGATAAGGACGGCAAGGCTGTTACGCTGAAGCCCTATGAGGGCAAGGTGCTGCTGATCGTCAACACGGCGACGCACTGCGGCTTCACTCCCCAGTATGAGGGGCTGGAGGAACTGTACCGGGATTACAAAGACCGCGGCTTTGAGGTGCTGGACTTTCCCTGCAACCAGTTCGGCGGCCAGGCCCCGGGTACGGCGGAGGAGATCGACAGCTTCTGCGGCCTGAACTACAATACGAGCTTTCCCCGATTTGAAAAGATCGACGTGAACGGCTCCGAGGAAGCGCCGCTGTATACCTATCTCAAAGACCGGCAAGGCGGCATCCTGGGCAAGGCCATCAAGTGGAACTTCACCAAGTTCTTAGTCGACCGCGAGGGCAATGTGACTGGCCGCTTCGCCCCGCAGATCGTGCCCGGCGATCTCCGGGAAGAAATCGAGGCCCTGTTATGAGTGAATGCACGAACAAAGGCATGGCCGTTGGCGGATGCGAGAACTGCACCTGCGGCAATGCGGCGGAACCAAAGCCCGGCCGCGTGCCCTGGCTGCTGATCGCCCTGGTGTTAATCCTGGGCTTTGCTCTCTTGTTTACCCAGATATTTTCACGAGGCGGCGCAAAGCAGGGGGAGAGCCTGTTTGACAAAACGGGCATTACGGCCACAGAAACGGAGGGGCAGCCATGAGCCGCCGGTTCGCCAAAAAATCAAAGGTCGCGCTGAAAAGGGATCTGACGCCCCTGCAGTACGCGGTCACGCAGGAGAAAGCGACCGAGCGCCCCTTTGACAACGAATACGCCGCCAACTTCGAGGAAGGCATCTATGTGGATGTCACGACCGGGGAGCCTTTATTCATTTCCACTGACAAGTTTGAAAGCGGCTGCGGATGGCCATCCTTCTCAAAGCCCATCGACAAGGCCCTGATCACCGAGCACAACGACTTCACCTTGTTCCGCGCCCGCACCGAGGTGCGCAGCAAAACCGGCGACGCCCACCTGGGCCACGTCTTTACCGACGGCCCCAAAGAACTGGGCGGCCTGCGCTATTGCATCAACTCGGCGTCCCTGCGGTTTATCCCCAAGGCGGATATGCAAAAAGAAGGCTATGAGGATTATCTCAAGC
>CAYZRZ010000122.1:0-6259 GCA_964480995.1 uncultured Christensenella sp.
GCTGCAGGACCGCCTGGCGACTACGCCCACCAGCGTGTTCCCCGCCTGCCTCAAGCGAAAGGACCCCCGGCTGCAGGCTGCAAAGCGCGCGCTGAAAAACCGCTTTCCACGTCCGGAAGGCGTCACCCGCGCGATCGGCTTCCTTTACGAGGGTGAGGAAGACAGGATTGTTTTCTGCGACTATATCAACGGCGGAAGGCATCCGGTGACAAAAGAATACGCGCTTCAATATGTTGAAGCGCGTATTCTGAATGCTGAACTCTGAATTCTGAATTATGAATTCGGAATGACCGGAAAAATGGTGGGGAAAACGGGAACACGGAATGTACGGAACGGAAGGGGTTAGAAGACCGTCCGGAATACGGGATGCATATGGCTAAACCGGCCCTTGCCTCTGGCTGCCGATCCGCTCCGCTATTTCATTGAGGTAAACCCAGCGGTTCATCTTATCGGCCAGGGCTGACTCAAGCCGCTCTTTTTCGGCAGTGAGGATTATCAGCTTTTCATAGTCGCTGGCGCTTGACTGCATATCTTCTTCTGCGCGGCGCAGCTGAGCCTCCAGATCTGAGATGACATCGTCGATGGTGTCAAGCTCGCGCTGCTGGGAGAAGGTAAGCTTGAGCTTGGCGGGTCTTGGCGGTGCGCGGGAAGGCTCCGGCGCGGATTTGCCCGATACAGCGGCGGCGGCAGGCGCGGCAGCCTCCGGTTCGCGCCTGGCCAGATAATCGGAAAAGTTGCCCGTGTAGCGGCGGATCTCACCGCCGTCCCGGAATTCCAGGATCGTGTCCGCGATCTTATCAAGGAAGTAGCGGTCGTGCGAGATGGTGACCACCGCGCCGCCAAAGCCCTCCAGATAGTCTTCCAGCACCGTCAGGGTATCCGTATCCAGATCGTTGGTGGGCTCATCCAGCAGGAGCACATTGGGCGCGCTCATCAGGACGCGCAGCATATACAGCCGCCGCTTTTCGCCGCCGGAGAGCCGGTTGACAGGGGTCCACTGGACATTGGAGGGGAACAGGAACCTCTCCAGCATCTTGGCGGCGGAGAGGGTGCCTTCGCCCGTAACCACTTCGCCGGCGACCTCTTTGATGTAGTCAATGATACGCACATCATGGCCGGGTATATCCCCTGTCTGGGACAGATAGCCGATATTGACCGTCGCGCCATGCTCTACGCTGCCCGAATCCGGGCTGAGGATCCCCGCGATCATCTTGATCAGGGTGGATTTTCCGCTTCCGTTGGGGCCAATGATGCCGATCCGCTCGTCCCGGACCAGCAGATGCGAAAAGTCCTTCACCAGGCAGCGATCGCCGAAGGATTTGCTGATATTTTTGATGTCGATGATCTTTTTACCAAGCCGGGTGGAGACGGAATCCATTGCCAGCGTTGCCGACGCTTCTGTTACGCCGTCCTGCAAAGCTTCAAAGCGTTCGATGCGGGACTTGCTCTTGGTGCTGCGCGCCCGCGCGCCGCGCTGCATCCACTCCAGCTCACGCTTGTACAGGCTGCGGTTTTTGCGCTGCGCGGCCTGTTCATCGATCTCTCGCTGCGCCTTTCGTTCAAGAAATTGCGAATAATGGCCTTCATAGGCATACAGCGCGCCTCCGTCGATCTCCGCGATGCGGTTGGTCACGCGTTCCAGAAAGTAGCGGTCATGGGTCACCATGACGATGGCGCCGCGATATCGCTGCAAAAAGGTTTCCAGCCACTGCACCATGTCGCTGTCAAGGTGGTTGGTGGGCTCATCCAGGATCAGCAGTTCACAGGGACTCATCAGGGCCCTGGCGATTGCCACGCGCTTTTTCTCGCCCTCGGACATCGCGGAGGTGTTCATATCAAAATCGAAAAAGCCAAGCTTGGTCAGGATGGTTTTTGCCTCAAAGGCCAGGGCGTCGCGCGCGTGCGGGTCAGTTTTTTGCAGTACAATGTCAAGCAGGGACAGGTTCCTGTCAAGCACCGGGTTTTGCTCAAGGCAAGCGATGCGCATGCCGGAGGACATGGTGATCGTCCCCTCATCCGGCGCTGTCTGCCCCGCGATAATATTAAGCAGAGTTGTCTTGCCGGTGCCGTTGATGCCGATGATGCCGATCTTGTCGCTGTCGTTTATATACAAAGATACTTTGTCAAGAAGGACCTTACCCGGAAAGCTCTTGCTGATTTTATCCAATGATAGCAGGATCAAATTGCACCTCGTTTTGTTTGGTCGCACACAGTATAGCATAATTTACGGGGTGATGTGATCAGATTCGGTTGGCATTGTGCCCTTGTTTATGTCCGGCAATCAGCGCCGCGAGGGGCACAACCCACAGCTTCCGCAGACAAAAACCCGGCAGCCGCGCAATGGCTGCCTGTTTTTGGCGTTAGCCTGGTCATTTGCCCGCGGCGGGCATCAGGGTATAGCGGTTGCGGTAGAACCGGTAGACCGCGGCGCACAGCATGAGGACCATGCCGATCAGGGCGGCGGTCTGCGCCGTGCCATACTGGCCCTGGAAGCCGTTTTCGGCTTTAAATTCTGATGGATGCCGAAGTAAGCCCAGGCCACGGGCAGCGGGAAGGCCGCGTTCCTAAGCTTCAGCATAACCAAGACGACCAGCGCTGCGGCGACGGCCAGCATGATCACAGCCCAGGTCTCTACGCCCAGGCTAAAGCCGGTCCAGCCTATCTTGACCAGGGCGGCCGCGGCGTTGACCACGGTCGACCAGCAGCCAGCCTTTGTAGATGCCAAAAGCAGCCGGAAGCAGCCAGCGTTTGCCCTCCTGAATCTTCATAAGCTTCAGGTTCAGCAGGGCCAGCGTGATCACGAAGGCCAGGATGAAGAGGGTCGACAGCTCGATCAGCATGTAGGAGAAGGTGACGATCCACACGATATTCAGCACGCAGGAAACGCGGAAAAGCCCGCTGATTTCATCCACCGCTTTTTGGTAATAAGTGTCGTCCTTCCTGATGATCATCAGGATGACCGATAAGTATGGCATTGATCCAGGCTTTTTTGTTCTTTCCATGGGGTCTCTCCTGTATCGCGTTTCTATTCGTAGATGATGGTTCCGTTGATCCTGGTCACCGGCAGGCATGACATCCTGTTCACACCCGTCAGCATACAAATCGCCCGGCAACCTGTCCAATAGATACTTCCCGATTTCCAAAGGAGTAAACTGATATCGCGGATGATGAGCCATTATGATTCCGCGGAGAAAAACACCTGTCTCAGCGCCGCGATTCGCTTGACCATGCATTGTTTCGCGACGCTGCTGTGACGCATCAGGTCAAAGCCGTGGAACGCGCCTTTTACCTCAACGGATTGCGCGGGGACGCCCGAATCTAAAAGCGCCTGCGCGTAGGCCAGGCCCTCATCATGAAGGGGATCCAGCTGAGCGGTTTCCACATAGGCGGCTGGAAGCCCTGAAAGGGAAGGGGCTTCAAGCGGCGAAGCATACCGGATCGGCCGCGCGGCATGTTCGGGCAGGTAGGTCTTCCACATGACCCTGTTCAGCCGGCTATTCCACATCGGCGTATGGCTGCTTGCGGGCGGGAATGAATGCATGGAAGATATGCGCAACTGACCCCTGCCCGGGAAATGCATAGCGCGCGATCGTCGTCCATGATAGAATATCGAACAGAAGGCCAGGCAGGAATAAGCCGCAGGCAGGCGGAAACAGCGTGAAGGCGGAGATCCGGCAGCGGCTTGGCGCAAGAATCATCAACAGGAGGCTGACCCACGAAGATCCATATCAATCATGCCCGCGCCATCGGACAGCGTGACGTTAAGATCTATGGTCACTTTATTGAGCATTTTCATCGCCAGATCTACGGCGGGCTGTATGATCCGGCGTCTCCGTTTGCCGATGAAAGCGGCCTGCGCGGGGATGTCATGGAGGCGATGCGCAAAATCAAGGTGCCGGTACTGCGCTGGCCCGGCGGGTGCTTTGTTTCTTCCTACCACTGGCAGGATGGCGTAGGATCTGCGCGCGTCCCCTCGTTTGATAAAGCGTGGCGCGTTGAAGATCCCAATACGTTTGGCACGGATGAGTATATCGAACTGTGCCGCAAGCTTGGCTGCGAGCCCTACATATGCACAAACGCGGGAACAGGAACCGCCGAAGAGATGAGCGATTGGGTTGAGTACTGCAATCTGGAACGTGAAGGACGCTACGCGCGTAAGCGCGTCGAAAACGGGCATCCAAAGCCCCACGCGGTCAAGTACTGGAGCATCGGAAACGAGAACTACGGGTATTGGGAGATCGGCGCCAAATCAGCGGAGGAATGGGGCAGACTCGTCAAAGAAGCCGCGAAGATGATGAAGCATGTTGACCCCGCGATAGAGCTTTCCGCCGCCGCTCTGTCTGATGTAAACTGGAATGTCAATCTGCTGCGGCATTGCGGCGAATTCCTGGACTGGATCTCCATTCATGAATACTGAGATATGACCACTCAGGTGAATGATCTGGCGGATTATGAGCAGTGCATGGCGTATACGGGCGCTGTGGATCATGCCGTGCGTGAGGTGCGGGGCCTGCTGGCTGCGATGCGTTTGGACAAGAAGATCAAAATAGCCTTTGATGAATGGAATCTGCGCAGCTGGCATCATCCCAATGTGCATACCATCAAGCAGGGCATTGATAAGGCAGACTATGTAAAGCCGCGCGATAAAAATGACGAAAACTGCCAGTACACCATGGCTGACGCGGTGTTTTCCGCCTGTTTCCTAAGCGCGATGAACCGGCATTGCGACATCGTGGGCATGGCGAATTTCGCTCCGATCCTCAACACCCGCGGGTGCATCTATACACACGCGCAAGGCCTTGTGCTCAGAAGCACCTATCATGTGTTTGATCTGTATGTCAATTATCTGGGGGACGTTGTGCTGGACAGCTGGCAGGAAGATATGCCCGGGATGAGCGTTCTTGATAAAAAAGGACAAGAGGCGGCAATTGATACATTGGATGTACTGGCGACAAGGTGGACGGACCGGCCAGGGTGGGCCCTGGCGATCGTCAACAAGGACCCGGAGAAAGCCCATGATGTCAGTATTTGCATGCCCGAGGCTGATGGGGACGCGGTCATGCATTCGATCCGCGGTCTCGGCAAAGACTCTTATAACGACATAGACCGCAATGAAGTTTACATAGAGCGACAAGACATTGGCAGATATATTGACGGCATGACCATGTCGATTGCCCCGCATTCGGTCAACGTATTGCATGTAGGTGTAACAGAGGTTATTTGATCTCCGGCCTTTTCTGGACCATGGCTTTACAGACAGGCGCATGTTACTCTAACAGGCCGCCGGGAGCTTCCTCCCGGCGGCCTGCTGAGTCAGCGCTTTTTCCTGGACAGGGACCAGAGCGAGAGCAGCGAGAAGATGACGAAGGAAGCGGTCAGCACCAGCACATGCGTCATGGGGGTCAGGAGTTTGCCGCCCACGCTGAGCGTGATCCCCATGGTCTCCTTGAAACCGTTGACCAGTTCAGCCGGCGCGCCGGCGAATACTTTTTGAAGCGGCTCTTCCATCAGCGTCTGGCGCAGTAAGGCCGCGGCGTGCGAGGTGGGGACCACCTTGATGATCGACTGCACCGCTTCGGGCAGCTGGCCGATGGGCATATAGATGCCCGTCAGGAAGCCGATCAGCGTGCCGATCAGTGTACTGGCGGTGCTGAAGGCATTGACGCTGTTGATAAAGGAAATCAGGAACAGCACCAGCGAGGTGTTGGACAGCGAGGAGATGATGATCAGCAGCATGGTCTTCCCCAGCGCGGGCAGGCCGGGGAAGGCGCCGCCCCTGGCGACCATGTAGATGACCGCGAACACAGCCGTGACCAGGCTCATCAGCAGGCCGATGAGGAAGGCGGACAGGATGTAGCCGCCTGTCAGCCCGGCGCGGCTGAGGGGGGAGGAAGCAAAGTCCTTCATGATCTTGCGGCTCTTGTCTTCCACCATGATGCCGAAAGCGCCCATGGTGGAGGTGACCGACACAACGGCCAGCAGGCCTGCCATGATCCAGCTGTCCATCATGTTTTTCACGCCGGCACGCCCCTGGAAAACGCTGCCGCTAGACCAGGCATCGCCCAGGAACAGGGCATAGAGGAGGATAATGATCAGTACGGACAGCAGGGAGAAGAAGACCGAGGCCTTGTCTCTGAAATACACGCGCAGATTGCGCAGCAGCAATGCGTTCATTCCCTTATCTCCTTTCCCGTTACCGCCAAGAACACATCGTCCATGGTGCCCTTTGTCATCTCAAAGCCGGATAAGTGCTCCCGGC
>CAYZRZ010000123.1:0-6235 GCA_964480995.1 uncultured Christensenella sp.
TTCTTTAGCACTCTTAAAGGTCGAGTGCTAAGCCTGTGCATACTATAGCGCATATTGGCGGAAATGGCAAGAGCCTGGAGCAAAATTTTTTATACTTTTTTATACTGACAGGCCTGCCGCTCCTAATAATAAACCCTCTCCGGCATCGGAGAGGGCTGTGAGAAGGTTCAGGCTGTGCCGATCTGCTTAGTTCTGCAAGCTCGGCACAATGAAGCACATGTCGTTGAGTTCTTCTTCAGGGAAGAAATCATAGAAGGTGAAATTGTACAGGAAGCGCTCGGCGGGATAGATCCCGTAGCCGTCCTGGTTGTGATCGGTGGTATCGTACGGATCAGCAACGATCAGTACATCATCCTGCTGGGTTTCGGTGCCCATGGTGTCATAGCCGATGATGACCTGCCAGTGACCGCCCCAATCGTTCCAGCCGATCAGGATGGGTTTGCCCTCTGCCAGCGTCTCGCGGACAAAGTCCAGCGTGAAGACCTCGTAGACACTCTCCCCCGCGTCAAACACGGAGTAAATATCAAAGCCGCCCACGCCCTCCAGCATGCTGATCATGCCGCGGGTGGTGGTTGCGCCGGGGGTTAATCCGTTTTCACGGAAAGCCGCCAGGGTCTCTTCATTATGATCGCCCAGCTTTCCGTACCAGTCCAGCACCATCAGCACGCTGCTGACGCCGCAGCTCCACTCGGAGGTCTGCTGCTGGGTTCTAAAGTTGGTCAGGATGGTCAGGGAGTCCGTATCTTCCATATGATAGAAATCCGGGTGACGGAAGTAGGGGCTATCCTGATGGTCGCCCTCCCGCTCTACGCTGTCCGCGCCGTCTTCCGGGCTTAAGTCAACCGTGTAGGGAATCTTCATCTCATCCGAGTATGCGGGTGAGGGGGACGAATCAAGGACGGGAGCGGCTTCCGCGTAAGCGGACGCAGCGCCAAATAGCAGAACAGAAACCAAGGCGAATACAATCAGTTTTTTCATTTCTTTTACCTTTCATAAACCAATTGCACCTGTAATGGAACATTCTCCGCCGTCTATTGAGTTTATTGTGACGCATGGGTACTTGTCTTTTATATCAATTCGCAGGACGTGTGCTCGAGTCTATATAGTAACGAATTACTTTTACTACTCCATGTTGTTTTATACAAGTGCTGGCGGGATATCCCCGCGAGACCTACAGGGCGCTTGTGCCCTGCGCTATAAAACCTTCAGGCCCGCGTTTGGGCCCAACCTGGGGCGGCAGATACTTCTGCCCTTGCGCTCAACCTCCTCCTTCTCACAGGATGCTATTATACACTTTTTCATGATTTGTGCATTATGATTTTGAAATTTATTTTGAACCGACGCTCCTGAGAGAGGATTTCAGGCATTGCCGCGCTGCCTCGCGTTACACCGGAGCAGCGCTGCCTTCTCCTCGTGACCGAGACGGCAATTTGCCATCGCTTTCTCACGCATGGTATACTGTGGTAAACGTGTATTGAACCCGTTTGGAGGAAGTAATGGCCACGAAGTCATTTGACAAGGAATCCATCAAGCAGTCCATTTTGGGCAAGCTGCAGCGCTACAACGGCAAGACGCTTGAAGAGGCAAACAACCAGCAGATATACAACGCGGTGGCATCCACAGTACGAGACCAGATCATGCAGCGATGGGTTGATTACCGGGAGCGCGACCGCGCCTATCAGGGCAAGCGGCTGTACTATATGAGCATCGAGTTTTTGGTCGGCAGAAGCCTGTACAGCAATGTGCTGAACCTGTGCGCGACCGCTGAATATACCCGGGCGCTGACCGAGCTTGGCATCGCCTGGCAGGAGATCATGCCGTCGGAACCCGAGCCGGGCCTTGGCAACGGGGGGCTGGGGCGCCTGGCTGCCTGCTTTTTGGACAGCCTGTCCACGCTGGATCTGCCCGCGATGGGCAGCACCATCCGCTATGAGTACGGCCTGTTCCGTCAAAAGCTGACCGATGGCCAGCAGGTGGAACTGCCCGACGATTGGCTCGTCAACGGCAATGTGTGGGAGATGCCCGCCGCGGAAGAGAGTGTGGACATCTGCTTTGAAGGCCATGTTGTCTCAAAGGAATCAGCCGGCCGAACCGTCTTTGAAGTGGAGGGCGGCCGGATCGTAGAGGCCGTGCCCTACGATATGCCTGTGGTGGGACACGAAGCCGATACGGTCAACAGCCTGCGCATGTGGCGGGCCAGAAGCCGCACGGCCATGGATTTTCATACTTTTTCAAGCGGAGATTACCGCAACGCCTCTCTTGAGCAGGAGCTGGCCAGCATCATATCAAAGGTCCTGTATCCTGAAGACAACCACCATGAAGGCAAGACCTTGCGGCTGAGTCAGCAGTACTTTTTAACAAGCGCAACCCTGCAGTATGCGCTGAAGGATTTTAAGAGCCGCTTTGGCAATAACTTTCAGCTGTTGCCTGACAAAGCCGTCTTCCATATCAACGACACACACCCCGGCTTTGCCATCCCCGAGCTTATGCGCCTGCTGATGGATCAGGAGGGGCTGGGCTGGGATGAGGCGCAGCAGATCACCATGCGTTGCATGGCCTACACCAATCACACCGTCATGCAGGAAGCGCTGGAGCGCTGGCCGCAGGACCTTGTCCGCCGCCAGGTACCGCGGATCTATATGATCATGGAGGAAATGAACCGCCGCCTGTGTGACATGCTGTGGCACAAATTCCCTGGTGACTGGGACCGCATCGCCCGCATGGCCATCCTGGCTTATGACCAAGTGCACATGGCCAACCTGTGTGTCGCATGGAGCTACTGCGTCAATGGCGTCAGCCGCCTGCACGGCGACATCCTCAAGCAGGACACTTTCCATGACTACAGCCTGATCTATCCGCAGAAGTTTACATACATTACCAACGGCATTACCCACCGCCGCTGGCTGATGGCCTGCAACCCCAGGCTGGCTGAGCTGATCACGGAAGCCATCGGCCCCCGGTGGCAACATGAGCCCGATCAGCTGGAAAACCTGCTGCCCTTGCGCGACGATACCGCCTTCCGCGAAAAATTCCTGCAGGTCAAGCAGCACAACAAGGCCACCTTCGCCGCCTGGATCAAAGCGCGGCAAAAAATAGTCCTGGATACCGATACCCTGTTTGACGTGCAGGTGAAGCGGCTGCATGAGTACAAGCGGCAGATGCTCAACGCCCTGCACATCCACGCGCTGTACAACCGCATCGTGGATGACCCGAATATCGACATGCTGCCACGCACCTTCATCTTCGGCGCCAAGGCCAGCCCCGGCTACGCCAAGGCCAAGCTGATCATCCGCTATATCCTGGCGCTGTCCCGCCTGATTGACAGGCATCCGCGCGCGAGGAAGCTGCTGAAGGTGCTGTTTGTAGAAAATTACAATGTGTCAGCCGCCGAAATGCTGATCCCTGCCGCCGAACTGTCAGAGCAGCTGTCCACTGCCGGAAAAGAGGCCAGCGGCACCGGCAATATGAAGTTCATGATGAACGGCGCTGTCACGATCGGCACGCTGGACGGCGCCAATGTGGAGATCTCTGAGCAGGTAGGCGATGACAACATCTATATCTTCGGCATGCGCGCAGACAAGGTCAACACACTATATCAGGATGGAAGCTATTCTCCCATCGGCATCTATGAGCAGAATGCCGAGCTGAGAAGGGCACTCACCCAGATGATCGACGGCACGCTATTCCCCGATAATCCTGCCCTTTTGCAAGCTTTGTATCACGATCTGCTGTTTGGCAGCTGGGGCGCGCCGGCTGATCCTTATTTTGTGCTGAAGGATTTCGGCTCCTACTCCATGGCGCAGCGGCGCGTCGATCTTGACTACCGCGACAGCGGGGACTGGCTCAGGATGGCCATCACCAATACGGCAATGAGCGGCCTATTCTCCAGCGATCGCAGCATCGCCGACTACAACCGCATGATTTGGAAGCTGAAGTAAGTTTATGAGCATTAAAAAGATGAGCGCCAGGTCTATCGCCGCGGGCGGGCTGGTGGCGGGCCTCTACATCGCCCTGACCGCCCTGTTCGCGCCGATGAGCTTTGGAGCGATCCAGTTTCGTGTATCCGAAGCCCTGACTATGCTGCCTATACTCTCGCCCGCTGCCGTACCGGGCCTTTTTGTGGGCTGTCTGCTCAGCAACATTATACTGGGCGCTCCCTGGCAGGATATCATTTTCGGCAGCCTGGCCACGCTGCTTGCCGCCATCCTGACACGCTGGCTGCGCCGCAGCCAATGGCTGGCTGCGCTCATGCCGGTTGTTTTCAACGGCTTGATCGTGGGCGGTATGCTGTCAGTTGTATACACCCTGCCCTTCGCCGCCACTGCCGCGACCGTTGCGCTGGGCGAAGCAGCCGTATGCTACATGCTGGGCCTGCCGCTGGTAGGTCTGCTGTATAAGCGATTCGGCGAGGAACTGGCGAAGTATTGAGATTTTTATCAATAAAGACGCCCTTCGCATCCTTGCGAAGGGCATCATTTAACGTCAATCAATCAGCCTTCCCGCTGCGCCAGCATTTCCTTCACCTTCATCAGCCGGGTGAGCGCCCCGCGCTCGTTCTCTTCCAGCTTCATGGCGAT
The DNA here is from genome assembly GCA_964480995.1 of uncultured Christensenella sp. Taxonomy (GTDB): domain Bacteria; phylum Bacillota; class Clostridia; order Christensenellales; family Aristaeellaceae; genus UBA1038. Next base: position 4,578 of record CAYZRZ010000123.1, read on the forward strand.
GTAGCGGATCGTTTCTTCCAGCTGGGGGATCATCACATACTCCAGCGCGTTGACGCGGCGGCGGGTCTTCTGGATCTCGTCGGCCAGCATCTCGCAGGACTTTTCCTTCTCAGACAGGGCAATTAATTGCGGCAGCACGCCCGCCATGGTGGAGATGGCATTGTCCAGCTGGGCGGAGGTCTCGGCCATGCCGTAGGGCAGGCTGACCGCTCCATCCTCCTGAAGCTCATCCATACGGTATACGGGCACTTTGACCGAAAGAATGCTTCTTTGACCGATTGAGATGGCGGCCTGTCTGGCCGGATACATCAAGGCCTGGCGCAAAGCGCCCGGCTCCATCACCGCGCGGGCAAGGGCAAAATCCTTCATTGCCAGGCCGAGCGCGCGCTCCACCTCCAATCTCAAGCTGTAATTCTCCCTGACCAGCACGATGAAGCGGCGAACCAGCTCATCACGCTTGTCCTTGAGCAGCTTATGGCCCCGCTTAGCCGTAGCCAGGCGGCGCTTCATCTGCGTCAGCTCCATACGCGTGGGGTTTACATTGAGGACGGCCATTTACCGCGTCTCCTCCCCGTTTTCTTCAAGCGGCAGGTAAGCTTCCAATAGTTCGCCGCGTATGCGCTTGAGCTCCGTGCGGGGCAGCATCTTGAGGAGTTCCCACCCGAGGTTCAGCGTCTCTTCAATCGTGCGGTTTGTCTGATAGCCCTGGGATACATAGCGGGTTTCAAAGGCGTCCGAGAATTTCGCGTACTGCTTGTCCACATCCGACAGCGAGCCTTCGCCCAGGATGACGGCCAGTTCCTTGGCTTCCTTGCCCCGTGAATAGGCGGCAAACAATTGGTTCATGGTGTCGGCATGGTCACGGCGGGTTTTCCCAACGCCAATCCCCTTATCCTTAAGGCGCGACAGGGAGGGCATGGCGTCGATGGGCGGCGTGATCCCCTTGCGGTAGAGCTCGCGGCTGAGGATGATCTGGCCCTCGGTTATATAGCCCGTCAGGTCGGGGATGGGGTGGGTTTTATCATCCTCAGGCATCGTCAAAATCGGGATCTGCGTGATGGAACCGGGCTTTCCTTTGATGCGCCCGGCACGTTCATACAGGCTGGCCAGATCGGTATACAGGTAACCAGGATAGCCGCGGCGGCCCGGCACTTCTTTGCGGGCGGCGGATACTTCGCGCAGCGCCTCCGCGTAGTTGGTCACGTCGGTCATGATCACCAGTACATCCATGCCTTTTTCATAAGCCAGGTATTCCGCCGCTGTCAGCGCCATGCGGGGCGTGGAAATGCGCTCGACCGCGGGGTCGCTTGCCAGGTTCATAAACAGCACGGCGCGCTCGATGGCGCCTGTGCGTTTGAAATCGCTGATAAAGTAATCAGCCTCTTCAAACGTAATGCCGATGGCGGCGAAGACAACGGCAAACTTGCTGTCATCCCCCAAAACCCTTGATTGCCTGGCGATCTGCGTAGCCAGCTGCGCGTGAGGCAGACCGGAACCCGAGAAAACCGGCAGCTTCTGTCCCCTCACCAGGGTATTGAGCCCGTCGATGACGGATATGCCCGTCTGGATGAACTCGCTTGGATAGTCGCGCGCGGCAGGGTTCAGAGGCTCTCCGTTGATGTCCATGCGCTTTTCGGGGAGCACGGCGGGCCCGCCGT
>CAYZRZ010000124.1:0-6116 GCA_964480995.1 uncultured Christensenella sp.
TTCGGATCGAAATTCACGAAGTATGCAAGTTTATAGTCCATTGTTTATTCGGCGGTACAATAATGTATGGATTGGGCAGAATTCACGGAAAAACAGAAGCGTTGGAAAAGGAACATCTGCTCATCGAGTAAAAGGCAGCTGATGCAGAATTCGCATCAGCTCAACGTGGCATTTATGTTTGGAATCGGTATAATCAAGACAGCCTGTCACCCTTGTATTCACCGGTCACGGCATATTCCACCCATTCGGCGATGTTGACGGCGTGGTCCGCGCTGCGCTCGAAATATTTGGCGATCATCAGCATATCCAGAAGCTGCATGCTGCCGGGCATTTGGCCATCCTGGCAACAGCTGTTGATGCGCTCCATCAGGTCAATTTTCACCTGATGGAACAAGCCGTCCACGATGTCATCATCCCCCATCACCTTGCGGGCAAGGGGCAGATCAAGCGTGACATAGGCCTCGATGGCCTTATGCACCATCTTGGCGGTTTCAGCTGCCATTTGGGGCAGATGCTCCGGCAGGGTGATCTGCTCGCCGTCCAGCGGCATCGTCAGGATCTCGCAGATATCAGCCGCCTGGTCTCCTATGCGCTCCATATCCGTGATCATTTTAAGCGCCGCCGAGATCACCCTCAGATCGCGCGCGACAGGCTGCTGCATCAGGATCAGCCGCAGGCACAGCGCTTCGATCTCGCGCTCCTTGCGGTCCACTTCGTCATCCCGGCCGATCAGGTCGCGCGCGCGGTCCAGGTCGCGGGTTTGCAGCAGATCGCCCGCCGCTTGGATGGCCCGCTCGATCATGCCGCCCATGATGATCATCTCCGCGTGCAGCCTCTGCAGCTGCTCATCAAACTTATTGCGAACCATCAGCCAAACCTCCCTGTGATGTAATTCTCGGTGCGTATGTCCGCGGGGTTTGAAAACAGCGTTTCCGTATCCGCCATCTCCAGCATTTCGCCCAGCAGGAAAAAGCTGGTGAGATCGCTGATGCGCGCGGCCTGCTGCATGTTATGCGTCACGATGATCACCGTGTACTGCGCCTTCAGCTCCAGCACCAGGTCTTCAATTTTAGCGGTGGAGATAGGGTCCAGCGCGCTGGTCGGCTCATCCATCAGCAGCACTTCGGGCTGCACCGCCAAGCAGCGGGCGATGCACAGGCGCTGCTGCTGCCCGCCGGAGATGGCCATGGCGCTCTTTTTCAGGTTGTCCTTCATCTCATCCCAAAGGGCCGCCTGCGTGAGCGAGCGTTCCACGATCTCATCCAGCTGCGCCTTGCCCTTGGTGCCGTGCATGCGCGGGCCATAGGCAATGTTGTCGTAGATGGACATGGGAAAAGGGTTGGGCTTTTGAAACACCATGCCCACCCGCTTGCGCAGCATATTCACTTCCATCCGGGGGGAGTAGATATCCTCTCCATCCAGCAGAAAGGTGCCCGTGACGCGGCAGCCGGGGATGAGATCGTTCATCCGGTTGAGGGATTTGAGCAGCGTGGATTTGCCGCAGCCGGACGGCCCGATCAAAGCCGTCACCTGCCCGGAGGGTATCCGCATGGTGATGTTTTTGAGCGCCTGAAAGTCGGTATACCACAAGTTGGCATCCCGTATGTCAAAGGAGATGCCAGCGGGGCTTTCGGGTGGATTGCCGGCTGCGCGTGTGTTGAGTTTAAAATCGGTCATCTGTCAGCCTTTCCTGGCGCTGCAGCGCCAATGCTGAATTCTGAATGCTGAATGAACGGGGACGGGGAGGAACGTTTCGCACAGAGGCCACAGAGACACAGAGGAGGATGGAGGGAGCTCCTCTGTGTCCTGTGATCTCCGGTGAAGTGGCTTTTCTGTTCACGGTTCAGCTTCGTGCCAATCATTCAGCATTTCGCATTTCGCATTCAGCATTAGAGCGAAGCGATTACAGCTCCAGCTTCGCCCTCTGGGCGGCATAGTCTTCCTCACTGAGCTGCACGTAGCCGACTTCGCTGACCAGGGCTGTGCCTTCGCCCAGGAAGTAGTCCAGGAAGGCCCGGACGTGGGGCTGCTCAAGCGACTTGGTGGCCACATACATGAAGATGGGGCGGGAGAGCGGGGCATAGCTGCCATCCATGATGGTGTCAAAGGTAGGTTCAACCGGGCCGCTGCCGTTATCGATTTTGACGATCTTCAGCTTGTCGGTATTTTCCATGTAGTAGGCGTAGCCGAAGTATCCAAGGGAGTACTTGTCGCCCGCGATGCCCTGCACCAGGACGTTGTCATCCTCGCTGGGGGTGAAATCGGTGCGGCTGGCGCCGGACTCGCCATTGATCACTTCGGTGAAGTAGTCAAAGGTGCCGGAATCGGTGCCGGGAGCATAGAGCTTGATCGCCTCATCGGGCCACTCGGGGCGAACATCCTTCCAGGTCATCACGGTGCTGTCGGGGGCCCAGATGCGGCCCAGTTCTTCCACCGTCAGGCTGTCAACAAAGTCGTTGTCATGGCTGACCATGACCGACAGGCCGTCGTAGGCAATGGCCAGCTCGACATACTCAACCCCATTGGCTTTGGCGGTTTCGGCCTCGCTGTCCTTGATGGGGCGGGAAGCGTTGCTGATGTCAGTTTCTCCGATGATAAACTTCTTGAACCCGCCGCCCGTGCCGGATACACCGATGGGGGTGCTGATATCGGGGTACAGCTTGTGGAATTCCTCAGCGACTGCTTCGGTGATGGGGAAGACGGTGCTGGAGCCATCAATGATGATGGTGCCGCTGAGCGCCTGGGCGGACGCGCCCGCGATGTTCAGGGTAAGCAGAAGGGCGGTCAGGATGGTCAGTGCGGGCCTGAGGCCGGATAACATAGTCTTTTTCATGAGGTTCCCCTTTCGTTTTACGAGATTATTTGTATTTAAAACGGAGATTGATGATATCCCCGTGGTGATGGTCTACTCAAATGACTTCTGGAACTTGGCGCGGATAATAATGGCCGCGGCGTTGAGCAGCAGCAGCAGAGCCATCAGCACCAGGATGGCTGCCGCGGTAACATCCTTGAAGTCTGCGCTGGGCTTGCTCATCCAGGTATAGATCTGGATGGGCAGGGCGATGAAGGAATCCATCGGCCCTTTAGGCAGGCTGCTGACATAGCTGAACGCGCCGACCAAGAGCAGCGGGGCGGATTCCCCCAGCGCGCGGGATACCGCCAGGATGATGCCGGTTAAGAAGCCTGGAACCGCGGCGGGCACCACCACGCCCAGGATGGTCTGCCGCCTGCTGGCCCCCAGCGCCAGAGAGCCCTGCCGCAGTGTCTGCGGGATGGTGCGCAGGGTTTCCTGGGCTGAGACGATGACAATGGGCATCACCAGCAGGGACATGGTCAAGGCGCCCGAGAGTATGCTTCGCCCGAAGCCCAGCGCGCGCACGAAGATGGACAGGCCGAATATGCCGTAGACGATGGAGGGCACGCCGGCGAGGTTGGCGATGTTGATCTTGATAAAGCGGGTGAACCGGTTGTCCGAGGCGTACTCTTCCAGGTAGATGGCGGCGCCGATGGACAGCGGGATGGAGATCACCGCCGTCAGCAGCACGATCCACACGCTGCCGGTGATCGCGGGCAGGATGCCCGACTTTTTGGCAAAGCGTGAGGGAAAATTGCGGAAGAAGTCAAGGTTGATGTATCGCGCGCCCCGCTTGACCAAGTCAAACAGCAGGAAGGCCAGGACAAACACGCTCAGCCAGGCAATCAAGGAAAACAGGATGTGCACCAGGCGGTTCTTCAGCACCCTTCTTTGATAGTATCTCTGCTCGTCTTTCATAGGGCCCCCATGGACTGCTTCACGCGGCGAATGGTGCGGTGTGCAATGGTGTTCATGATGAAGGTGATCACGAACAGCAGCAGCCCCACGGCATACAGCGCGTAGTAGGGGGTGGTGCCGTGGGGGTTGTCCCCCTGGCTGGCCTGGGCGATAAAGGCCGTCAGCGTCTGCACGCTCACCAGGGGGTTCAGGGTCAGGGTGGGCCTGGCGCCTGCCGCGATGGCCACAATCATGGTTTCGCCGATCGCCCGGGAAATGGCCAGTACAAAGGCAGCGACAATGCCTGAGAAGGCATAGGGGATGGCGATGCCTTTGACATACTCATACTTGGTAACACCCAGCGCGATCCCGCCGTAGCGGATGCCCAGCGGCACCGCGCTGAGGGCATCCTCGCTCAGCGAGCAGACCAGGGGCATGATCATGATGCCCATGGCAATGCCGGCGCTGGCCGCGTTGTAGATCTGCGTCGCGGGGAACAGCCGCTGCAGCAGCGGCGTGATGGTGTTGAGCGCGAAGTAGCCGTAGACGATGGAGGGCACGCCGGCCAGCAGCTCGATGACGGGCTTCAATACCTTGCGCGTCCGGGGCTTGGCGTACTCGCTGAGGTAGACCGCGCTGAACAGCCCAAAGGGCAGGGCGATGGCCGCCGCGCACAGGGTGACGATCAGGGTGCCGCTGATCAGCGGCAGGATGCCGTAGCTGGGGTTGGCAAACAGCGGCGTCCACTCCGTACCGGTGAAAAACTCAAAAAGCGACACCTCCCCGAAAAACGAGAAGGTGTTGAGTATCAATGAAAGGATAATGCCGCCCGTGATGAATACGGACAGGACCGCGCAGGCCAGCACAACGCTGCGGAACAGCAGGTTGTACCTGTTTTCCCTGATCATCCGCTTGTCCGATTGAACCATTTGTTCTCCTCCGCCGTGTCAGGGTCCTCCCTGAGTACGGCATCAGAATAGAACAGGTATGTAAAAACGCGGCGGTGTTAATGTAAAACGCGTGTAAAAAGTATTGAATCTGATAGAAAGGCTTTGCGGATGATGTTGACCCGCGAGGAAAAGCCCCTGCCCGGCAGCGCCGAAGCAGGGGCTTGATATAGGACAGACTATTGCTGATTACTCAGGCAGGCTTATCCCTCAAAGGGGAACTTGTACGCCATTCCCAGCTTATCCCGGATGGCGATGATCTCCTTTTGCACCGCTTCCGCAACCGGCACGCCCTTGTCCTTGCGCTCCAGCCAGACGAGGTATTCCTTTTCGCCCGCTGTGTAGATGCGCTCCTGGCCGGGGGCCTTTCTGGAGGCGCGCAGCTCCCGCAGGATGTCGCCGCAGGTCTTTTTAAAGCTTTCCAGGCCCATGAAGGCGTCGGGGTCGATCACCAGGAACCAGTGGCCCAGATGGAAGGGGCGCTTTTTCCCCTGCTCATCCACGCCGTTCAGGCCATGCAGGAAGCTGCCGGCCTGCAATGCGGCTGACAGCACCTCCACCACCGTGGCATAACCATAGCCCTTGTAGCCGGCCATCTCCTCGCCGATCCCGCCCAGGGGGGCCAGGGCGGCCTCGCCCGTATTGAGCGCCTTAAGGATCGCCGGGCTGTCGGTCATAGGCTTGCCGTCGGAGCCGACCACCATGCCGGCCGGGGTATCCATGCCGCTTCTGGCGTAATACTCGATGCGGCCGCGCTGGGTGATGGAGGTGGCGCAGTCCAGCTGGAAGGGGAAATCTTCATCCGTCGGGAAGCCCACCGTCAGCGGGTTGGTGCCCAGCATGTTTTCAACGCCGAAGGTGGGGGCAATGGAGGGCCGGGCATTGGTGCCCGTCATGCCGATCATGCCGGCGTCAGTCGCCATCGTGGTCCAGTAGCCCGCGATGCCGTAGTGGGTCGAGTTTCTGACAGCCACCATCGCCAGGCCGTAGTTCTTTGCCTTTTCGATGGCCATTTCCATGGCTTTGTGGCTGGCCACCATGCCCATGCCGTCATTCGCGTCCAGCACGGCGGTAGTGGGCGTTTCCTTCAGGATGTCGATTTTGGTGACCGGGTTTTGAATGCCCGCCTCGATGCGGTCAATATAGATGGGCTTGAAGCGGTTGCAGCCATGGCTTTCAATGCCCCGGCGGTCGCTTTCCAGCAGTACATCCGCGCAGATGGCGGCTTCCTCCCTCGGCACGCCGTAGCCCGCGAAGGCGTCGGTCAAAAAAGCATTCATCAGCTCCCATGATACATAAGGTCTGGTTTCCATAAGATCCTCCTATATATTTCCGGTTCATGACCGGTGATCAGCATCGGCGGCTAAAAGATATTGCGGAGACTGGAAGACCAACCACGGAACACACATATCACACGG
>CAYZRZ010000125.1:0-6093 GCA_964480995.1 uncultured Christensenella sp.
CGATGGTACTTGGCGGGTAACTGCCCGGAAGAGTAGGTCGCTGCCGGTTCTCCACCAAAAACACTCTCAGCATGAGCCGGGGGTGTTTTTTAATTGAAAGAATGGTTTCCCGAGCAGTCGGCAACACTGCTAATACTGGTTCTCCTCGACCTGATACAGTTCCGCCTCGCTTTGCTCCTCGACAAAGAACAGCAGCGATTCCCGGATGCTGTCAGCCTGACCCGCCCCGAAGGCAAGCGCGGCGACAGAGATTTCAAAGAGGGTATGAATGTCCTGCGGACCGCTCTCTACGGCTGACACATTGAACTGATGCCTCAACCGGCTGACCAGGCGGCTGACCTCGCTGCGCCTGTCCTTAAGCGAACGGCACCAGGGGGCCCGAAAGCAAAGTCTCATAAGCAGGACCATTGGTTGATTTTCCACAATTGCCTCCTGACAGGATTGCAGCTACTCCCAGCCGTATGAACGCGCTTCCACCGCGCAGGCCAAATGCTCAGGATCCACGCGCTGGGAACCGTCCCCGCGAGCCCCGAAGAAGTGAACGCAGAAATGACCGGACATGTCATTGTCCGGTATCACTTCCCAGCCATGGGGTTTGCCGTTCATCGACGCGGCGTAGACATTGCCCTGATAGTTCACCAGGATGGGCCGCCTGTCCCAGGACCACTCGCCGCCATAGATATTGAGCATCAGCGCGGTATCCTCTGCCGTCAGCGGCTCAGCATCCAGGTGGCTGACACCCATGACGCGTACACATTTGAATAAGGTATTTGTCCGCACATCCTTGATTTGAAACCGCGCGCCGATCGGAATCAGCTCACTGCCCCCGCCGTACCAAGAAGGACGCAGTGTATCCCCCTTCTTTGGTTCAGGAGGCAGAAACAGCAGCCGAATCGTCTCCTCGTCGGCTTCCCCGGTGGGTTTGATGCCCTTTTCAGCTTGATAGGTATAGAGGGACATCGCGGTTTCGCTCCCGAACACACCGTCCGCTTCGGCCTTCAGGAAACCAAGCGCGCGGAGCCGCTGCTGCGTCTGCCATACATGGCTGCCCCTGTCTCCCAGAGCGCTGGGAAGAGGGATGGCAGCCTCTGTCCAAACGGTCTGATAGAGCGCAATCAGAAGAATCAATAAAGACAGACTGATGAGCCTCTTCATGTCCCCTCCGTCCCCCCGGGTTGTCTGCCCGGGTCAAACCACAGAGGGGTCAGAGACTCCGGCTGGTAGACAATCAAGGGTTCATCGCCTTTATCGATCAAGCAGGCGATATTGGCAGTCTGCTCAGCCCCCGTATAGAGCGTGCGCAGGCCATGGATGTCGTTGATCAAAAAATGGTGGGGATATTCCGTCCCGCCGCGGCTGACAAAGCGAAAATCCTCGCTTTTTATCTCGGCCCGGTCACCGGGCGCGGACAGGGCTTTCACCCATAGGGTAACAATGAACCACTCCTGGGTTCTGGGCGGCGTGATGTTGTATTTGCTCATCTTTTGCGCGGCCTTAAGGGCAGAACTTCCTCGGGTCAGCGACAGCATCCGGATCTCAAAGGCGGCATAGCCTGACCAGTATGACCCCTCATAGAAGGCCGGGACGCCAAGCGGGGCCGGGTCCTCTCGCGTTCCGGCATGTGGATAAGCGGCAAGGGCATCAGAAGGAGCGGCTATACGGACGATTAATTCTGCATCCACCAGCCCGGCGCCGCTGCCCAGGGGATCCGCCTCATCATAAGGCGCAAGTCCGCGGAAGATCCCCCGGACACTGACCAAGTCCCCGGGCAGGAGCGCTTCTTCCTCCGCGCGCGAGGCGTAGCGAAGTAAAAAGACACGCTGCGGATGATCTTTAAGCGATACGAAGTATTCAGCCTGTTCATGCTTTGGCCGGATCACAAACAGCCGACCTATCAGGCTGATCCGTTCATCCATATGCTCCTGCGGCCGGCGAAGCAGGCTTTCTCCGTCTCCGACCGGGGTATATCCATCCGGAGCCGGAAGCGTGAGGCTCCGGATGCGTTCATCTGCGACCCGGCGCAGAGCTTCAAGTTCCTGAAGGTTCAGCCCTTCGAGCGTGACAGGCTGATCTGCCGTCGCGGGAACCGCCAGGCAGAGAATCAGGCATATCATGATGACTATTTTCATGTTGATGCTCCATATTGCCGGTAGGGAGAGATTGCCGCAAGGGAGTCAGGGATAAATCAGGAGTTACATGGAAAAATGGTTTTCATAAGTGAACCGGGCTGTCGCTTGCCGCTCTGGCAATCAGGCGCAGGTTGAGCCTGTTAGCGTACTGCAGGCACAGATCACTGGGATACTTGAGTGTAAACAGCAGGGGGATGCCGCTGCAGGCGGCTTTGCCCAGCATTTCCAGGGACAGTCTGCCGCTGGTGCCCAGGATACAATCCCGCGGTTGCCAGCCGTTCAGCGCGGCATAGCCGATGGCCTTGTCGAGGGCGTTGTGCCGCCCGGCGTCGTCAAAGACGGCGGTATCGCCGCCGCGGCGTATAACGGCGCGGTGACGGCCGAAGGGGGCATCCTCCTGCAGGGCGCGGCCCAGGCTGCGGATCAGATCGTCATCCGCTTCTGCTTTGCTCGCGAAGGGAATGAGCGCGGACAGACGGTCGGTCAAAAAGCCGGCGGGGCCCAGCGCGCCTTTCAGACGCACATCAACCGCATCCTCCTCTTCTTCAACTGTGAGGATGTCATCTGAGCTTTTTATGCGCCCCTGGGACAGCAGATAGCCAACGCTCAATTCCCGCCAGTCTCCTTCGGAGCAGAGGATCTGCTCAACGGGTTCACCATTGACGCGCAGCGTAAAACAGCGCTCCTGAAACAGCATATCCTCTCTCATTGCCACTCCCTGCTGTCCACTTCTATGTCCTGGAAGAGTGCGTGTGCGTAGTTTTTGCTCAGGGATCCAGAGGAATAGAAGGCCTTCGCCCCGTTGCTCGCTTCAACGACGCCGATATCCTTGTATTCCTCACTCAGCTGCATACGGGCAGCCGCCCCCTCGATCTCATCCAAGCTGAAGCGGAACGGATAGCCTGAGAACTTGGAAAAGGGAGCGGGCCGGGGATAGAGGCTGGAATCGTGCCGCGCTACTTCCGCGATGGTCGCCAGCATGTCCTTGTCCTCAATGAGCGCCTGGACGCGGGCGAACTCGGGCGTCATGATGGAGGCATCAAAGTAATAGCTGTCCTTCTTGCCCTTGATGAGGACCGTATCCTTCAGCTCCTCACAGGCCTGTCCCTGATCGACAGCGCTGAGCAGCTCGGACAGTTTCTCATCATCCAGCCCGTCCAGCTTGAGCTGTCTGATCCACTTAAGCGAGGCTACCAGGTTCTGCGCCGTGCGGTCATAGATGGCTTGCGCAAGCAGGAGGGCGGCTGCTTTTCCGGCTGCCTGCTCAGTGCTCAGTTCCGCGGATTCGCCGGCGGGCAGGATGGCTTTTTCAGTATCAGAAAATTGTTCATTGTCATGTTCACTCATCAAGTGTACCTCCGTGTTGGTTATGCTTATTATACATGAATTGCGCAAAGGAAGAAAACCGAGGGCGCGGTTTTACTCCGGTATTTAAAAATGCTCCGGCGCATATTATTACGCCGGAGCGAGGCCTAATCTCCTGCCCTTTGGCGCCATCGTTTACGATGACACCGATTCATCAGTTTTGAGGAGGCCGATTACAGGAGACCGGAGGCTTCCAGGTCATCCGCGACGTCCTTGAGACCGAATTTCTCCAGCGTCTCGCGGGTGGGCGCGCCGTTCTCATCCCAGCCGAGCTCCTTATAGAAGAGACTCAACGCAAGCTGCCAGTCTTCCTTTTCCATCTTGACGGTGCCTTCGGTGAAGACCGGGACATCGGGTTCGGTGTTGTAGGCATATTCGGGGATCACATCATGTTCGCCCCGCATATCGCGGGTACCGTAGGTTTTCACGGTCATCGCGCGGGACAGATGGAGGCTGCGCTCCGCCATGAAGTCAAGCTCTTCTTCTGTTACTTCTTTACCGGTGATGGCGGAGTAATACTGGGACTCTACCGACAGATCGCCCTTGTAGCCGCGCTCCTTGCGGGGGCTGAAGGTCATCGGCCATACCCAGTTGCACAGGGTGAAGCTGTCATGCAGCGCCTGCTTGACGACGCCGAATTTGGCAAACTTGGCCTTGGACTCATTCATGGGTGTGTAGTTCTTGGGCTTGTCCAGCGCGCCTTTGCCGAAGCGCTCCTCAATGATGTTGCGCTGCAGGTGGTAGGGCAGGCCGGAGCCGGTGATATTGACGATGGTGTGGCACATGCCGTCGCGGTTGTAAACGATGTTGGTCAGCATGCCGACCTGCGCGGCGCACTCGTTGCCGTGGTGGCGCTTGGCGCCGATCAGGCCCCAGAGGGTCATGGCGGCGCTGTTGAGGTAGTCATCGCCCACGATGTCGTGGTACTGCTTGTCCACAAAGTACGCGCCCTGGGCCAGGGTGGACAGGCTGTGATTTTTGTCAGCAACGCGTGTGAGGATGTCGCTGATGAAGGTGATATCGCCGGTCTCGCGCTTGGTCCAGTCGATTTCCGCGTACTCTTCGGGCGTCATGATTTTTTCCATGTAGCCCTTGTCCATGAAGTAATTCAGCGTGGCGCGCAGTTCGCCGTAGTTATCCCACAGGCCCAGGTCGTCGGCCAGGATAGAACTGTAGACGGAGGCGGTCAGCTTGCCGTCGCCCTCTTCCTCAAAATCCTTATAAGCCTTCATGATGCCGCCGTAGGGATTGTTGCCCAGGCAGGTGTTGGCGTGGGTGGTGTTGCGGCCGAATTGCTTCAGCTGCGGCAGGTTCACGGCGCTGTAGCAGCGGACAGGACAGGAGGTGCAGCCGACCATCTTGGTGGTGTACTTTTCGGCGATCATGCCGTGATCGAACACCGATTTCTGGCAGCGGTAGCCCATCAGGGTGGGCTGGCCGGGGGCCGATTCGCCTGTGTCGATAGGGCCGCCGGGGGCCGCGCCCCAGGTCAGGCCGGGACGGCCGGTCCAGCGGGAGTTGGGGCTGTCATACTGGCTGAAGGACTGAGGTGTGTTGGGCACAACATGGTTGTTGTTGGAGCCCATCAGATCGCTCATCACATAGTTGTTTAGATTCATCACGCGCTTGGGGTCAGCCATGGTGGTGGCGCCGGTGCCGTACAGGCACACAGCCTTCAGCTTCTTTGAGCCGAAGATAGCGCCGACGCCGCCGCCGCCGCAGTGGGCGACGCCTGAGATCACGCAGGACAGGTTGATCATGTTTTCACCGGCTTTGCCGATGGAAACGACTGTGGTTCCCGGGCCCTCCTTGTCGCACAGGGCCGCGGTTGTCTCGGTGGTGGTCAGGCCCCACAGGGCAGCGGCGTCTTCAACCGAAGCCTTGTCATCTTTGACACACAGGTAAACGGGGGTCTCGGACACGCCTTCGATGATAATGGCGTCATAGCCGCAGGCCTTCATCTGGGTGGCGATATCGCCGCCGATGTGGGCATCCGTGATCGCGTTGCCCTTGGTGAAGGTGCTGAGGAAGGATAAGGTGGTCCTGCCGGAGCAGGGGGCCGAGGAGCCGGAGTTGGGCCCGATGGCCATAATCACTTTGCTCTCGGGGTCATAGGGCTTTACGCCTGCGGGTACCTCATCATAATGGATGCGGGTCGCCATGCCCTTGCCGCCGATATAATCAAAATACTTTTCGCTGCTCTCCACGGTGCATTCGCGGGTCGAGAGGTTAGCGCGTAAGAGTTTGCCGGTCCATCCGTTCATATTCTACGCCTCCTTTGCTTATGCGCCTGCGCTCATGGCAGTTGCGACATCTTCCCATTGGATCATTTTCAGTGCGCTGGTGGGGCAGCCGGCAGCGCAGGCGCCGCAGTTGATGCACTTGGTTGATTTGCCCGTATCCAGCCTCAAGCGCGGCATACTCCAGGGACAGTTTTTAACACACAGGCCGCAGCCGACACAGACCGATTCATCCACGACGCGCGCCCCGGTCCGCGGATCAGGGTTAATGGCCTTCACAGGGCAGCCGACCATGCAGGGAGCATCCTTGCACTGGCGGCAGGTTTCCGCCGGAATGGACCAGTTGCCGAAAATGCCTT
>CAYZRZ010000126.1:0-6049 GCA_964480995.1 uncultured Christensenella sp.
AAAATGTTTTATCCCACTCAGCAAAGACAGGGGTGAATAGTAACTGCAATTCACATACATTCACATACGGAAACTCAAGATCGCCGATCGCCGCTTGACAGTTCACCTTCCCTGTGCTAAACTGTTTAAGGCTTTAAGAAGCCAGTGCCAAAGACAGCCGGCGCGTTTATGCGCGTAATGACATTGTCAGCCAGCCGAGGCGCAAGAAGCATGATGATTTATGCCCTTGTGCCCACGCACAAGGGTTTCTTTATTATCAGCCTGAAAGCAGGTGAAATCACATGAGCAAACTACACGAAGTCAAGCTGTCCCCCAATGCGCAGGCAAAGCGTGAGACGGTCGCCGAAATCACCGAGAAGCTTAAGAATGCCCAATCCGTTATCGTGCTGAGTTCTTCAGGCGTTACGGTTGCTGAGATCACTGCCCTGCGCACCAAGTTCCGCCAAGCGGGTGTTGAGTACAGAGTCCTCAAAAACACCCTGGTCCGCAGAGCTTTGGATGACCTGGGCATCTTCAGCCTGGACGAGGTGCTGGAGGGTCCCTCCGCTTTTGCCTTCGGCATGAGCGACGCTGTTGCCCCCGCCAAGGTTATCTGCGACTACATGGCCGAGCAGAAGGCGAACAACAAGTTCACCATCAAGGCCGGCCTGGTCGAAGGGACCTACATGAGCCCCGCCGCTGTCGAAGCGCTGGCTAAGCTGCCGAGCAAGGAAGTTCTTATTTCCAAGGTCATGGGCAGCCTGAACGCGCCGATCACCAACTTCGTTGGTGTCCTGAGCGCAACACTGCGTTCTCTGGTCTATGCTGTCGACGCCGTGCGTAAGCAGAAAGAGGCCGAGTAATCCCCCGTACCATCTACAGACCATCTATTAAATTTTGGAGGAATTAAATCATGAATCGCGCAGAAATCCTGTCCGCAATTGAGTCCATGACTGTCCTGGAGCTGGCCGAGCTGGTCAAAGAGCTGGAAGAGAAGTTCGGCGTTTCCGCCGCCGCTCCCGTTGCCGCCGCCGCCGCCCCCGTGGCCGCTGCCGCCGCTCCTGTTGAAGAGCAGACCGAGTTTGACGTCATCCTGACCGATGCCGGCGCCGAGAAGATCAAGGTCATCAAGGTTGTCCGCGAAGTCGTCAGCGGCCTGGGCCTGAAGGAAGCCAAGGACTTTGTTGAGTCCGCCCCCAAGACCATCAAGGAAGGCCTGCCCAAGGCTGAAGCCGAGAAGATCAAGAAGCAGTTCGAAGAAGTCGGCGCGAAGGTCGAGATCAAGTAATCGGCCCTTTGACCGGATAAAACAAGCCCTGCCGACCGGCAGGGCTTGTTTTGTCACATATAACAGTAGTAGGATCATTTTTTGCCCGCTTTATATCCTATCTTATCCAGGAAGGCCTCTTCATCCAGCACCGGGATGCCCAGCTGCTGCGCCTTTGCCAGCTTGCTGCCCGCTTTTTCACCGCAGACAAGGTAAGAGGTCTTTCGGCTGACGGAAGAGGATACCATGCCGCCGTGGCGGCGGATCGTCTCCTCCGCTTCATCGCGCCCCATGCTGTAGAGCGTGCCTGTCACCACCAGTGTCAGTCCTTTGAATGTATCCTTTCCTTCGCCATCATCCCTCTCCTCCTGCGGCCTGACGCCAAGCGCCAGCAGGCTGTCGATCAGGCGGATGTTGTCGGGATCGCGGAAAAAATCCTCAATGCTCCCCGCCAGCACCTCTCCGACACCGTCTATCTCTGACAGCTCCTCTCTTGACGCCTCACGCACCCTTGACAGGCTGCCGAAGCGGGCGGATATCTCCCTGGCTGTCGTGCGGCCTATGTTGGGAATACCGATCGCAAACAGGAAGGCGTCCAGCTGGCATTCCCTGCTTGAGCGGATGGCCTCGATGAGGCTGTCCGTCTTTTTATCCATAAATCCGGGAAGGCCAAGCAGCTGCTCGCGGGTCAGGGTATACAAGGCATCAGGCTCCTGCAGGCTGAGGGCATCAAAGAACAGCGCGGCTGTTTTTTCGGAGAAGCCCGCGATATCCATCGCGTCCCTGCCGGCATAGTGCGACAGCCTGGCAACCACCTGAGGCTTGCACCCGTCGCGGTTGAGGCAGAACAGATGCGCGCCAACTTCCTGTAGCTCGCTGCCGCATGCCGGGCAGCGCGCGGGCTTTTCGATCGGGATACCCGAAGCCCCGTCATCCACAGCCCCCATGATCTCCGGGATGACGTCGTTGCTGCGTCTGATCCATACCGTCGCGCCGATAAACAAGCCTTTGCGCTGAATATCGCCCCAGTTGTTGAGGGTCGCCCGGCGGACGGTAACGCCGGAAAAATCCACCGGGCTGACATGGCCAAGCGGCGTGATCTTCCCCGTCCTGCCCGGTTCCCAGGTGACCGAAAGCAACGTCGTCGTGCTTTCTTCCGCCTCAAATTTATAGGCCACAGCCCACCTGGGAAATTTATCGGTATTGCCAAATATTGAGCGGGTGGGCTTATCGGTGATCTTGACGACCGCTCCGTCAATCAGAAAATCAAGTGTATCGCGTTTGGCTTCCACTTCCTTCAGCGATGCGATGATCTCCTCAGCATCCTCAGACACGCACAGCAGCGGCGAGATGGGGAAGCCATTTTCTTTCATGAAGGCAAACATGCCCGTTTGATCTCCATAGGGAGGATCCTCTATGGTGCCGATCTCATAGAAAAACGCGCTCAGCCTCCGTGATGCCGTCACGCGCGGGTCCAAATTGCGCAGCGCGCCCGCGGCGGCGTTCCGGGCGTTTTTCAATGGCTCAGCAGCCGTTTCGTTATAGCGGTTAAAATCACTCAGCCGCATAATGCACTCGCCATGTATCTCCATCAGCCCCTTGTAGGGGATGGACAGCGGGATGCCCCGCACAGTCATCGCCTGAGGCAGTATCTCCTCCCCCACCTGTCCGTTGCCTCTTGTCGCGGCGTGAACAAGAAGCCCGTCCTGATAGGTGAGGTTAAGCGTCAGCCCGTCATACTTGTATTCCAGCGCAAAGCGAAGCGGCGGCAGCCCATTCGCCTGCTTTTGCCAGGTTTGCCGCGCCTTTATAAACCATTGGCGAAGCGCTTCCTCTGTCTGGACCTTATCAAGGCTCCACAGCCTGCTCAGGTGCCTGTGCTGCTTAAAAGCAGTCAGAGGCTCGCCCCCAACCCGCCGTGTAGGCGAATCGGGCATGATGATGCCCGATTCTTTCTCCATATCGACCAGCTGGTCATAGAGCTTATCCCACTCGGCATCCGACATGATCGGGGCCGAATCGGTATAGTATTTTGTTGAAGCTTCATTGATGCGAAGGATCAATTCGCGCATCTTCCGCTCGATGTCCATGCTGCTTACCCCATTTTTACGATCGGCGCGACATGCAGAGCAAACTGCTTGTCTCCATATGCGGTAAAGTGGATGCTGATGCGCGTCTCGGCGCCGGTGCCGGTCATTTCCAGCACCCGGCCTTCCCCGAATTTTTTATGGAGTACCTTGTCGCCCGGCTTAAACACCGCGGCGGACGGGGCTTCCGCCGCTTCCTCGCGCGCGGCTGAGGGAATAAAGCCTTTGCGCACGCCGGGTATCCCCATAGGATCCTGCCCCATGCCCGGGATGCCGAAGCCCGTCTTGACCTGGCGCTGTGCTGGCCTGCGCGCGGACATTTCCTGTGTATCCGCGGGGCCGAAATGCTTGCGCATGGTCTTGCCCCAATCGTCGGCCAGCAGAGCCGCCGGTATCTCCGCGATAAAGGGGCTGGGCGGATTGAAATTAATCTGATTAAACAGTGTGCGGCGTCTGGCCAGCGACAGGCTCAGGTATTTTCTGGCCCTGGTGATGCCGACATAACAAAGCCGGCGCTCCTCCTCCATGCGTCCGTCCTCCATCAGCGCGCGGGCGGACGGGAAGACCCCTTCCTCCATGCCGATGAGGAACACCGCGTCGTACTCAAGCCCCTTAGCGGAGTGCAGGGTCATCAGGGTGACAAACTGCGGCGCGTCGCCCTGCATATCAAGGTCGCTGACCAAGGCTACGTTTTCTATGAAAGCTTCCAGTGTCTGGTCGTCGGAAAGATTCTCAAATTCCTGCACAGCCCCCAAAAATTCCAGCACGTTTTCACGTTTGGATATGAGCTCTTCATCATTGGTATCTTCAAACTGCTTGAGCAGCCCTGTCTCGTCCAGCACCAGCTTGATAAACTCAGTCAGCGGCAGCTGCTCCTTCATCACGGTAAGCTTGTTGATGATCGACACAAAGTCACTCACGCATTTGCGCGGGCGGGAAGACAGGTCGGCCGGCAGGTCTGTCAGCGCCGAGAACAAAGGAATACTCTGGTCATAGGCGTGCTGCTCCAGCATCGCGACAGTCGCGTCGCCGATGGAACGCTTGGGCACATTGATGATGCGCTTTAATGACACCTCATCCAGCGGGTTAAGCAGCAACCTCAAATAAGCGATGATATCTCGTATCTCACGCCTGTCATAGAAACGCGTTCCGCCGTAAATACGGTAGGGAATACCCGCCCGCATCAGCATTTCTTCAGGAACGCGGCTCTGCGCGTGCATGCGGTAAAGCACGGCGATCTGCGAGTAAGGCAGGCCGTTCTGGTGCAGCACGCGGATGCGCTCGCACACCCAGGCGCTCTCCTCATGCTCATCGCCGGCGTTGCAGAACTTGATCTTTTCGCCCTCGCCAAGCTCCGTCCACAGCGCTTTTTCCATGCGGCCGCGGTTATTGGATATAACAGCGTTGGCCGCTTCCAGGATATTGGAAGAGGAGCGGTAATTCTGCTCCAATTTGATCACTTTAGCGCCGGGAAAATCCTTTTGAAACTCCAGGATATTGCGGATATCCGCACCCCGCCAGCCGTAAATGGACTGGTCGTCATCGCCTACAACGCACAGGTTCTGGCTTTCCTGTGTCAGCAGACGTACCAGGGAATACTGGGCATAGTTGGTATCCTGATATTCATCGACGTGCACATAGGTAAAGCGGCGCTGATAGTAGCTGAGCACCGGCGGGTGATCCACCAGAAGCTGCAGGGTTTTAGAGATCAGGTCGTCGAAATCGAGCGCGTTGGCCTGCTTCAGCGTGTGATCATAGGATCTGAAAATATCGTGTATCTTCTGTGACCTGAAATCTTTATGGCTCTGGGCAAACCACTCATCCGCGCTTTGCAGCTTGTTCTTGGCGTCCGAGATATTCGACTTGACTTCGCGGTAGGGCAGCAGCTTGTCATCGATGTCCATGCGCTTGAATATATCCTTAAGCACGCGCATCTGATCATCGTCGTCATAAATCACAAAAGAGCGCTGGTAGCCGATCTTCTCAATATCGCGCCGCAAAATGCGCACGCAGATAGAATGGAAGGTGCCTATCCAGGCATCTCCGGCGGAGCTCTCAGTCAGCTTATCCACGCGCGAGAGCATCTCTTTGGCAGCCTTGTTGGTAAAGGTAAGCGCCATGATCGAAGAGGCCGGCACACCCTTTGACAGGAGATTGGCGATCCGGTAGGTCATGGTACGCGTTTTACCGCTGCCCGCGCCCGCTATGATCAGCAGCGGACCTTCCGTGGTTTCCGCCGCAAGTCGCTGCATGGGGTTAAGCTCATGTAAGTTCATCGATGTTCCTCTTTAATCTATTCTCACGACAGACAACGCAAAACCAAGCAGAGCGTGATCTGCCCGCATGTATATAACCAATATGATTATAGCATAAAACCGGGTGAGTTTAAACCGCTCAGCGGACAGCGCCCGGCAGATCGACGGGCAGATCGGTTTCTGAGAAAGGATCATCGGATATATAGGCGCTGAGGCTGACGCGCTCCTCCTCCTGCGCCTTGGTGCTTCTGCCCAGCAGTTTTCTCTCGCTGAGCGAGTCACGCACCACCGGCGGATTGACGGTGAAATCGATCAGCGCGGTCTGCCTGGGCTGGGTCAGCGCGTGCACAGTCGTAAAGGCAGTGTGCATTCGGCGGGCATAGTCTTGCGCGATCTCGCCTCTTTGGCCAAAGTGCATCGGGAAGAAAAGCCGGGGTTTCTTTGCCATGATAAAGTGATTG
>CAYZRZ010000127.1:0-1089 GCA_964480995.1 uncultured Christensenella sp.
TAGATGCCCAGGGCAGGGTGACAGGTGTGGCTGTCGGCGGCAGCGGTACCGGTTTTGCGGAGACCGCAGGGTTGGGCGCCAAAGCTCAGGACCCCGCTTTTATGAACCAGTTTTCCGGGAAACAGACCCCGCTTCGCGCCGTTAAATCGGCTGCTGACAGAGGCGACAACACCATTGACGCGATTACCGCAGCCACGATCACTTCAAATACTGTGACCGGCGCTGTGAATAATATCGCTTCCAAAGTAAATGCCTACTTGAACCCCGATAACGGCGCGGCTGCTGAAGGGACAACTTATACGGCGTCCGCCCAGGGTTTTGCGGGCCCTGTAGCTGTCTTTGTAACGGTAAAAGATGACGGCGTCATAACAGGGCTGCAAATCGGTGATGAAAAGTTTAATGAAACCGAAAACTATGGCGCCGGGGCGAAGGAAAGCAGCTTCACCAAACAGTTTGTGGGCAAGACGCTGCCCCTGGCTATTGAAGATATTGATGCCATCAGCGGCGCTACCATCACCACCAAGGCTGTTATTGAAGCGCTGAACAAAGCCATTGAAGAAAAAGTCATTGTAGCGCCTGCAGCACCCGAAGGAACCCGCTATACCGCCAACGAAAAAGGTTTTGCCGGTCCTGTCGCGGTGTTTGTGACAGTCAAGGATGACGGCACCGTTACCGCGCTGGAGATTGGTGATGAACAGTTCAATGAAACCGAAAACTATGGCGCCGGAGCGAAGGATAGCGGCTTTATCAAGCAATTCGTCGGCAAGACGCTGCCCGTAGCTATTGAAGATATTGACGCGATCAGCGGCGCGACCATCACGACGAAAGCCGTGATCGCGGCGATCAACCGCGCGTACGAAAAAAAGCTTGTGGATGCGTCAGCCCCGCAGGCTGGCCAAACACCTGAAGCCGCCCAAGTGACCGAAGCTGTGGAAGCGCCAGCCATTCCTGAGGGTGCGCGTACTGAGACATCATCCTCCAAGGGTTATGCCGGCCCTGTGGCTGTGACGATCACCTTGAATGACGACAATACAATCGCGTCCCTGTCAGTCGGTGACGCGGACTTCGCGGAGACGGATGGACTTGGCA
>CAYZRZ010000127.1:1189-6013 GCA_964480995.1 uncultured Christensenella sp.
CGACGGGAAGACCGCGACATCCTCTTCCAAGGGTTACGCCGGCCCTGTGGCTGTGACGATCACCTTGAATGACGACAATACGATCGCGTCCCTGTCAGTCGGTGACGCGGACTTCGCGGAGACGGATGGACTTGGCAGCAGGACGAAGGACGCGGAGTTCACCGACCGTTTCATCGGCAAGAAGGTTCCGCTGGCTGACGGCGACGTGGATGTGCTGGCCGGAGCGACTGTAACCAGCCGGGCTGTCATCAAGGCTGTGAACAAGGCAGCCGAGGTTCTGGGTATCACCGCCAAAGAGACGGTTGATGAGAGTACCGCGCCGGCGGGAGAAGCAAAGGCTTCTGCTCAGGGCTACAAAGGACCCATAGCAGTTACGCTGACGCTGAACGCCGACTATACGATCAAGACGCTGGTTATCGGAGACGAGAACTTTAAAGAGACCGTCCATATCGGCGCAAAGGTGTTGGATAAAGAATTTGCGGAGCAGTTTATCGGGAAAAAAGTTCCCCTCAAAGAAGGCGACGCGGATACGATCACAAATGCTACTGTCAGCAGCCTGGCCGTCATTGAAGCGATCAATTTGGCCGCGGCTCAGCTGATGAAATAAACTGCAGTGGATAGAAGTTGAAAGGCGGGATAAATCTTGAGGAAATTTACTTTCCGCGGCGGCATTCATCCGCTGCATGATGTTCATGAGGGCAAGAGCGCTACGCGCAGCAAGCCGATCCGTCACTTTGTGGCAAAAACGGTGTCGATCCCGATGGACATGCATATCGGAGCGCCCAGCAAGCCGATTGTTAAGGCGGGGGATCGGGTTTTAATGGGCCAGATTATCGCGGAAGCGGTCGGCGGAATCGGCGTGCCGGTTCATGCCAGCGTATCGGGTACTGTGAAGGCGGTTGGCGAGAAGCCGATGCTGAAAAGGGCGCCCAGCATGTGCATCGATATTGAAAATGACGGGCTGGATGAGTGGGCCCCGCTGTCCGCTCTGGGGAACGTGGAGAAGGCGGATCCCTCAAAGATCATTCCTGCTGTGAAAGCCGCCGGCATCTGCGGCATGGGCGGAGCCTGTTTCCCCACCCATGTAAAGCTTTCTCCGCCTGCCGGCACAAAAGTGGATACCATCATTTTGAACGGCGCAGAGTGTGAAACCTATCTGACCGCCGATTATCGGCTGATGCTCGAGCAGCCTGAACGCATCGTCGATGGACTGCGCGCCGCTATGCGTGCCATGGGTGTCACCCGCGGACTGATCGGCATTGAAGACAACAAAAAAGAAGCCATTGAGGCAATGACAAAGGAAGCCTCCGGCCGTGAAGGCGTCGAAGTGTGCACCTTAAAAACGAAATATCCGCAGGGCGGTGAAAAGCAGCTGATCAAGGCGCTGCTGAAGCGTGAAGTGCCCTCAGGCGGTCTGCCCGCGGACGCGGGTGTCGTGGTGCTGAATGTCGGCACAGCGTCAGCGATTGCTGATGCCGTAGCGGAGGGTAAGCCGCTGATCAGCCGCGTAACCACTGTGACAGGCTGTGTGAAGGAACCGGACAATCTGCTGCTTCGTATCGGTACGTCTGTCAGCGACGCGGTCGAGAACTGCGGCGGTTACACAAAGGCCCCGGGCAAAATATTCTTTGGCGGCAGCATGACGGGATCCTGCGTGCCCAATGATACGGTCAGCGTGACCAAGGCGAATAACGGCATCGTTGTATACGACGAAGCCGATGCGAAGATGCCGGAAGAAAATCCATGCATTCGCTGCGGACGCTGCGTGTATGCATGCCCGGTTTCACTCAATCCCATGGCCATGAAGCAGGCTTATGAGCTGGGCAAGATAGATGAACTGGAGAGCAAGCTGCACGTAATGGATTGTATTTTGTGCGGCGCGTGCTCCTATATCTGCCCTGCCCGCCAATATCTGACCCCTGTGTTTAAGGATGCCAAGGATATCAGTGCGGCAAGGAGGGCAAGCAAGTGAGTTTGCGAATTTCTACAGGCCCCCATGTTTTGACCAAGGAGAGCACGCAGACTCTGATGCTGGATGTGCTGATCGCCCTGGCCCCCGTTACGGTTGCGGGTGTTTACCTCTTTGGTACGAAGGCTGCCTGGGTTTTGTGCGTGTCTGTGATCAGCGCGATACTCAGTGAATTCATCTGGCAGAAGCTGATGAAGAAAAAAAGCACGCTGAGTGATCTGTCAGCCGTGGTTACCGGTCTGATTTTAGGTCTGAATCTTCCCTCCGGCGCGCCGCTCTGGATGGCGGCCGTCGGCAGCGCTGTCTCTGTTATTCTGGTGAAGCAGCTGTTTGGCGGGATCGGTCACAACTTCATGAACCCCGCCATGTTTGGCCGCGCCTTCCTCCTGGCTTCCTGGCCTGCCCGGATGACCAGCTTTCTGCTGCCTGAGCGGCTGCTGGGATCATCACAGGCGGCTTTTGGGATCGACGCCGTCTCCGGCGCAACGCCCCTTGTTCCCCAGAAGCTCGGCATCACGCCCGATATTGACCTGAGCGATCTGTTTCTGGGCAACATCCCGGGATCCATCGGTGAGGTTTGCAAGATTGCCATCATCATCGGCTTTGTATACCTGCTGGTCGTCAAGGTCATCTCCTGGCATATCCCTGTATTCTTTGTTGGCACGGTAGCCCTCTTCACCTGGCTGATCGGCGGGGATCCGCTGGTGGCGGTTCTGTCAGGCGGCGTGATGTTTGGCGCTGTGTTCATGGCCACAGATTACGCGACCAACCCGATGCTGAAACTGGGGCAGTCGATCTTTGCTGTCGGATGCGGTGCCATGGTGGTCATTATCCGCTCGTGGGGCAATTACCCCGAAGGCGTTACCTACGCGATCCTCTTTATGAACTGCGTGACTCCCCTGATTGACCGCTTTACAAGCAGAAGAGTGTATGGGACGGTGAAAAAGCATGGCTAAGAACAATCAGCTCAGAGGGGTATTTGTCAACGGTATATTTAATGAAAATCCGGTTTTCAGGCTAGTGCTGGGTACCTGCCCAACCATCGCTGTGACGACAAGCGTATCAAACGGCATCGGCATGGGCCTGGCGGCCACCCTGGTCTTGCTGGGATCCAACCTGGTCATCTCGGCCTTACGGAATTTTATCCCCAGCAAGGTACGCATTCCTGCTTACATGGTGGTTATCAGTACCTTTGTGACGATCATCCAGCTGCTGATGCAGGCCTTTGTGCCTTCGCTGTATGAGGCCCTGGGCATCTTTCTGCCGCTGATCGTGGTAAACTGTATTATTCTTGCGCGCGCGGAAGCATTTGCGGGAAAGAACGCTGTCATGCCTTCCATTGCTGATGGCATCGGCATGGGCGTTGGCTTTACGCTGGCGCTGGTGATGATTGCCGTGATCCGCGAGTTCTTCGGCACCGGGAGCATCATGGGCTTCCAGTTGATGGGGGCATCTTTCGAGCCTGTGCTTCTGTTCGTTCTGGCTCCCGGCGGATTCCTGGTGTTTGGCCTGCTTCTCGGTATCATCAACGCCATTGTTGACAAGAGAAAGGCCTCTAAAGCAAACAAGGAGGTAAAGGCGGCATGAGGTTAGCAGATATCGGGGTCTTCCTGTTCTTTGTCAATGCTGCCTTCAGCAACAACTTCATTTTTTCCCGTTTCCTTGGCAACTGTCCCTATCTTGGGGTTTCAACAAAGCTTGAGACAGCCACGGGCATGGGTGTAGCGGTCATATTTGTGATGAGCCTTGCCTCCATGTTCTGCTATCTGGTGTATCAATATATCCTGATCCCGCTGGGGCTGAAGTATCTGGAAACCATCGCCTTCATCCTCCTGATCGCCGCGCTGGTACAATTCATTGAAATGTTCATGAAGAAGTCACTGCCCTCTTTGTATGAATCTCTGGGCATTTACCTGCCCCTGATCACGACAAACTGCGCCGTGCTGGGCGTCGCGCTGGTCAATATGAACAGCAATTACAACCTGCTTGAGTCGGTTCTGAGCGGTATGTTTGGCGGCGTCGGCTTCCTTCTGGCTATCGTTCTGATGGCGGGCGTGCGTGAGCGCCTTGAAAACTCGGATATCCCCAAGGCATTCAAGGGCTTCCCCATCAGCCTTGTCATCGCCAGCTTCATGGCTGTTGCGTTCATGGGCTTTGGCGGCCTTGTGAAGTGAGGAAACAAGGATGAATACAACCAATATTCTGTATGCGATCGCTGCCCTGGGGGGCATGGGTATCCTGCTTGGCGCTCTGCTCGGCATGGCGGATAAGATGTTTGCTGTTCAGGTGGATGAGCGCGTGGCCCTGGTGCGTGAGAATGTGGCCGGCGCTAACTGCGGTGCCTGCGGCTACCCCGGCTGCGACGCTTTCTCGGTGGCTGTCGTCGCCGGCCAGGCGCCTGTGACCGGCTGCACGCCCGGCGGCGTAAAGTCTGCCGAAGCTCTGGCTGACATCATGGGCGTATCCGGCGGAGATCTGGAGCCGATGGTCGCCCGGATCCGCTGCCAGGGCGGCTGCGGCATCTCTGTTGACCGCTATGAGTATACGGGCCTTAAAAGCTGCCGTCACGCTGCCGGATTGGCCGGAGGGCCCAAGGTATGCTCCAGCGCCTGCTACGGCCTGGGGGATTGCCAGCGGGTCTGCCAGTTTGACGCGATCAGCTTTGTCAATGGGCTATGCGTCATTGATCCTGAAAAATGCACAGCCTGCGGCATGTGCGTAGCCGAGTGTCCTAATGGCTTGATCAAGCTGCTGCCTCAGGCCGCGTCAGTTACCGTACGCTGCCGCAACACCCAGCCGCCCAAGATCGCCAACGGGGCCTGTGAGTTCGCCTGCATTTCCTGCAAGCGCTGTGA
>CAYZRZ010000128.1:0-6001 GCA_964480995.1 uncultured Christensenella sp.
GATCTGCCTGATGCGCTCCTGGTTGACTTCCACCCATTTTCCCTTGAGAAACGCCAGGCCATTGTCTTCCCCCAGCAGCTCTTCAAGCTCGGCGCGGCTCAGCTGCGTATCGCCGAAGTACACCGACGGCGAAAAGCTGATCAGCGCCTGCATGCCCAGCACAGATGGCTCCTTTGAACCGATAGACATTGACAGGCGGGGCTTGGCGCCGCGCTTCCAAAAATCCGGTATACGGCAAATGATCCCGCAGCTCTCGTACAGCGGCACCTCCCGCAAGAACGCGTAGGCTTCGTCAGGCTGAAACTTAAGCGGGCTGAACAGCTCGCCGCTGTCAACCAGCCCGCTGATCAGGTCGCTGGCACCCGCCGCTTTGCTCACAGCCGACAGCAGGCTCAGCAGCGCCTCCTGATTGCCGGCAAACTCCAGCAGGGCGCGCTTGAGCGGCAGGTGCTGCACAGCCCCATCCGTTTTTGTTGAATAGGTCGCCATGAAAGCGAAGGGATATCCCTCTTCCCGCGTCTGCACCAGATGAAAAAATACGCGCCCGCTCACGGTCAGAGCAGCATTCTTGCTTTGGAGGTACTCCCCGGCCGTGCCCTTAAACACGTGGAGCTCGGCATTGAACACATCCGCCAGCCGGTCATACAAGCGGCTGATCCACTGAAGGCTGACGAACTCTGAGCCCAGTACATACGGCAGTTTCTTCAGCTGCTCAAGCCCGCGCTCCGGGTCAAGCGCGGCTGCTTGCCGTGTCAGCTCAATATCCGGATCATGGCGGACGCTGTCTACCAGCAGCCCGGCGATACCGGTGAGGAAACGCAGCGCCGCGTCCTCGGGCTGTTCGCTGTCAAACGCGGTGTTATAGAGATCTTCGGCGCTCAGTGTCCCGCCGTCTGTTATATAGCCATCCTCTGTCAGGATGATCTGCACACTTTCTTTCATGCACGCTCCCCTATTTGCGCCCCGCGCGGCCACCGCGTTCAGACAGCCATTGGCCAGGTTCCGGCGCTTCTTTTCATAGTATACCATACCTCGCGCCCGGTCACCCTGCCCCTCAATACAATTCGACAAAAAAATAAGGCCCCGCCTCTTCTTTCTCTGCTTTTTCTCTATCTCAGGTGTCAAACTCCCGGCAGCAGACCGCGCGTTCAGACAGCCATCGGCCATGTTCCGGCGCTTCTTTTCATAGTATACCATACTCCGCGCCGGGTCGCCCTGCCCCGCCGCCGCCTTGTCAGTCTAAGCCAAAAAGGATATAATAAATCGTAATGATTGAGAAGAAGGAGTATGTACAATGAGCATAATGATTGAAACCTCAGCCCGTCACATGCATGTGACCCAGCAGGATTTAGAAACGCTGTTCGGACCAGGCCACCGGCTGACCCCCAAGAAGGAGCTTTCCCAGCCCGGCCAGTACGCCTGTGAAGAGAAGGTGACCGTTGTCGGCCCCCGCGGCGAGATGAAGCTGACCATCCTGGGACCGGTCCGCAAGGCCACCCAGATCGAGATCTCCCTCACTGACGCCCGCACCCTGGGCCTCAACCCGCCGGTCCGCGAGAGCGGCGACATCGCCGCTTCCGCCCCCTGCACGCTGGTGGGCCCCGCGGGCTCAGTGGAGCTCAAGGAGGGCGTCATCATCGCCAAGCGCCACATCCATATGCATCCCGATGACGCCGCCCGCTTGGGCGTTTCGGATAAGCAGGTCGTCGGCGTGAAGATCGACAGCGACGGCCGTTCGCTGATCTTCGGCGACACCGTGGTGCGCGTGCACCCCACCTATGCCCTGTCCATGCACATCGATACCGATGAGGCCAACGCCGTCGGCGCCAAGGGCAATGTGTACGGGGAGATCGTGAAGTAAAAAGCCTGCCGGCATGCAATATTGAAGGAGAAGGGAAAGCCCTTCTCCTTTTTTACGCGCGTCAAGGGTCTTCACGCCTTATGCTAAATCAAGAAGCATCCCCGCTACGCAAGGCAGATAAGGGTAATATGTAATATCCAAAGGGAGCTATGCCGGGCCGCGCCGGGAAGACACCGGCGCGGATGAAGGGCAGCTAAAGGAGGTTCATCATATGATCAGCTGGATCGGTCAGTTTGGGCCCGTACAGCAGGCGCTCATCGCTACGCTTTTTACTTGGGGCGTGACCGCGCTTGGCGCGGGCCTCGTCTTCTTCTTCAAATCCATCAACAAAAAGGTGCTTAACGGCATGCTGGGCTTCGCGGCCGGGGTCATGATCGCGGCAAGCTTCTGGTCTCTGCTGGCGCCCGGCATCGAGCTGGCTGAAGAACTGGGGCAAGTAGCCTATATCACCGCAGCCGCGGGGTTTCTGGCCGGCGGGGCGTTTCTCTACCTGGTCGACAAATTGCTGCCCCATTTGCACCTGGGCCTGTCCACGGATAAGGCAGAGGGCATTAAGACGACCTGGCAGAGAAGCGTGCTGCTGGTGCTGGCCATTACGCTGCACAATATCCCCGAAGGCCTGGCTGTCGGCGTAGCGTTTGGCGCTGTGGCCGCCGGCGTGGGCACCTCCGCGACCCTGGCAGGGGCTGTCGCGCTGGCCATCGGCATCGGCCTGCAGAACTTCCCCGAAGGCGCCGCGGTGTCCATCCCCCTGCGGCGGGAAGGCTTCAACAGAAAGAAAGCCTTCCTCTATGGGCAGGCTTCCGGCCTTGTAGAGCCAGTGGCAGGCGTGCTGGGCGCGTATGCCGTGATGAACATTCAGCCCATCCTGCCCTACGCGCTGGCTTTTGCCGCGGGCGCTATGATCTATGTCGTTGTTGAGGAGCTGATCCCCGAAGCGCAAAGGGAAGAGGGCGGATCCAAAACAGACATCGCGACCATCGGCGCCATGCTGGGGTTCGCGGTGATGATGGTGCTGGATGTCGCGCTGGGGTAATAATTGTTTCCAAGTATGAACGCAATGAGGGAAAACATCAATCGTTTTCCCTCATTGCGTTTCATGGAGCAGTCCGGCCCTGCCATGTGCCTTTTACGCGTCCTTCACTTGGGACTTGAGCACCTTGTATCCCAGCCTGCCGATGGCGGCTTCTATATCGCCGATCGACAGCTTCGCGCCGTCATACCTTACCTTGACCTTGCTTGAGTTAAACATGACCTTCAGGCTCTCCTTGTCCACCCCCTCCAGGCCCCTTACGCCGTTTTCAATTTTCTGCATGCAGGACGGGCAGGCCAGGGTTTCCAGCTGTATTGATGCTTGTTGCATGTGGTTCATCTCTCCTTTTCCTTGTGATATTCCTATGATACGCCGGCATGATGCCCGGTGCATTGACCGGCGTCAAGAATAGCGGCCCTTATCTGACTTTGTAGCGCAGAAGCCTCATGCCGTTTAAGATAACTGCCAGTATGCTTGCCTCATGCACCAGCATGCCGGCTGACATGCTCATCCACTCGCTGAAGAACACGCCGGCGAGCAGCGCAAGCACGACGCCGACGGCGACCATGATATTCTGCCGCATGTTGACGGCTGTCGCCTTCGTCAGGCCCAGGGCGTGCGGCAGGCGGCTGAAGTCCGAGTTCATCAGGACCACGTCGGATGTTTCGATGGCTACATCCGTTCCGCTTCCCATGGCGATCCCGATCTGCGCAAGGGCCAGCGAGGGGCTGTCATTGACGCCATCCCCCACAAAGGCGACAATATGGTCCTTTTCCTGAAGCCGCTTGATGTACGCGGCTTTATCCTCCGGCAGCATGTGACCGTGCGCCTCTGTCAGCCCCAGATCACGCGCCACCAGATCCACCGTCCTCTGGTGATCGCCGGACAAGACCACCAGGTTTTTGACGCCCATCTTTTTCAGCTTGCTCAGATCCTCCCTGACCCCCGGGCGCACCTGATCACGGACGCCTATCAGGGCCTTGAGTTCCCCATCGATCGCTGTGAGCACAAGCGAGCTGCCGCCCTTCTCAAGCCGGTCGATATCCGACCGCGCCCTTTCGCTCAGATGGACCTGCTCCCTTTTCATCAGGGCAGCGTTCCCCACGGCGACCCTTCGGCCGCCAGCAACTGCCGTGATGCCGCCGCCCCTGACGACATCCGTCTTTTCAACATGAAGCAGCGGGACATCGCCGATATATTCCACGATTGCCTTTGCCAGGGGGTGATCGGATTCCTTTTCAACGCTCGCGAGATACGCAAGTACTTCTTCTGCATTTTCCGCGTATACGATCTTTTCTGCGACTTTTGGGGTACCGACAGTCAGCGTGCCCGTTTTATCAAACACCATGGTATCCACCCTGCTGAAATCATGGATGACCTCGCTGCCCTTGAGGAGAACGCCGTGACGGGCCCCGTTGCCGATGCCGGCGACGTTTGATACCGGCACGCCGATGACCAGCGCGCCGGGGCAGCCCAGCACCAGGATGGTGATCGCAAGCTCGATATCCCTTGAAAACAGCCAAGTCATCAGGGAGATCAGCAGAACCGCCGGCGTGTAGTATCTGGAGAACCTGTCGATAAAGCGTTCCGCTTCCGACTTTGAATCCTGCGCCTCTTCGACCAGCTCAATGATCCTGCTGAAGGTCGTATCCTCACCCACACGGTCAGCCCTGATCTGGATGGTGCCGTTTTCCAGGATGGTCCCGGCGTAGACATTGGACCCATTTATTTTGCCCACGGGAACCGCCTCGCCTGTTATGCTTGCCTCGTTGATATGCCCTTCGCCTGTGAGCACGGTGCCGTCAACGGGTATTTTCGCGCCGGTCTTCACCAGCAGAATGTCTCCCGCGTCCACTTCCTCGATCGCGACTTCCTCAAACTCACCGCTTCCTGTCCTCTTCAGGGCGCTTTCGGGTGCCAGTTCAGTGAGTTCCTTGATGGCGGAGCGCGTCTTCTTCAGCGTCCTCTGCTCCAGATAA
Source organism: uncultured Christensenella sp. (assembly GCA_964480995.1). Taxonomy (GTDB): domain Bacteria; phylum Bacillota; class Clostridia; order Christensenellales; family Aristaeellaceae; genus UBA1038. Next base: position 4,874 of record CAYZRZ010000128.1, read on the forward strand.
GCCCCGAAGAGGAACAGGAAGGTAACGATCGCGGATTCCTCAAGGTTCTTGATGATGAAGGCCCCGGCCACAGCGATGGTCACCAGAACATCAATGCTGATGACCTTGACCCTCAGGGCCTGCCAGGCCTGGATCGCGATGGGCGCGGCGCCCAGCACTGAGGCAGCGGTCAATGCCCATACGGCCGCGGATTCATCGTGAAAGCCCAGCTTGCTGGTATAGGCGATGATGATCAGCACGGCGCTCGCAGCCATGATATGATTCTTCTTGCCTAATATGAACTGCTGCATGGTGCCTGCCCCTTTCCTCCCTTTATCCTTAAGCCTCATAGGCTTTGTCCAGTTCCGCCAGCAAACGGTACACGGCCTCATAGCTCTCGCATACATCATCCGGTACGGTATAGTGTCCCGTGATTTCACGAAGCAGCAGGAACTCTTCCCTCAGATCAGGCTTTTGCGCGCCCGAGGCTTTTACTTTCTGCGCAATCTGTTCATAGACCTCACGTACCCGGTGGAACTCCGGATGATGCTCTCCGTGAACCCGCGCCACGACCGGCACATACAGCGCCAGCGTTTTCATATGCTTCTTTGCCGCTTGATTGTAATTCGATTCTTTTAACATGATTCTTCCCGTCTTCCCTGTCGAATTTTGCGTTATCCTGCGGAGTAACACAAGTTGATTGTATCGTACAGGAAGCGGGAAGAAATAGAATTGACCTTGATCAAGTATATTGAAGATTGTATCTGTTATTCATTTTTTATGTTGGTTCGCGGCTGACAAGGGGTGATCTATACCCCCAGCAGGCCGTCCGCGTCCAGGATCTCGATCCTTCTGCCCGTCTTTTGCCTGATCAGCCCGGCATCCTCAAGCTCGGCCAGCTTTCTGCTCATCGTTTCCGGCGCGATCCCCAGGTAGGAGGCCAGGTCCTTTTTGCTCATCGGCAGCTCGATATCCTTTGCGTCCTGCGCCCCGTCCAGGCATTCCGCCAGGAACAGCGCCAGCCTTGTCTCCGCCTTCTCCGTGGCGAACCTGGCCATCTGCTTTTCGGATGTTCCCAGGCGGTCGGACAGCTCAGACAGCATGCGCAGGGCTATGGTGGGATACTTCAGCAAAAAATCCTGCAGATCG
>CAYZRZ010000129.1:0-5971 GCA_964480995.1 uncultured Christensenella sp.
CGCAACCTGCTGATTACAAATCAGCTGCTCTGCCAATTGAGCTACACCAGCATATGGCGACCCGGAAGGGGCTCGAACCCTCGACCTCCAGCGTGACAGGCTGGCATTCTAACCAACTGAACTACCGGGCCACGAATTGGTGGGCCTTCAGGGACTTGAACCCCGGACCAACCGGTTATGAGCCGGCCGCTCTGACCAACTGAGCTAAAGGCCCATTGCTAAGTCCTGCTGGGAACAAGAAAAGCGGAGAAAAAAAGTGGTGACCCCGAGGGGGTTCGAACCCCTGTTACCGCCGTGAAAGGGCGATGTCTTAACCACTTGACCACGGGGCCACATACTTGCCTTCCCCCGAAAATGGTCGGGGTGAAGGGATTTGAACCCCCGGCCCCATGCTCCCAAAGCACGTGCGCTACCAGGCTGCGCTACACCCCGAAGGTACTGCCGCTCACAAGCGACGAGTTGTATAATATCAATTCCAAGCCCGCTTGTCAATATCATTTTTCGCGAAATTCAGGCAAAATATCAGGTGCTGTACGGAAATTCAAGGAATTTGTAATAAATTGACAAAAACGCCTGGGTCTACTATCATGACAAGGCAACTAAAGATGTATGGAGGGATTGACGATGGATCAGGTAAACCGCCCGCGTTTTATAATTAAAATGAAGTCCGGCGCAGAACTGAAGGGGGAGCTTTATCCCGAAATTGCTCCGCAGTCTGTTGGCAACTTCATTTCCCTTGCAAACAGCGGTTTTTATAACGGATTGATTTTTCACCGCGTTATTCCCGGCTTTATGATTCAAGGCGGCTGCCCATCCGGAACAGGCATCGGCGGCCCCGGTTACTGCATCAAGGGTGAGTTTGCCCAAAATGGCATTGAAAATCCGATCAAGCATACTTACGGCGTTCTCAGCATGGCCAGAAGCCAGCGTAAAGATTCTGCCGGTTCTCAGTTTTTCATCATGACTGCCGACGCTCCCCACCTTGATGGCGCATATGCCGCGTTTGGCAAAGTACTCGAAGGTATGGATGAGGCGGATCGGATAGTTAGCGTGAAGCGGGATTATAATGATAAGCCTGTCGAGCCGCAGGTTATCGAGTCGATCAGCGTGGATACGGAGGATGTTGATTACAGCTTCCAGAAGCTATAAGGGGAATAGCCGTGGATAAAGAAAAACGGGAAGTACGCATAGCCGGCAAAAGGTATACCCTGTCGGCCTTGGGTACGGCAGAGCATATTGAGCGGATGATCAGCTTGTTAAATGAGCGGCTCAGTGAGGCGGCAGCCGTGTCTTCCCGTACAGACCGAGAGACGGCGGCGATTGCCGCCGCTCTTTCCATGGCGGATGAATTGATCAAAGCGCAGGATGATAATTCACGCCTTCGCAGGGAGTTGACTGAGGCGCATGAGCACATCGCAATCCGGGATTGAACTTCTATCCCCCGCCGGGGATCTGCCCTCATTTTATGCCGCAATACATAATGGGGCTGATGCCGTGTATCTCGGCGCTGCCAGTTTTGGCGCCAGAGCAAGCGCCGGTTTTGATGAAGAGGCGCTGTCAGCCGCCATTCGTTACGCTCATCTATATGGCAAAAGAGTCTATGTCACGCTCAACACCCTGATCAAGCAGACCGAGCTGCCCCAGGCAGAGCAGGCGCTGCGTTTTTTGGATAGCGTGAACACGGATGCCGTGATTGTTCAGGATCTGGGCCTGATGCTGTTAATCAAACAGTCCTTTCCCAACATGCCTGTGCACGCCAGCACGCAGATGAGCATACATAACGCTTCTGGCGTGCGTTTTTTAAAGGATCATGGCGTCAGCCGTGTTGTACTGGCCCGGGAGTGCAGTTTGGATACCATCCGTGCGGTCTCTTCTGTGGGAATAGAGACTGAAGTATTTGTACATGGAGCTCAGTGCGTATCGGTCAGCGGCCAGTGCCTTCTCTCCTCTCATATCGGCGGGCGAAGCGGCAATCGCGGCCGCTGCGCGCAGCCATGCAGAATGGATTATGAATACAGAGGTCAGCGCGGTGCCTGGCTTTCCCCCAGAGATCTGGCGCAGATAGACAGCCTGGGTGATCTGGCGCGCGCCGGTGTGAGGAGCTTTAAAATCGAAGGCAGGCTCAAGCGCCCGGAATATGTCGCCACTGTGACCTCTCTGTACCGCAAATCCCTGGATAGAGTCCTTGAAGGACGGGAAGGCGCTGCTTTACCCGCCGAGCGAAAAGCGCTGCTTCAAATATTCAACCGCGGCGGCTTTACGCAGGGCTGGGCTTTTGGCCAGTCGGACGCGAAACTCATCAACCCAAACCGCGTATCCCACGATGGACTGCCGCTTGGCGTGATCACGTCCACTGAACACAGGGGCCAAATCATGCTCAGCGAGATAAAACTAAGCGACACGCTGCGCCACGGGGATCATTTACAGATCCGCGGCGGGAGTGATCAGGAAATGATCTATTCGGGTCCCGCGTACGAAGCGGGTGGCAAAGCTATCATTCGCCACCATCAGGGCGCCAGGGTTGGAGACCCGGTATTCAAGCTGGCCGATGCTGTTCAGCTGGAGCAGGCTAAAGCGAGCTGCGAGTCTCCCATGCCCTCCATTCCGCTGACAGCAAGGCTTGCGGTCAAAGCAAATGAACCCTCTGTTCTCACCTTATCAAGTGACCGAGCAAGCATCAGCGTAACAGGTGAAGCGCCGCAGCCCGCCATTTCCCAGGTTATGGATCAGAGCAGCAGTTTGAAAGCCATTCAAAGGACAGGCGGAAGCCCTTTTGCGATCGAAAACTACGTCTTTGGAGCCGCCGATTCCTGCTTTATGCCGATGTCTTCACTCAATGCCCTCAGACGCGACGCGCTGAGCAAGATGGAGGAAGCGCATATTGCCGCGCATCAGAGGGAAGCGGCGCTCCCCTATATATCAAGGCATGATGCGCATGTCAGTTATCCGCCGGAGGAATCCGCCCTCTATGTCCGAAGCAGCCGCATAGACCTGATAGAATCCTTCAGAAAACTCGGTATGCGGCATTTTCTCTACAGCCCGCAGGATTATACGGCATCTTCCCTCACTGAAGACTGCAAAGCGCTCGGTACCGATGACTATCTCTGTCTGCCAAGGCAGGCAAGCGATACCACCTTGAGCCTGCTTATGCAGATGGCGAATCACGCGGGCCTTTCCCTCATGCTTGATAACGCCGGTCAGCTGGGAACATTTTTTCCCGGGCAGTTTCTGGCCGGTCCTGGCATTCCCGCCTGGAACACAAAAAGCATGGAACTGCTCCGCAATGCCGGCTGCCGGGCAGTCATAATAAGCACCGAGCTCTCCAAGCAGGACATATCCTATCTGGCCCAGGCATCCGTTCAAACCATCCTGCCAGTTTATGGCCGGGCGATGATCATGCAGCTTAATCACTGCCCGGAAAGGACCTTCAGGGGCTTGTCCGGCAGCCAGACAAGCTGCCGCTTCTGCCAGGCGGGCCAAGGCACGCAGGGTCAGTACCTCAAAGACCGCCTTGGCGCGCACTTTCCTCTTTCCCCTGTCAGACTGCTTGAAGGATGCCTGAACGCCTTGCTTTTTCATACGCCTCTCCACTTATATAAGAAGGCCGTTGGAAGGCACTGGCTGCTTGACTTTACACTGGAGGATGAGAACAGCATGATGTCGCTCGTCCGAGCCTACTACGCCTTGCTGGATGGCCGAGATACCTCCCCCGCGGCGAATATCCCTTTATACACGGGACGATTTGATGAAGGAGTCCTATAATCCATGCAAAACGATAGCAAAATCCCTGCTTTTTTGCAGGAAAAAGCGCTAAGGGTCCTTGAGTTTACAAAAATTCGCGATCAGCTCGCGGGCTGCGCGCTGACGGAGCCTGGCCGCGATTTTTGCCTTGAGCTTCTGCCGCTGGACACCTTGTCCCAAGCGGCTCACGCGCAGGAAGAAACGCAGGAAGCCCTCACAGTGCTGAGCCGCCGGGCTGATCACCCTCTGCGCGTTTTTAAGGATGTTCGTCCATGGCTGAGTCTGTCGCAGAAAGGAGCAACACTTTCCACACGCGCCCTGCTGGATATCGCGGATTGCCTGCGGGCGGCCAGTGCCGCCAAAGCAGCTCTTAACAGCGACAACGAAAACACGCCAATATTGCGTGGCCTCAGCAGCTCGCTGACCACCAACTATCCTCTTGAGCGCGGCATCAAAGACGCCATCATCTCGGAAGAAGAGATTGCCGATAACGCCAGCCTCCAGCTTTCTTCCATCAGAAGACAGATGAGGCTGTGCAATGACCGCATAAAAGAAAAACTGCGCACCATGACGCAAAGCTCCTCCTATTCAAAATATCTTCAGGAGCCCATTGTCACCGTGCGCAACGGGCGCTATGTCATCCCCGTGCGGCAGGAGTATCGCCAGAATGTACCCGGCATTGTACATGACCAGTCCTCCACCGGGGCGACACTGTTCATTGAGCCTATGGCTGTTGTTGAGGCCGGCAACGAACTGCGGCAGTGGACACTCAAGGAAGAGCAGGAGATCGAGCGTATCCTTTCGGAATTCTCGGCTCAGGTCGCAGGGTGCGCGGACTCGCTTCTTAACAACATTGATATCCTGATCAAGCTGGATTTTATTTTCGCCAAAGGCGCCTTGGCGCGCCTGATGCGCGGCATCCAGCCCAAATTGAACAACCAGGGCAGAATACGCCTTGTACGCGCCCGCCATCCGTTGATAGATCCTGACAAAGTGGTCCCCTGTGATCTATGGCTGGGTGACATGTTCACCACCCTCATCGTTACCGGCCCAAACACCGGCGGTAAAACAGTAACGCTTAAAACAATCGGCCTGTTGAGCCTGATGGCGCAAAGCGGCCTGCATCTGCCCGCTGATCTGGGGACCGAGGTATGCGTATTCCATCGCATTTACGCGGATATTGGCGACGAGCAGAGCATAGAGCAATCCCTCTCCACCTTCTCCTCACACATGACCAACATTGTCAGCATCCTCCAGTGGGTCCAGCGTGATGATCTGGTGCTGTTTGACGAACTTGGCGCGGGCACTGACCCAACGGAAGGCGCCGCGCTGGCGCAGGCCATATTGAGCTCACTGAAAGAAATGTCTGTGCGCACGGTTGCCACAACACACTACAGTGAGCTGAAGGCTTATGCTTTATCAACGCCGGGCATTGAGAACGCGAGCGTTGAATTTGATGTTTCTACCTTGAGACCTACCTACCGGTTATCCATCGGGGTACCCGGGAAGTCCAACGCGTTTGAAATCGCTAAGCGTCTGGGGCTGCCCGACCGTATTATTGATGCCTCAAGGGAGCTTTTAAGCGATGAAAGCATCGTATTTGAGGATGTGATCGCCAACGCTGAATATCACAGGCAGATCGCGCAAAAAGAACGCGCTTTGGCTGAGGAAGCCAGCGCGCAGACAGTCCGCCTGCGTGATGAGGCGGAGGCGCTATACAGGAAAATTGAGTCAGGCAAGGCCGATGCCGAACGCAAAGCAAAGGAAGAAGCCAGGCGTATCCTGGCCCGCGCCAAACGTGAAAGCGCCGCGATCATTGACGAATTGAAACTCATGAAAAAATCCGGGGGCGATACCGCCCAGAACCTGAACGCTCTTCAAAGGCGCCTCCAGGGGCTTGAGGGTGAAATGGCTGAGGACATCGCGCTTGACACCACCCCCACCAATGTTAAGCCGGAGGATATATCGGTGGGAGAGACAGTTGAGATCCCCCACCTCAACGCTGTTGCCACCGTTCTGGCGCTTGCGGATTCCAAGGGTGAGGTGATGGTGCAGGCGGGTATCATAAAAATGAAGGTGCTGCTCAGCCAGCTGAGACCCGCCAAACCAAAACCGAAAAGCAAATCCACCGTCAGCGCTAAAACAGATGGCATGAACAGAAGCGTCAAGATGGAATGCGACCTTCGCGGCATGGCGCTGGATGAGGCGCTGATGGAACTTGACCGCTACC
>CAYZRZ010000130.1:0-5927 GCA_964480995.1 uncultured Christensenella sp.
CACCGCGTCACCCGGTCTGTAGCCCTGCGGCAGCGGCTCTTCCCGGAGGAACTTAAAGCTTTCATCCCGAAGCACGGGCAGGAAGCACCCGTATGGCAGCTGGGGGAACTCGCCGGCGTAGGCGCTGGCGCCAAACCAGCCGCCTTCCTTGGCGCGCAGGTTGAGGTCCCTGGCGAACTTGGTGCGGTTGGAGCAGTCGTGCACCACGATGGGCCACCCCTCCTCTGCCCCCATCTTCATCATCCGCATGGAAATTTCCCGGCTGAAGGTCGGGGAGATATAGCCCTGGCGGTACATGTACATGTTCTCGCCATCGTAGTTTTGAATGTTGTTGGGGTTGAGGTGCAGCTCGGCGCAGTTGATGAAGTCAATGCCTGTATCGAGTATCGCCTGCTTTTTTTCGTTAAAGGCGGCGAAAAACTCGGGCGTCATCGGGGTCTCAATGCCCACCGAGGGGATATATCTCTTGGCCGCGCGCATCAGGCCGATCACGCGGTCATGGCAGCCGGAAGCGCCCAGGTTGAAGCGGATCTCATCCAGCCCCGCCTCGCCCAACGCCTTTAACGATTCTTCAGAAGCCAGCAGGCCATTGGTATAGAGGTGTTGGTGGATGCCCGCTTTCTTAAAAACGCGCACGACGCTGTAATATTTTTCGATCTCCATAAAAGGCTCAAGGTAGACGTAGGAGACGCCAGTCGGCTTTTTCTGGATGCTCAGCAGCATCTCCAGATCCGCCTCGCGGTACTTGGTGCCGCCGATCTCCCACATGCCTTCGCCCACAGGCGGGATCTGGTCCAGCTCCCCGTAGTTATAGCAGAACTTGCACTCGATGTTGCAGCGGTTGGTCTTGCGGATAGCGGAGAGCCCCGTGCCGCACAGGCAGGAGAGGCAGCCCCCCGGGAACTTGCCGCCGTCGCCGACATAGAAGCTTCGGTTTTCGATGGTTTTAAGCCCCGGGATATCTAAAAGGAGGCTGTCCATCCGGGCATCCACCGCTTCCTCGATCTGTGACAGCGCCGCGTAGACGATCTCCTGCTGCCAAATGAGCAGCTCCTCACCCTCGGGCAGCATGGAAAAGAATTCAAACCAGGTAAGCGCGTCCTTTTTGGAAATGTACACCTGTACCCCTCTCAGCCGGTATCCCCGGCAAACGAAACAAAAATCATCAGCTTCATCCGCGCTGAATAAACAGCATTATATCAGAGAATGGGGCGCATTCCCATGTCCTCATTTATTCCGTGTGTTCCGTGGTTCATAACCCATTGCAATGGAAGCGACCAACCACGGAACACACGGAATACACGGAAGAGAATGGGATTATAACGCCCTGAGGCTCCTCTTCAAAAACGCGGCGGTTCTCTCATGCCTGGGCGCCTCAAAGATATCCTTGGGCTTGCCGTCTTCGACGATCATGCCGTCATCCATGAAGATCACCCGGTCGGCGGCGTCCCTGGCGAAGGCCATCTCATGGGTCACGATCAGCATGGTCAGGCCGCCTTTTTTCAGATCCGCCATCACGCGCAGCACCTCGTCCACCATTTCCGGGTCCAGGGCACTGGTCGGCTCGTCAAACAGCAGCACATCCGGGTCCATGCACAGCGCCCGGGCGATGCCCACGCGCTGCTTTTGCCCGCCTGACAGCTGCGCGGGCCGCGCGTCGCGGTAGGGCAGCATGCCCACCTGTTCCAGGTAATAGGCGGCCTTCTGTTCGCTCTCCTTCTGGCTGCGGCGCAGCGCCTTGCGCTGGCCGGCCACGCAGTTCTGGAAGGCCGTCATGTTGCTGAACAGGTTGAACTGCTGGAACACCATGCCCACCTTTGAATGCAGCAGCGCCGCGGGCAGCGAGGAAATATCATCACCGCGGAACAGCACCCGTCCTTCGGTGGGGCGCTCCAGCAAATTGATGCAGCGCAGCAGCGTGCTCTTGCCTGAGCCGGAGGGGCCGATCAGGCAGACCGCCTCTCCCTGATCCACGGAAAAATCGATGCCGCGCAGCACCTGCTGGCTGCCGAAACTCTTTTTGATCCCCTCAGCGCGTATAATCCCTTGCATGCTCATCCTTCCCCCCCAACCTTGATCTCGGCTTTATGATCTGTCTGCGAGCCGTAGATGGTGTAGCTGTCCCCGCCGCTCAGCTTCTTTTCAAGCAGGCGCAGCAGGCGCGTGATGGTGAAGGTGAGGATGAAATAGATCACCGAAATGATGAAGAACACCTCAAAGTACTTGTAGTGCGTACCCGAGACCGAGCGGGCCGTGAAATACAGCTCCGTCACCGAGATGACGTTGAGCACGCTGGAATCCTTGATGTTGACCACAAACTCGTTGCCCACCGATGGCAGGGTATTGCGCACAGCCTGCGGCAGGATCACGCTGGTCATCAGCTGCCAGTGCGTCATGCCCACGGCGATGGCCGCTTCCTTCTGGCCGGGGTCCACCGAGAGGATGCCGCCGCGCAGTATCTCCGCCATGTAGGCCCCCGTGTTGACAGAGACCACCAGGAAAGCCGCGCTCATCGCGGGGATATCCAGCCCCAGGTACTCCAGCGCGCCGTAATAGACCACCATGGCCTGCACGATCATCGGCGTGCCGCGGAAAATCTCGATATAGGCGGTCAGCAGGCCCTTGGCGGCCTTGAGCAGGACGCGGGGCAGGCGGCCCGACTGAGGGGAAAGCTCTGCCGTGCGCGCGATGGCCACGCCCAGGCCGATCACAAATCCCGAGATCGTACCCACCAGGGCGATCATCAGCGTGACGCCCGCCCCCTGGATAAACATCTCGCCGTATTTGCCGACCAGCATCGTGACCCAATCAAAAAAACTCTTTTGCAAGGTACTTTCCTCAATTCATCTCTGTCAGGTATTCATGATAGGGGGAGGAAGGGGATACGGCTCCGCGCAGAGCCGCATCCCCCGCTATCCCTCACGGCCGGTCAGGCCGATCAATAGGGTGGGACCGCCGAAGCGGCCCCACCCTATTGCTTCTTATCAGTTTTCGCCGGGCTGGCGCTCCAGCGCCTGGGTCATCAGCTCAAGCCTTGCTTCTTCCGTCAGCCCCGCCAGTGCCGCGTTGATCTGCTCGAGCAGCGGGCTGTCCTGACGGACGGCGACAGAGATGATCGTCTCCTCGGGATCGATCTGGAAGCCCTTGCCCTCTTCAAACACCAGGTAGCTCAGGGCCGGGTTGGCTGCCACGGCGGACATCGCGCCGGGCCGCTCGCTGATATAGCCATCAATGCGCCCGCCGGACAGGGCCGCCACCATCACCGGGAAGTCGCCCATCGCCACCTGGCGGTCCACGCCCTCGATCTGCTCGATCAGGTCATAGTGGAAGGTATTGAGCTGCCCCGTGATCCTGGCCCCGGCCAGTTCCTGAATGCTCGTCGCGTTGGCAAAGGGGCCGTCCCTGCGCACCACCACCACCACATCGCTTTCATAGTAGGGCTCGGTGAAGGCCACCACCTCGCGGCGGGCCGCCGTCGGGCTCATGCCGGCGACAATGGCGTCGATCTTGCCGGTGCCGCTGGTGAGGGCCGGGATCAGGCCGTCCCATTCCGTCTTCACGATTTCCAGCTGCATGCCCAGCTGCTCTGCCAGGTAGCGGGCCACCTGCACATCGTAGCCGTCGGCATAGCCGCCCGCGGCCAGCGGTACCGCGTACTCGCTGGGCTCCGCCTGGGTCCAGTTATAGGGGGCGTAGGCGCATTCCATGCCTACGCGCAGGACGGGCAGCTCCGCGGCCGCCGCGGTCGACATCATGCCCATCAGGGCCATCATCATTACCAGTGTCGCTGCCAGGATCTTCCTCATGTGACTCTACCTCCGTAAAATTTCATGGGCGTGGAAGCCGCTGCGCTTCCCCGCCCATGAAATCATGAAACAGCTGGCGATAGCGCTCCACAGCATCGTGCTGTGACAGACAAGTGGATGTTCTCCCCTTATCCAAGGGTTCGCGCCGGCGCGCTCTGCCTTTCGGTGGTTTCCCTTTCTCCGGAGGATCTTCGCCGCCCGACGGCTCCTCTCCGTGTACTCATGTACCCACGCCTCTATCCTTCCAAGGAACTATGCACTTGAGCGCATTGTAGGAGAGGACGGGGGGTTTGTCAACCTACAAAACGGCAACATTTCCACCATATTTATTCAAAACAATGGATCCTATTGAAAAAAGATAATAATTTCTGCAGTTTACGATCCCTTTGCCCTCATTCCTGCGTTATACAGTGTGGGGACATGATGCGCGCGGGCGAGGAAGTTTTCCGCCGCGGGGCATGAAACCGCCCTTGCGCGGCGTTGTATAATCTTATCAAGCCAAGTTTCCCTGCCGAAAGGAGCCTCGCCGATGCGACGATTGATTCCCGCCCTGCTGATCCTCTGCCTGCTGGCGGCCTGTCTCCCCGCCCGGGCGGCCCAGCCCTTCACCGAGCTGTCCCTTGGAAGCCGCGGAGAAGCCGTCAAGACCCTGCAGCAGCGGCTGATCGCGCTGAAGCTGCTGCCCGGCAAGGCCGACGGCATCTTCGGCCAGCAGACCAGGCAGGCCGTGCTGAGCTTCCAGCAGCACCTGCTGTCAAAGGGTTATCAGGTCACGGCGGACGGCCGGGCGGGGGAAGAGACACAGCGCCTGCTGTACGACGACGAAGCGGCGGGCGAGCTGCTCAACCTGAAATCGGGCGATCAGGGCCCCCGAGTGAGCGACCTGCAGAGCGTCTTGTATGACCTGCGCCTGCTGGACGACGCGCCTGACGGGGCGTACGGCAAAAAGACAGAGCAAGCCATCCGCGATTTTCAGGGTATTCTGGTACAAAGCGGCATAGCGGACGCTGTACAAAACGGCATCGCCGACCCGGTCACCCGCAAATACCTGGCCGGCGATATGAAGGGGCTCAATATCCGCGTGCCGCACAACTTTGATGACGAAAAGCCCCAGACCCTCACCGCGGACGACCTCTACGCCAGGGCCGCGATCCTGATCAATATGAATGAGGGAACCATTTTGCTGCAAAAGGAAGCAAACGCCCGCGTGTATCCCGCCAGCACCACCAAGATCATGACCCTGCTGCTGGCGCTGGAATCAATGGACCCGGACCGATTGGTCACCATCCCCCGGCAGGCCCGGGATATCCCTTCGGATAGCTCGCAGGTGCCCGTTTTCTACGGTGAACAGATGCCCCTGCGCGACCTGCTGTACGGCCTGATGCTCAAAAGCGGCAACGACGCGGCCAACGCCATCGCCGTGCTGCATTCGGGCAGCATCGAAAAATTCGCCCAGCGGATGAACGAAAAGGCCGGGGAGCTGGGCATGGTGGGCAGCCATTTCGTCAACCCCCACGGCTATCACGACAAGGAGCATTACACCACCGCCGCGGACATGGCCCGCCTGGCCATCACCGCCATGAAAAACGAAACCTTCCGCGAGATCATCAGCCATACGGAATATACCATGCAAAAAACCAGCCTGCGCAAAGAGCTGCCCATCAAGGTGAACACCGAACTGCTTGATCCCGCTTCCCCCTTTTATTACAGGGAGGCCTTCGGCATCAAGAGCGGCTATACAAGGGCGGCAGGCTTTTGCTATGTCGGCTGCGCGCAGAAGGACGGCAAGCTCCTCCTGGCCATCGTCATGAATGACCGCACGAGGGATCAGGCCTGGACGGATATGGGGCGGCTTTTTGAGATGGGGTTTTCGGAGGAAAAACTCTGAATTCTGAATGCTGAATGCTGAATGGCCGGGAAGCAATGGGGGACGATTGGGAAGCGATTGGGGAACGGTTGGGGAGTGACGGAGATACGCCGGCAAAAGCCGAAATGGAGGCGAAGCGTCGCCTTGCATAATGTCTCTATCGGTTCTACAATAGACCCGTACCAAAAAGGGAGGGTCTTAGTGTGAAAACATCAATTTGAGGATGAAGCAGATACTGCTGTAAGAAAAGGTAC
>CAYZRZ010000131.1:0-5796 GCA_964480995.1 uncultured Christensenella sp.
TCCTTGCACTGGCGGCAGGTTTCCGCCGGAATGGACCAGTTGCCGAAAATGCCTTGACCGTCCAGATAGTCAACCGTGACCTTGCCGCCGAACTGCGCGTAGTCACGCACATGGATGCGGGACATGTAGGGCTGGGCTACGCCGTCATTGGCCAGGGTGCAGTTTGCCTCGCAGCGCTGGCAGCCGGTGCAGCGGGCGGGGTTGAACACCAGCAAGAATTCCGCGTTGGGGTAGAGTTGAACCTGTTCAGCCTGCGCCAGCGTGCAGCCAAGCAGAGAAAGCATCGAACCCGAGAGGCTGACGCCTGCCAGGCCCTTGGCCGTCATCTTCATAAACTCACGCCGGGTATACTCACGGTTCATCAAGCTCTTAGACATAGTGAGTCGACCTCCTGTTAGTGCGCGTTTGCGCCAAATATAAAAGAAGACACAGCAAACCTTCCGGTACAGCCGTATCTCCTTTGCAAAAGGCAGGGTGAGTGATTGCTCGCTCCCCCCAATGGTTCCATAGACCTCAAGGGCCACGTGAACTCGGAGAACTTCTTTTCGCGGATATCATAGCACAATGTGAAAGCGGGGACAAGAGCGGTTAAGTTCTTTTTTCACTAATTTTGGCGCAAAATCCGGACTTCAGCAAAAAATTAGCAAAAACTAACCCGCTGTGACGCACAGGCCCATAATAAAGCCGGCCAGCGGCTCAATATCCTCAAAAGAGAAGCAGGGGATGCCGGGATAGGCGCCCGCGTCGGTCACAATGGCAGCGTAATCGCCCGGCTTTCCGCGCAGCCCCTGCCCGGTCGCCGCGCGCTCAATGCCAATGGCGGGGCAGTCAAAGCCGGAGTAGCCCTCGATCAATACGAGGTCAACGCCCTTCATCCTCGTGATGATCTCGCTCGGGCTGAGCGGGCGGCGCTCTATAAAGGCAGTCATCTCGGAGGAACCGACAGCGGTGACCAGGGCGCCGGCGTGGCTGAAGCGATAGCTGTCCTTGCCCGGCTTGTCGATCTCAAAGCGGTGCGCGTCGTGTTTCATCACGCCCAGTTTCAGCCCGCGCGCGTTCATCACCGGAATCAGCCGCTCTATCAACGTGGTTTTCCCTGTTCCTGAAAAGGCGCTGAAGGATACCGCCGGTGGGTGAGTTGAGTACATCTTGCCTGCCTCCCTCATTTTTCTCCTGTGGATTATAGCACAGGAGCGCCGGCCGCGTGATCCGTCCCCTGATTGATTTTGCCTTATTGAAGTCAATTTCGCTGTGTTATGTGCATATACTCACATATTTGCGCTTTACAGGAGACAAGGGCGCTGATATAATTGCCACATGTAAGGAGGGTGACTGCAGTGTTCAACATCGGTTTTTCTGAGCTGATTGTCATCCTTCTTGTCGCTTTTATTGTCGTGGGGCCGAAGGATTTGCCCAAGGTGGCCCGCACGCTGGGCCGCTGGGTCAGGATGGCAAAGCAGATGTACAGCGATTTTAAGAGCGAAATGGGGCTTGATGAAACGGCGGACGAGCTGATGGAAGTGAAGCGCGACATGGATAAAACCATTCGCCAGGCTGATCCCAGCGTCGAACTGCGCAAGATCCAGCGCGATACCGAAAAAACCGTTCGGGATGCCGAGCAGGCGTCCCGTATCAAAAAGCCCCCGGTTGACCGCTGACAGCAACGGTGACATGATCCATAAGGAGGAAACAAGATGCGTATTGGTCCTACGGAAATTCTGCTGATCCTTGTATTGGCGCTGGTTTTATTCGGCGGCGGCAAGCTTGCCGGCGTGGGAAAGGCTCTGGGGCAGAGCATCCGAGAATTTAAGAAGGAAGTAACCCCCGGCGAGGAAAAGGCCAAGGAAGGCAATAAAGACGGGGAAGATAAGGCCTGATCCCTATGGCTGAATCAAACGCGGCCGACAATCAGATCAGGCGCCTGAGAAAAGAAGCGCTGATCGAACATGTGCATGCGCTGCGGCGGATGCTGATCATCATCACGGCGACAATAGCTGTTGTCTTCGCCGCTATGTTCTATCAGATGAGTTCGCAGCTGGCGGTCTTTTTGCTGCGCCCGCTGGTTGCCCGCGGCATTGATGTGATCGCCACCAAAGTATCCGAATCCCTTGTGATGCAGATGAAGGTCTGCCTGGTGGCAGCCCTGATCTGCTCAATGCCCATGATCATCTACCAGATATGGGATTTTGCGGCGCCGGCCCTCTACCCTCAGGAAAAGCGCGGGTTCTGGCTGATCTTCCTGTCCATGCTGCTGCTGTTTGCCGTTGGCATTGTGTTTGCTTACCTGTTTGTCTTCCCGCTGGCGATCGATCTGTTTTATGAGGCGGGTCACGGGGTGGCGGAGGCCATGTGGTCCGTGAACGACTACTTTAACTTCGTTCTGGGTTTTCTGCTGCCATTCGGGCTGATGTTCGAGCTGCCCATAGTCGTCTGGCTGCTGGCGAAAAACGGCAAAGTGACAGGCGCCGGCATGAACAAAAGCCGCAAATACTTCATATTGTCCGCCGCTGTTGTCGCGGCTATCCTGACCCCGCCCGATATCGTGAGCCAGACACTTCTGCTGATTCCTCTGCTTGTTTTGTATGAGATCAGCGCCCTGATCGTCAGGTTTGTAAAGCCCAAAGAGGTTCATTAAAGCAGATTTTCATTTCTGCCCCGCCGGCTGGCTGGGCGCGGGGTATACGCAAGACCGGAGCTTCCGCTGTGTTAACAGAGAAAGCTCCGGCCTTGTTCTATATTCCAGTAAATGGTGCCGCCGCTTATGCGATGATCTGGCTATTCCTCCAGTGTGATGCCGCAGGCTTTCAGTGTATCGCGGGCCAGCGGCGTGATCAGCTGACCCGGCAGGCGCTTGAGGGCGCGTACGCCTTCTAGCTTGAACCCCTTGACGTGCCGCTCGGTGATCAGGCGATCCGGACAGCTGTATGCTCCGCTGTCTGACGGAGCACAGGAAGGCTGATCCCGGGTTTGCGCGGCAATATTTACCCCGGCGATGCGGCAGACCGCGTCTTTGCCGATGCCCGCGGCGTTGGCCTCATCGGTGTCAATATGCAGGGCCAAAGCGGACGTCTGACTGACCCGGACCACGACCCCTTCAAGGATCAGCGGCCTGATGCCCGCCAGGCGGATGGACAGTTCCTGGCCGTCCGTGATCCCCAGCCGCTGCGCGTCTTGCGGCGTGGCATGCAGGTGGCGCTTGGCGATAATGGCGGCTTTGCGGCAGATGATCCTGTCGCCTGCCTGGATATGGATCTGGGCAGCGTCCTTCAGGTCACCCGAGAGCCGGACGGGGGCCTGAAGGCCAAGCTCGCGCGCGTCGGTCGCGGAGACTTCCGCCTGCGTCTGTTTACGCAGAGGACCCAGCACCGCTACGTTATCGATCATCCCTTTGGGGCCGATCAGCCTGACGCGCAGGGAGGACAGGTACTGGCCCGGCTGCGATATGGAGCGGCTGTTTACAAGATCCGAGGCACCGGTCAGCTCCAGCAGATCCTCCTTGGACAGGTGGACGTGCCGGGCCGATATCTCAGCCGGTATGTCTTCAGAGGATGAAGGCGCGTGCGGCTGGTGCTCCGCCTCCAGCCTTGAGAGCACGGCTTCGATGATGGCATTGATATCCTGTTGCATAGCGCCTCCTATCCTTGCTGCGCCGCGCGCAGCTGGAGAACATAAAAGTAGCTGGACAGCCTGTTGAGCGCCAGCAAAGCATCTTCGTGACGGATACTGTCTTTCTGCCGCCAGGCAGCGATGGCGGCCAGCTCCGTCTCTCTGGCCAGCGCGCGCAGGCGGTTGAGCTGCGCCGCGAACAGGCCTTGCTCAGGTGCCGGCAGGATATGGCCGGACAGCCCGAAGCGCTCCGGATGATGGGAGCTTGCGCGTACTTCCTCTGCCGTCATGCCGTCCAGTGTCCACGGCGGAAGGGGGGAGTCCTTCACATCGGCGGCCAGCACCTCGCGGGCCAGCTGCAGCGCGTCCCGCAGGGGCCCTGAGAAGGAGGGCGGGCAGGTGATCATCAGGATCAGGATCTCCGCCTCCAGTGTATCCAGCTTGCCGCGCAGGGCGATGCCGGGATGGGCTTTTGATACCAGCTCCCGGCTGTTCAAGTGGGTCATATGCTCCGGTTTTGAGGAGTCGTGAGCTGCCCGCGGCCCCAGACGCCCGGTACCCTGCTGATACAGCTTCAGGTCCATCAGGTATTGGCGGGCGGAGGGCGTCAGCATGCAGCCTGAAGGCAGCTCATAGCTTGCCGGAAGGCCGCTTGAAAACTGTTCCCTCAGCTCGGCTTCGGTGATGTAGCGCATGATAAAACAACTCCCTTCACGAGGAGAATGACTTTGCTATTCCGGACAGTCTCAGTCCAAATGGGGCAGAATGCTTTCCAGTTCATCATGGGGACGGGGGATGACATGCACGCTGATCAATTCGCCGACGCGCTGGGCGGCTGCCGCGCCCGCGTCCGTCGCCGCTTTGACGGCGCCTACATCGCCGCGCACCATCACGGTGACCAGTCCGCCGCCTACGTGCACCTTGCCGATCAGGGAGACGTTGGCCGCCTTGACCATCGCGTCCGCCGCCTCGATCGAGCCGACCAGACCTTTTGTTTCCACCATACCCAGGGCCATCCTATCACGGTTCATTTCTTTCCTCCTGTATTATGTATTGCTTGATTAAGATCCTTGCCTTATCTGGCGGAGCACGGCTTCAACGATCTGTTCGCGCTGAGCTTCGCTGAGGCTTTCTCCGCGGTGCTCCGGGGCATAGGCAGGGGCGGGCGCGAATGCCCGGCCATCCTCGGCATCCTCCGGCTCGATCAGGCCCCAGGCAGCCCGGCGCACCTGGTAGAGGTGATGCACCGTGACGTTGTCGCTGGTGGCGGACCCGCCGACCGCCCCGCAGCCCAGCGTCAGCGAGGGCATGATGCCCGTGCTGGCGCCTATGCCGCCCTGCGTGGAACCGGTATTGATCAGCAGGCGTGAGACCGGCTTTTTGAGCAGGAAGGCGCGCACAAGCTCGGGGTTTTCGGTGTGGATCGCGCAGCTGTGGCCCAAGCCCGCGAAGCGGATCAGTTTCATGCAGCGCTCACAGGCCCGCTGCCAATCAGGCTCGGTGTAGAAGGCCAGGATAGGAGATAGTTTTTCGATGGAGAAGGGATACTCCCTGCCAACGTGCTCCTGATGACACAGGAGCACGCGCGTGGTCTGCGGCACTTGAATGCCTGCCATCCCGGCGATATCCAGGGCGCTGCGTCCGACGATGCGGGGATTGACGGTGTCGCTGCCCGGCCGCATGATGACCGCGGCCAGCTTTTTCTCTTCCTCGCCTGATACGAAATAGCCGCCCTGCTTTTTGAATTCCGCAATCACCTGGTCGCGGATGCAGGTCTCTGTTATGATCGCCTGCTCGGAAGCGCAGACGGTGCCGTTGTCGAAGGTCTTGCTGGCCATGATGCGCCGCACGGCTGCGGGGATATCGCAGGTGCGCTCGATAAAAGCGGGCACATTGCCGGGGCCGACGCCAAGCGCCGGAGTGCCGGAGGAATACGCCGCCTTGACCATCGCGGAACCGCCCGTGGCCAGGATCATGTTGCTCAGCTTCATCAGTTCCGCCGTGCCGACGAGGGTGGGCAGAGTCATCATGCCGATCAGCCCCTCCGGGCCGCCCTCTTTGCGGATGGCCTCGTTGAGGACGTGCACTGTTTCCCCGATGCATTTGATCGCGGCGGGGTGGGGGGAGATGATCAGGGCATTGCCTGCCTTGATCGCGATCAGGGCTTTGAAGATGGCGGTCGAGGTGGGG
>CAYZRZ010000132.1:0-5653 GCA_964480995.1 uncultured Christensenella sp.
GGGCGTGTTCGCGGCGGGCGACATCCTGGGCGCTCCGATGCAGGCCCCTAAGGCGGTGGGCGACGGGAACATCGCGGCTTTCTCGGCGGCGGCCTATGTGCGCAAGCTGGGAACCTGAGGTAGGACTTGATGAAGCGTTTTGCGTGTGTCCTGATGGTGCTGTTGCTTTGCGCGCTTTCAGCTTCTGCCGCTCTTGATGTCACCTGGACCCGGGGAGAGGAATGGTTCCCCGACCGCAACGCCTGGATTTACTATTATGCCTATACGGTTCCTGAGGTCGGCGGCAGCGACACGCTGAGCGAGGAATTGAATCATTATTTTGATACCGCCATCGGTGAAATGGTCAACCTTGTGATTCCGATGTTCACAGCCGATATGCCCGGTGACGGAAAGAATGAAATCACCGATCGCTATGAAATTACCTGCAACAATGATGAATTCTTCAGCTTTTTGCTCCGCCGCGGCACCTTGTCTGAAGGAAAAGAGGTTCTCTCGCTTCAATCGGCCGTGTTCGCGGTGTCCGGCCAGTATACGGGAGAATCGCTTACACTGCGCGGCCTGGCCCGTGAGATAGGTGAAAGCTCAAGCCAAATTGCCGGCATCGTTATCAAGGATATATGGCGGAAGATCGAGGAGCGGATGAAGGCCGGGGATTCGGCTGTCAGAAAAGATATGAGCTTTGACCTGCTGTCGGCCGAGTTTTTCCCGGAGACACATTTTTACGCGGATGAACAGGGGAACATTGCCTTTTATCTGCAGCCCGGTCTTCTCGGGCCGGGGGAAGAAATGGCCGTTTTTACTTACACCCCGGAGGAACTTGAGAATCTGTTGGAGCCATGAATAAAGCATAGAAGGGTGGTATCATGATGTTGATGGATGCTCTTGCCAAAACAAAGGCCGCTCCCGGCCTGGAACTTATTCAGGTGGAGAGGCCAGTACCCCGTGACGATGAGGTGCTGATCAAGATCCGTAAAACAGCTATTTGCGGAACAGATCTGCATATTTATAAGTGGGATGCCTGGAGCCGGAAGCACATTGAACCGACCCGTGTCATCGGTCACGAGTATGTCGGCGAGATCGCCGAACTCGGCGCATCTGTCAAGAAGCTGAAGGCGGGCCAGCGCGTATCGGGCGAGGGCCACATCGTTTGCGGTGTATGCCGCAACTGCCGCGCGGGCAACGCGCAGTGGTGCAAGTACACAAAGGGCGTGGGCGTCAACCGGGACGGCGCTTTTGCCGAGTACCTGTGCATTCCCGCGTCCAACTGCATCCCCATCAGCGAAGATCTCGATGAGGAAATCGTCTCCTTTTTTGACGCGCTGGGCAACGCGACCCATACAGCCTTGATGTTTGACCTGATCGGGGAGGATATCCTGATCACGGGCGCGGGACCCATTGGCATCATGGCGGCGGCCATCTGCTGCCACGCGGGCGCGCGCCATGTCGTCATCACCGATGTGAACGACTACCGGCTGAACCTGGCTAAAGAGCTTGGCGCGACTGCGACTGTTAATGTAACCCGTGAAAAGATTGAAGATGTGATGCAGGCTTCGCACATGGTCGAGGGCTTTGACGTGGGGCTTGAAATGTCAGGAGCGGCCAGCGCCTTTGATCAGATGCTGTCCGTCATGCGAAACGGCGGCAAGATATCGCTGCTGGGACTGTTCGGCGGCAGCGTACCTTTGGATATGGACAGGATCATCCTGAAGGGGCTGACATTGCAGGGCATTTACGGACGCCGCATGTATGAGACCTGGTACAAGATGGGGGCTATGGTGGAATCGGGGCTGGATCTGAAGAAACTGGTCACCCACCGTTTCCACTATACGCAATTTCAGGAGGCCTTTGACATCATGTCAACCGGCAACTCCGGCAAGATCATCCTGGATTGGGGGAGCGGGAAATGAAGAAGGCGCTGAGCTATTTTGAATCGACGCTGGATGAGATCAGGCAATCCAGCACATTCAAGGATGAACGGGTACTTACCACTCCTCAGGGTGCGCGCATTTCCACCCTGACCGCGCAGGGCGTGCTTAATATGTGCGCCAACAACTATTTAGGTCTTTCCGCCAATCAGGAGCTGATCGAGGCGGCAAAGGCCAGCTATGATGAATGGGGCTTCGGCCTGTCCAGCGTACGCTTCATCTGCGGCACCCAGAATATCCATAAAAAGCTTGAGCAGCGTATTGCCGGTTTTTTGCAGATGGAGGACGCTATCCTGTATTCATCCTGCTTTGACGCAAACGGCGGACTGTTTGAAACGCTGCTCTCCCAAGAGGACGCGGTCATCTCGGACGCGCTTAACCATGCCTCTATTATTGACGGCGTTCGCCTGTGCAAAGCGCAGCGTCTTCGCTATCAAAACAGCGACATGAAGGAGTTGGAGCAGCACCTGCGGGATACCCAGGATGCCCGTATCCGGCTGATCGTCACCGATGGCGTATTCTCCATGGATGGCTATATCGCCAAGCTGGATGAGATCTGTGATCTGGCCGAGGAATATGACGCGCTGGTGATGGCGGACGACAGCCACGCGACCGGCTTTATGGGCATATCGGGGCGCGGTACCCATGAGCACTGCGGGGTGATGGGCCGGGTGGATATCATCACAGGCACCTTCGGAAAGGCTATGGGCGGCGCGTCCGGCGGCTTTACGGCTGCCTGCAAGCCCATCGTGGACCTGCTCCGCCAGCGCTCCCGCCCCTATCTGTTCAGCAATACGCTGGCGCCCGCCATCTGCGCGGCGACGCTTAAGACCATTGATATGCTGGAGGCTGATACTTCCCTGCGTGATAAGGTGCACGAAAACGCGGCCTATTTTCGCGCGAAGCTCGAGAAGGCGGGTTTTGACGTGCCAAAGGGGGAGCATCCCATTGTGCCTGTGATGCTCTACGACGCGCATGTTGCCAAGGAATTTGCCCAGCGTATGCTTGATAAGGGCGTATATGTGGTGGCTTTCTCCTACCCGGTGGTTCCCCAGGGCAAGGCGCGCATCCGCGCACAGGTCAGCGCGGCGCACAGCAGAGAAGACCTTGACTTTGCCGTTGGCTGCTTTGAAGCAGTCAAAAAAGAAATGAAGCTATAAAAAGGGACATAGTGCAATGAGTGAGCAAACGACCAGAAAACCGGTGATCTTCTCGGGTATCCAGCCCTCTGGCAGCATTACTTTGGGCAACTATATCGGGGCGATCCGCAACTTTACGCTGCTTGAAAAGGATTATGACTGCCTGTATTGCGTGGTGGATCTGCATGCCCTGACCGTCAGGCGCGTGCCGGCCGATCTGCGCCGGCAGACGCTGGAGCTGGCGGCCCTGTATATTGCCTGCGGCCTGGACCCTGAAAAGAATATCATCTTTTGCCAAAGCCATGTACCCGAACACGCGGAGCTTGCCTGGATACTGAACTGCTATACCTACATGGGCGAACTGAGCCGCATGACCCAGTTTAAGGATAAATCATCCCGCCACCAGGACAACATCAACGCGGGCCTGTTTACCTATCCCGCGCTGATGGCCGCTGATATTCTCCTGTACCAGACCAATCTGGTGCCTGTAGGGGCTGATCAGAAACAGCATCTTGAGCTGTCGCGCGATATTGCCGCGCGCTTCAACGGTCTGTACAGCGATACCTTCGTGATTCCGGAACCCTATATCCCCAGGGCGACGGCTAAAATTCTCAGCCTGACGGAGCCTGAGCGCAAGATGAGCAAGTCGGAGGCGGAAGACAGCTACATCGCCCTGCTGGACAGCCCGGAGGCCATCCGGCGGAAGTTCCGCCGCGCGGTGACGGATTCCGAGGCGGAGATCCGTTTTGATCTTGACAATAAGCCCGGCGTCAGCAACCTGCTGAATATTCTGTCCGCGGTCAGCGCGGCAAGCGTTGAAACGATCTGCAGTGAAATGCAGGGCCGGGGCTACGGCGTTCTCAAAGAAAGAACGGCGGAGGCGGTGATCGAGCATATCCGGCCTATCCGCGCTGAGTTTGATCAGCTTATCAAGGATAAGGTCTATCTGTCAGAGACGCTCAAGCATAACGCGGGACGCGCGCAGGCCATAGCCCAGCGCACCTTGCGCAAGGTGTACAAGAAGGTGGGGCTGTATCAGCCTTAAGCTAAGGAGGGATGAATGTGAGGGAACTGTCTTTCACGTCTGCCGGAGGCGGCAGCAGAAAACTGCGCCTGCATGAGCCTGAAGGGAAACCCTCTGCTGTCGTGCAGATCGTTCACGGCATGGCGGAGCATTATGCCCGTTACTATCCCCTGGCGGAGGCGCTGGCCGCGGCAGGCATTGCCGCAGCCGGCCATGATCATCTGGGCCATGGACCCGATACCCCAAAGGAGAAGCTGGGTTACTTTGCCCCTCAGGATGGGTGGCAGAAGCTGATCGATGATGTGCATCATGTGCACTGTTTGCTAAAGGAGCGTTATCCCGACAGCCGTCATATTCTGCTCGGTCACAGCATGGGCAGCTTTCTGGCGCGTGAATACCTGCTGCAGTATGGCGGCAAGGGGCTGGACGGGCTGGTGCTCAGCGGGACCACCTATATGGCGGCTCCTATGCTGAATGCGGCGATCCCCTTGGCCGGAGCGGTTTGCGCTCTGGGCGGGGCAAAAAGACCCTCCAAGCTTCTTCATAATCTGGCTTTTGCCAAAAATAACAAGCCGTTCAGGCCTAACCGCACCTCCTTTGATTGGGGCAGCACGGATGAGAAGCAGGTGGATCTGTATGTCAATGACCCGCTGTGCGGCTTTATGTTCACAGGCCGCGGCATGCATGATATGTTCACCGGCCTAAAAAAACTAACGAAGCTGGAAAGGCTGGAGACTTTGCCGGACAAAGATCTCCCGATCCTTTTCATCTCGGGGGAACAGGACCCGGTGGGCGGCAAAAACGCCCAAGGGCCTAAAACAGTGGCCGCGCAGTATAAAAAGGCAGGCTGCAACGATGTGACGATGCAGCTTTACCCCAAGGGGCGGCATGAGATGTTCAATGAGGTCAACCGCGGCGAAGTCATCTCAAACCTGATCGCCTGGATCAATAGAGCAAATAACTCTCAGAAGTAAGGAGGCCGCTTTATGGCAAGCATTTATCCCGGTAATATTACCAACGTCCATGGCATTCGAGTCGGTCAGCAGCAAAATGAAAAGGCTAAAACAGGCGTAACAGTGGTTATGGCGCCCAAGGATGGCGCCATAGGCGGCGTATCTGTGCGAGGCGCCGCGCCGGGCACCAGAGAGACCGACCTGCTCAGGCCCGGCAACCTGGTAGAATATGTGCATGCCGTTGTGCTGGCCGGCGGAAGCGCCTTTGGCCTGGCTGCGGCAGACGGGGTCATGCGTTATCTTGCGCAGACAGGCGTAGGACTTTCAATGGGAGGCGCGCTTGTACCGATCGTGCCCAGCGCGGTGCTGTTTGATCTGATGCACGGGGAACCCAATATTTATCCCGACGCGGCCATGGGCCGTACCGCCGCCATGATGGCGGCCAAGGGGATGGAGCAGGGGTTGGTAGGCGCGGGCTGCGGCGCGACGGTCGGCAAGCTGGTCAGTTCTGCCATTCCTCAGCCGGGCGGGCTTGGCTCCGCTTCGATCACCCTTGCGGAAGGCGTTACGGTCGGCGCGATTGTTGCTGTCAACGCGGTCGGAGACGTGTTT